>JAUNWR010000009.1:0-39196 GCA_030540215.1 Coriobacteriia bacterium | reverse complement strand
GCGCTCGGCGATGGCGGCATCTTTCTCAGCCAGGATGGCCGGGTCGACGGAGTCTGCGGGCTGCTCGTGCTGCTCGGCGACATGCTCGGGCTCGGGCTCGTCGAACACCTCGTCGTCGAAGGTGGCCGGGCGATCGAAGCCGGCGAACGTGTCCTCGCCGATCTGGCTTTGCAGCGAGGCGATCTGCTGATTCAGGCCGTCGATCTCATCGGCGACATGCTCGAGGAAGACATCGACCTCGTCGACGTCGTAGCCCTTGCGATCGATGGAGAAGCTTTGGTTATGGATTTCAGCAGAGGTGATAGCCATCTTTGTATCCCTTCATCTGATGTGCGGGAATGCGCAGGTGCGCACCTAGAACAAGTTTACCAACAAACGTACACCGAATTGTAGTACAAGCAGCGCGACGATGGGCGTTACGTCCACCATACCTCCAATAGGGGGGATCAGGCGCTTGAACAGGTTCAAATACGGGTCGCATATGCGTGCGAGCACGTTGTTGATGTCTGCGAGGATGCCCCGATCGGTCGGGAACCATGACAGCATGACGTACACGAAGATGATCATGCTGTACGCATCGGAAAGCGACACGATAAGATACTTCAAACTGAGCATGCGGGGTGTTTCGCTCCTTGCTAACGCCCCGGGCGCCAAGCCCGGGGGTCGGTTTCAATACGTACGGTTACAGAATACCCTGAGAACGCAGGCTTGCACGCTCGGCTTCGCTCAGAGCCGCCCCGCGCGCGATGACGAAGACCTTGTCGGCGATGCAGTCGACGCTTGCATCGAGGGCGCTCGAAACGCCGAACGAGAAGTCGAGCACGCGCTTTGCCAGCGCATCGGGGGTCTCCTTGAGCGCAAGCACAACGGCGTCTCCGGCTTTGAGGGCCTTTGCGACCTTCTCGCACTCGCCGTAGCTGGCGGGCTTGACGATGGTGACCGAACGCGTGGGGCTGTGCGTGCCCGTTGCGGTGCCCTCATAGGCCTTGTACGGATCGAACGAGGAGCCGGCGGAAGCGGCCTTCGCCGCTGCCGTGAACGCGCCTTCGATGGGCTTCGCGGCCGCCTGCGCAGCCGGCGCGGCGCTGGACTCGGCAGCCTCGGCGGCAGTGGTGCTGAACAGCGCGTTCAGGCTTTCCGAACGCTCCTGGTTAGCAGCTGCCGCAGCCCTTGCGTTGGGCGTATTGGCCGGAGCGGTGAACGCCGGATCGACCATGGTGCGGTTGCCGAAGGACGCGGAGCTGACCTTGCGCGGGGGCAGCGGATCGCGGTTCAGGCTATCGGGCACAGTGGTATGCGCGCGCACGTCGTCGATGGAGACGAGCTTGGCCGGGCGATACCCGCCCGAGCCGACCGAAGCGCGGGCATGGTTGCCGCGCGCGGGGCGCGTGGTGACCGAATCATACGGATCGTAGTTCGAGCTGGGGGCAGCATCGTCCTCTTCGTAGTCGTCGTCGTAATCGTCGTAGTCGCCGGAATCGTAATCGTCGTAGTCCTTGCGGCCGCGATCGTAGTAATCGCCGCCATCGGAGAACCCGAGCTTGGACTTGATGCTGTCGAGCATGCCTTCGGGCTTGTTGAACTTGGGCATTGCCATACCGCTCTCCTGCTTCGTTTCTTAAGGACGGCGGTCGACGCCGCCGCTGCATGTTCGGTATTGCGGACGCGAGCCTTATGCCTGAACGGACTCGAAGGAGTCGCTGAACAGGGCTCGGCCTATCCGCACCATGGTAGCACCCGCGCAAACCGCCTCGCGCCAGTCCTCGCTCATGCCCATGGAAAGTTCATTGAAGCGTGCGGCCTGCTCAGAGGGAAGCTGGCTGCGCAGCGTATCGCGCAAAGCCGCCAAATCCTCAAAACACTCGCGTGCCACCTCCAAGTTGCCCTGCGGCGCCATGGTCATAAGGCCGCGCACGGCGATATGGGGGAACGTTTCCGCAAGCTTAAGCGCGTGAATTGCCTGGTCAGGGGTGAAACCGCTTTTGCTTTCCTCCCCCGACACGTTGACCTCGAGCAGGATATCCTGCACCTTGCCAAGGCGCTCGGCCGCCTGGTCGAACTTGGCGAAATGCTCTTCTTTGCAAACCGAATGCACGAGCGTTGCGCAGGCGACGATCTCGGGGATCTTGCGCGACTGGACGTTTCCGATGAAATGCCAGGTTTGCTCCGGCAGCTGCGCCACCTTGGCGGCAAGGACATCGGGACGGTTCTCGCCGAAATCATGGGCTCCCGCGGCGATGGCTGCGGAGATGGCGGGCACATCGACCGTCTTGGAAACGGCGATGACCTTCACTTCGCGCGGATCGCGCCCGCACGAAGCGCACACGCGGGCAAGCTCTTCGAGCGTTTCCTGATAATGTTGAGCGAATGGCATAGCTATGCTTCCTTTCGAAACGCGATGGCGCCATGGCGGCCGCACGTGCCGCCGGATGCCCTATACGAGAAATACTGTTGCGGGTTGCATTGAGTGCAGATGCCCGCATCGCAGATGCGCGCAGGGTCGACGCCTACGGCCGCAAGCTGGACGCGCAGCGCATCGAGCATGCTGACATGGCGCGACGGCCGAACGCAGCTTTGCCCGAACAGCTCGACGAAGCGCTGCTCGACCTCGCTTCCCACCTCAAAGCAGCAATCGTGGATGTGAGGGCCGATGTAGATATTGTAGCCAGCGGCGAATTCGCCCTGCTGATCAGGGGTTTTCGCACCGTCTTCACACGCTAGGCGCTCGACGCACGAAGCCGCTATGCCGCCGACCACCCCGCGCCAGCCCGCATGGGCCACGGCAAAGCGCCCCGTGGGCGACACCACGATGACGGGCGTGCAATCCGCGAAGCACAGCATGGCGGCCACGTTGGGCGCGGTGACCACGAGCGCATCGGCAGCGGCTTGCGCGCGCTGCTGGGCCGCAACGACGCTGGCGGCATCGGAGGCGTGAATGGAGACGATTTCCGTGCCGTGCACCTGGTTGGGCACGACGACCGGAACGTCTTCGCCGTCGAGCGCCCGCATGGCAAGGCGGCGGTTCTCCATGACATGATCGAGGTCATCCTGCACGTGGGCACCGAGGTTCAGCGAGGCGAACGGCCCCTGGCTTGATCCCCCGTCGCGCCCTGTGAAGGCGATGCGGACACCGCAGGCCTGGAAGAGCGCATCATCGGTGAGCATGGAAATGCGACGCGCGCCGCAAGGGCGCGCGTCGAGTGTCGGTGCAGGCAATGTTTCGCACACGGTATGCAAAGCTTTTACTCCTTAGCGCTGGCGCTTCAGAAAATCGGGGATGTAATCCTCGTCGGCGAAGCGGCCGGGCGTGCTGGTGAGCGTGGAATACGTGGACGGCTGGGGCGCCGGTGCCGGCTCGGGAGCGGCCGTGGAGGCGAACAGGTCCTTGCGGTTGAAGTCCATGGCGGACTGCTGGGGTGCGTTGACCTTGAAGCCGGTGGCGATGACGGTGATGCGCACACTGTCGCCCATGCTCTCGTCGATGATCTGACCGTAGATGATGTTGGCGTTCTCATCGGCGCAGGCCTCGACGGTGCGGGCAGCCTCGTCGACCTCGGTGAGCGTGAGGTCGGGACCGCCGGAGATGGAGAACAGCACGCGGGAAGCGCCGGCGATGGATGCCTCGAGCAGCGCCGAATTGGTGGCCTGCTGCGCGGCGTCGAGTGCGCGGTTCTCACCGGAGGACAGGCCGATGCCCATCATGGCGGTGCCGGCGTCCTTCATGACCGTGCGGATGTCGGCGAAGTCGAGGTTGATCAGGCCCGGGATGGTGATCAGGTCGGTAACGCCCTGGATGCCCTGGCGCAGCGTATCGTCGGCGATACGGAACGCATCGAGCATGCTGGTCTTCTTGTCGACGATCTCGAGCAGACGATCGTTGGGGATGACGATGAGCGTGTCAACCTTCTGGGACAGCAGGTCGATGCCCTGCTCCGCCTGGTTGCGGCGGGTGCGGCCCTCGAAGGAGAACGGCTTGGTGACGATGCCCACCGTCAGCGCGCCGATTTCCTCGCGGGCGATCTCGGCGATGATGGGTGCGGCGCCCGTGCCGGTGCCGCCGCCCTCGCCGGCGGTGACGAAGACCATGTCGGCCTCGGCCAGCGCCTCGCGGATCTCCGCGCGGGACTCCTCGGCGGCCTGGCAGCCGACCTCGGGGTTCGCGCCGGCGCCCAGGCCGCGCGTGAGCTCCTCGCCGATGTGGATGGTCTTGTCGGCATCCGACATCAGAAGGGCCTGACGGTCGGTATTGACGGCGATGAACTCCACGCCCTTGACGCCCGCCTCGACCATACGGTTAACGGCGTTGGTGCCGCCGCCGCCGACGCCGACGACCTTGATGACCGCCAGATGCTCGCCCGAATTGTTTGGCATTGTATTCCTCCACACTATTACGCTTGCTTTGAGCTGCGTTTCACACACTCGTGGTTGTATTCACGTGGGATTATTTTACACAAAGAGGGTGGGTTTGCAACGCTTCGACCCCCAACGGCAACCACATGCACATATCAAAGCGGCCCGCACGCCTGTACGCACGGGCCGCTTGAGGTTACAGAGAGCGCCACGTGGGCCTATCGGGCGTGCGCACGTTGATGTACGTGACGCCCTCGGGATGCTCCTTCATGATCTGCAGGCACACGCGCTCCTTCTCGCGGATGTTGTCCGCCGTCCCGAAGACGATATCGGGACCGTCTTTGATGGTGAGCGTGGTGGATGCGGTTTCCGTGGCCTTCACCGAGGTGACGCGGTCGGCAAGCTCGGTGGTCATGCCGGCAACGATGGCGAGCGCGTTGTTGACGTTGGCGTCGGTGCAGTACGAGCCGACGGCGGGCTTGGTACCGTAGGGCACGTCGGTGATGTGCAGCACCGATTCGGCATCCTCGTACACCTTCGAGTTGGTGCGACGCCCCGCCTCGGAATCGCGATCGGGAATGGGCATGAGCCACATGCCGTCCGACGCGATGGCCCACTGCGTGGAGTTCTGCGCGTTCTCGTTGGGGACCTCCACCACCGCCGTGATGGTGCGTTCGGTGATGTCAATCTGCAGCGTGTTGGGGAACACGCGCTTGATCTTCGCATCGGCGACCCATGCATCCTTTTTCAGGTTCTCCTTAATGCCGGCTGCGTCAACACGCAGAAGCGTGGTGCCGGCGGGCACGCCGGCAAGCTGCTGCATGTCGGAGGCGGTAAGGTGATCGGCACCCGAAACAGAGACGCTTTCAATGGTGAACAAGCTGGAGTTGTACACGATGACGGCCGCGATGGCGAGCGCCGCCACCGCGGCGGCGAGCGCCCCGAGACGTACCAGATAACGCTGGTAGGTCTGCCGCGCCCGCGAGCCGTGGTCGCTCTGGGGAAGGTCGCCTACGCGCACCGATGTGAGCCGGGCGCCGGGCGCCGGGTTGTATGGGCGCTGCGGGCCCCGCGGAGGGCGCGACCCGCCGAGGGGCGCCTGAGCGCGCCTATGCGAACCCGAGGAAGCGGACTTCCGGTTGTAATTCGATGCCATACGCCTCGTATACCTTCGACCTTGCCATGTTAATGAGTTCCAACACGTCTTGAGCGGTTGCATTATCCCTATTCACGATGAAGTTCGCGTGAACCTCGGATATCTGCGCGCCGCCTACGCGCTCCCCTTTGAGCCCCACCTGCTCGATGAGCTGGCCCGCAGACGACCCTTCGGGGTTCTTGAACACGCTGCCGCAGCTTGGAAGCGTGAGCGGTTGCGTCTTCTTGCGACGGGTATGGGCGGCCTCCATCTTGCCCCGCAGCAGATAGGGGTCGGCGGGCTTGACCGCAAGCTCGCACTCGACGATGACCTCGTCGGGCGCGAACGAGCTTGAGCGGTAACCCCATTGGATATCCGCCGCCTCGCGGCGCACGAGCCCCGAGCGCGGCGACAACGTGGTGACCGAGACCACCCTGTCCGCTATCCCCTGCTCGCGGGTGCCGGCGTTCATGCGCACGGCGCCGCCGACGGTGCCCGGCGTTCCCACTGCGAACTCAAGCCCCGAAAGGCTGCGGCGGAACGCCTCCTGCACGACGCTTGACAGCGGCACCCCGGCTCCCACGATGAAGCTGCAGGTTTCCTCGTCGAAACGGCACGCGCGGAAGTCGCGTCCGAGGGCGATGACCACGCCCGGGAAGCCCTCGTCGGAGACGAGCAGGTTCGAGCCGCGGCCGACCGCCACCCACGGGATGGCGCACTCTTGGCAGGCGGCCACCAAGCGCTTGAGCGCGCCGATGGAGCCGACCTGCACATAGAAGCGCGCAGGCCCGCCGATGCGGTACATGGTATGGCGGCGCATAGGCTCGTCGGGATAGACGTCGGCGTCGAAGGCGCTGTCGACGAGCAGCGCCTCAAGCGGCGAGCATGCGTGACGCGCGCACATGGCAGCCTAGCCTCGCGCCTTGAGGAGCGCGTCGATGATCTGCGGGCCCATGGCCGTCACGTCGCCGGCGCCCATGGTGATGACCAGGTCGCCCGGCTGGAGCTTGCCCATGAGATGCGGGACGACGTCGATGCGATGGGCCACGAAATCGGCCTGGGGATGGCCCTCGTGCTCGAGCACGACGTTGAGGAACGTCTTGCCGGAGACGCCGGGCACCGGTGCCTCGCCTGCCGGGTAGACGTCCATGAAGGTGACGCTGTCGGCCTTGTCGAAGGCGGCGCCGAACTCGTCGTGGAGCACCTGCGTGAACAGGGGCGCGCGGGAATAGCGATGCGGCTGGAAGAGCACGTGGACGTGCTTGTAGCCAAGCCCCGCGGCGGCGGAGATGGTGGCGGCGATCTCGGTGGGGTGATGCGCATAATCGTCGACGACGGTGACGCCGCCCACTTCGCCGACCAGATCGAAGCGACGGCGGACGCCGGCGAAGCCCGAAAGCGCCTGGGCGACCTTGGCCGCATCGAAGCCGAGCGCCCACAGCAGCGTGATGACGCCCGTGGCGTTCAAGACGTTGTGACGGCCGGGGTTCTGCTTGATGGTTCCCTCGACCTGCGTGCCGTCGGGCATGACCGCCGTGTAGCGGCTGCCGATGCCGTGGGGCTCGTAGGCGGTGATGCGCGCGTCGCAGCCCTCTTCAAATCCGTAGGTGTACATGCGTCGGCCCTCGGAGCGGGCGATGTCGACCACGTGGGGATCTTCGCCGCACGCCACGATGACGCCGTCTGCAGGGACCAGGCCCATGAAGTCGTGGAACTTGTCGTAGATCTCGTCAAGGTCCTTATAGTGATCGAGGTGATCGGCCTCGATGTTGGTGACGAGCACCGCCTTGGGAGACAGGTACGTGAAGGACTTGTCGGACTCGTCGGCCTCGACCACGTAATGGTCGCCGGTGCCGGAGTGGGCGTTGGTGCCGTAGGCGCGCACGATGCCGCCGATGAGGAAGGTGGGGTCGGCGCCCAGCGCATCGAGCGCGCTGGCGAGCATGGACGACGTGGTGGTCTTGCCGTGCGTGCCGGCCACGGCAAGCGTATCGAGGCCCACGCCGAGATGCGCGAGCATCTGGGCGCGATGCCAGATCTCAAGGCCGCGACGGCGCGCCTCGATCAGCTCGGGGTTGTTCTCGAGGATGGCCGTGGAGATGACGACGACCGGGTTTCCCTCGGGGATGTTCTCCGCCTTCTGGCCGATGAACACGGTGATGCCGGCCTCGCGCAGCTGCTTGGTGTAACGGCTTTCCTTGATATCGGAGCCCGACACCTGCATGCCCTGGTCGTGGGCCACGCGGGCGATGCCGCTCATGCCCACGCCGCCGACGCCGATGAAGTGCACCTGCTTGATGCGCTCTTCGCTCATGTTGCCTGCCTCCTGAAGCCTATGCGCCGAAGGCTTGTGGCCCGCGGCGCGATGATGTGAAACCCGGGCGCACCCGGGAAACGGGCGGCGCAAAGGCCGCCCGTGCTTGCTCAAACTCTATTATCTTACCCTATTGCGCCGACTTGGATTCGCACGCCTTAAGGACTACATCAGCGAGCAGCCCCGCCGCATCGCGCGTCTTCGCGGCGGCTGCGGCATCCGACATGCGCTGTCGGGCCGCTTCATCCTCGACGAGGGTTTTGAGGTAGTCGGTGAACTGGGCGCCCTCGACGTCGGCATCGGCCACGAGGAAGGCCGCGCCCGCCTCCACGCATGCGCGGGCGTTCATGGTCTGATGGTCTTCGGTGGCATACGGGAACGGCACGAGCAGCGCCGGGATATGGCGTGCCGAGATCTCGGCGAGCGACGTGGCGCCCGCACGGCTGACGATGGCGTCGGCGGCCGCCATGGCAAGGCCCATCTGGTCGGTGTAGCCCATGAGGTGCCAGCGCTTCGCCTGCTCATCGGTCAGGGCCAGCTGCTCGGTGACGCTATCGAGCTCCTTGGGGCCCGTGACGTGCACGATATGCAGGTCGGGGTAGCCAAGCAGCATATCCTTGCGCTGCACGATGGCCGCGTTGAGATGGCGGGCGCCCAAGCTTCCCCCTGTGACGAGAAGCATGCGCGCGTCCTCGGGGATGCCGAAAGCGGCACGGCCCTCGGCGCGCGTTGCGGCAAACACGCTTGCGCGCACGGGGTTGCCGGTGAGCACAACATTGCTTTTGTCGGAGAGCGCCTCGGCGGCGTGGTCATAGGTCAGGCACACGGCGCGGGCCCTACGAGCCAGGTACTTGTTCGCCATGCCCATGACCGAGTTCTGCTCGTGGACCACCACGGGGATGCCGCATTGCTCGGCGGCGCGGGCCACCGGGATGCAAACATAGCCGCCGAAGCCCACCGCGCAGTCGGGATGGACCTCGGAAAACCACGTGCGCGCCAGCTTCGTGGAACGCTGGATCTTCATGATGGCCTTGGGAAGCGTAAGCGGATGGTTGCGGTTGAAGCCGGCGGCCTCGAAGGCTTTGTACGGGATGCCCGCCGCGGGGACGAGGCGCGACTCGATGCCGCCGGGCGTGCCGGCGAACAGGACCTCGTGCCCGCGCTCGCGCAGCACGTCGGCAAGCGCGAGGGCCGGATTGATGTGGCCGGCGGTACCGCCGCCGGAAAGGACTATGCGCATGATGTCACCTCCGGGATGAAGAATGCGTTTAACGGCGCCGCGCACCTTGCGGGGCGCGCGTGCGCGAATCAGCGCGGCCGCGGCCGCGCGGTGCGTTGCAGGAGCCGCTGGGATCGTCGTCGACCGCGCGCACGACGCGCAGGTTCGCACGGCGTCGATCGTAGACGGTGGTAGCGTCGGCGTTTCGCGCAACGGCCATGATGATGCCGACCATCATGAGCGACGCGATGAGCGACGAGCCGCCTGCGGACACGAACGGCAAGGGCTTGCCCGTGGTGGGCACGAGGCCGATGACGCAGCCCATGTTCAAAAACGCCTGGAACACGAGCATGATGGTGACGCTGCCCGCCACGATGCGCTCGTTGGGCGTTGCCGCGGCGCTCGCGATGCGCATGCCGGCGAACAGGATGCAGCAGAACAGCGCGATGACCACGAGCGCGCCGAGCATGCCGAACTCCTCGCCGATGATGGAGAACACGAAGTCGGTCTCGGCCTCGGGGAGGTAGTCGTACTTCTCGCTGGAGTTGCCCAGGCCCACGCCGAACAAGCCGCCCTCGGCGAACGCGTAGAACGAGTGGATGGTCTGATAGCCGTTGCCCCTGCCGCCTTCGCCGTCGTTCCAGGGGTTGTACACCACGAAGCGGTCCTGGCGATAGCCCGAGCCGAACAAGACGATGGCGATGACCGCGAGAGCGGCGACGCCGGCGATGGCGAGCATGAGCTTACCGGGGGCGCCGCCGAACCACAGCACCGCGTACACGCCCACGAAGATGATGATGGTGGTTCCCAGGTCCGATTGCGTGAACAGCAAAAACAACGTGGGGGCGGCCACGTAAATCGCCGCCCTGAGCATGGTGGCGTTGAACTCGGCCCCTTCGTTGAGGTCGTCCATAAGGTTGGCGGCCATGAGCACGATGGCGATCTTGGCGAACTCCGAGGGCTGCAGCGAAAACGGGCCGATGACGATCCAGCGTTGGGCGCCGAGCGCCGCGGCTCCGAAGAGGAACGTGATGACGAGCAGCGCTACGCATACTCCCCAATAGCCTTTGACGATAGCGCCCTTCCAACCGCTGCGCGGGAGCATGAACCAGATGGCCACGGCGATGACGATGCCGGCCAGGGAGTAGATGAACTGGCTGATGAGCTTCGCCGAAGGGTTTTGCTGCGCGATGTAGTCCGAATACGAAACGGTATCGCGCAGGTACTGGCCCGCCTCGGTGTCGGCATAGTAGTTCGTGGCGGCCTCGGAGAGGATGGTTACCTGCGAGGCCGAGTAGATCATGACGAAGCCGATGAGCGTGAGGGCCGCCACGGCCACCACAAGCAGCACCTGGGGCCAGATGACCGATTCTGCATCGGAGCGCCTATTGCGCGCGGAAGCCATGCAAAACCGCCCTTACGCGCCGAGCTTGGCCGCACGATCGGCCACAAGCTTCTTGAAGACCTTACCGCGCTCCTCGAAGGAGTGGAACTCGTCGAACGATGCGCAGGCAGGCGAAAGCAGCACCACTTCCCCAGCCTTCGCCTGTTCGAGGGCGACATCGAGCGCAGATTCCATATTGTTCGCCGTGAGCAGCTGGAAATCCGCCGGCGCCTGCTCCCCGCGCTCCTGGAACGCCTGGAAGAAGCGGGCGCCCGCCGCGCCGAAGCACACCACGGCGCGCGTGTGGGCATGGGCTGCCGCGACCAGGTCGGCCAAATCGGTGCCCTTGTCGTCGCCGCCGAGCAGCACGATGGGACGGGTATGCGGGAACGCCGCCAGCGCTTTGAGCGTGGCGTCGACGTTGGTGGCCTTCGAATCGTTATAGCATTCGGCACCGCACACGGTGCCGCAGGGCTCGATGCGATGCTCGAGCGGGCTGAACGTGGCAAGCGCCTCGCACACGGCCTCGTCGGAAGCGCCGGCGGCCAGAGCCGCCGCCGCAGCGGCAAGCGCGTTACCGGCGTTGTGCGCGCCCTTGATCTTGAGGCGATCGGCGTTGATGAGGGCATGCTCCTGCCCCTTGAGGGCCACGGTGAGCACCCCTTCGCCGTTTATGAACGCGGCGCTTTCAGCACCGCAACGGGCGCGCATGTCGCCCTGCAGACCTTCGGCCGTGCCCATGGGGACCACGGAAAAGCCGCAACCGCCTTCGATGCCGCGCAGGCGACGGACCTCGGCACGTACGACGTCGTTGGAGGCGTCCATGACCGCGACCGAGCCGGGGACCTGAGCAAGATTGTCGAGCACCTTCATCTTGGCGGCAGCATAGTTTTCCAGCGTATGGTGCCAATGCAGATGGTCGGGCGTGATGTTGAGCAGCACGGCCACGTTGGGCGCGAACAGCTTCGTGGATGCGAGCTGGTACGACGACACCTCGGCCACGTAGACGTCGGTTTGCCCGGCGGCCACGGCGGAGATGCACGTGTCGCCGATGTTGCCGACGGCGGCGCTTGCCATGCCCGCGGCGCGAAGCAGGTGGTTGGTCAAAGCGGTGACGGTGGTCTTGCCGTTGGTGCCCGTAACGGCGACCCACGTGCTGGAGCTATCGGACTCGCGCCATGCGAGCTCGACCTCGCTGACGACCTCGTCGCTTACGGCAGCGGCCGAGCGGTACAGGTCGGAGAACTCGGAGATGCCCGGGCTTGCGATGCACAGCTCGAAATGCCCGCCGCACGCTTGCGCCAGGCGATCGACCGCGCCCTCGCCGAACTCGACGATGGCGCCGCGGTCGCGTGCCTTGCCCGCATACGCGTCGGAAGCGGCATTGGGCTGCCCGCCGAACACGGCCAGCTGGGCCACGCGGCCGCCGAGCTGCGCCATGAGGTAATCGACGGCGTCATGGCCGGACTTGCCCAGGCCGAGCACGAGGACGCGGCCCAAGCTTTCGGGAGCGTGTTTTTTGCCTGCAAGCATCTTCTGGTTCTCCATACCCTATGCCACCGCCATCAAAGTCTCTGCAAAGTACACGGCGAAGCCGAGCGCGGCCAGCACGCCGGAGACGATCCAAAAGCGCACGACGACCTTCGTTTCGGACCAGCCCTTCTTCTCGAAATGATGATGGAGCGGGGCCATCAGGAAGATGCGCTTATGGGTTTTCTTGTAGTAGAACACCTGGATCATGACCGACAGGGCCTCGGCCACGAACAGGCCGCCGATGACGAGCACGATGAACTCGGACTTGGTGAACACCGCAAGGCAGCCGAGCGCCATGCCGAGCGCAAGGGAGCCCGTGTCGCCCATGAAGATGTCTGCGGGAAACGAGTTGAACCAGAGGAAGCCCACGCAGGCGCCGGCGAGCGCGGCGGCGAAGATGGCGGAGTCGAGCATGTCGGAGCGGTATGCGATGGCCGCCATGACGATCATGACGATCATGACCGTGCCTGCAGCCAGGCCGTCAAGACCATCGGTGAGGTTGACGGCGTTGCACATACCCATGAGCAGGATGTCCACGAACAGGATGTAGAGCCACGGCACCTCCACGGCACCGAAGTGCGTGGTGAGCACGCCCAGGTCGAACGTGTAGATGAACGGGATCTCGACCGTGGGGGCAATGCCCATCACGTTGACGGCCACCAGGCCGAACACCGTGGCGATGAGGAACTGGCCGACCAGCTTGGCCTTCGGGGTAAGGCCCAGGCTGCGCTCCTTGACCACTTTCTCGGCGTCGTCGATAAGGCCCAGGCAGCCCGTGAGCACGGTGGCGATGAGCAGTGCGAACGTCTCAGGCGTGGGATGACCCACCACGAGCGCCGTGAGGATGACGGAGACGAGCATGATGACACCGCCCATGGTGGGCGTGCCCTGCTTCACCAGATGGCTTTCAGGGCCGTCGGCGCGCACCTGCTGGCCGATATGGCTTGATTTGAGGAACTTGATCCACGCGGGCATGAGCACCATGGTGACCGCGATGGCGACCACGATGGCCACGAACACCAAAAACGTGGGGTATGACTCGAAGATATCCAACATAGCTATTCAACCAATCCTTCTACCACTTTCTCAAGGGCCATGAAATGCGAGGCCTTCACGAGCACCGCGCTGCCGGAAGCGACGTGTTCGCGAACGTCCGCAAGCGCGGCGGCGCCGTCGGCGACCATCGCGATGCGGTCAGCCGGCATGCCGGCCTTTTGCGCGCCGGCCGCGATACCCTGGGCAAGCTGCCCGACGCACACAAGGCGGTCAAGGCCGCATTCGGCGGCGAAGGCGCCCACTTCCTCGTGAAGCTGCGGCGCGAACGAGCCGAGCTCGCCCATGTCGCCGAGCACCGCGATACGCGCTCCGGCGACATCGAGCGCGGCGAACGTGGAAAGCGACGCGCGCATGGAATCGGGGTTTGCATTGTAGGCGTCGTTGATGACGGTGAAGCCGCCCGGAGCCTCGATGACCTCTTGGCGGCCCGCCTCGGGCTTGGCGCCCGAAAGCGCCGCTGCAACCTGCGCGGCCTCCATGCCGGCGGCGAATCCGACGGCTGCGGCGGAGCAAGCGTTGGACACGTTGTGCATGCCGCGCAGCTCAAGGGCGCAATCCACGCGCACGGGCTCGGGCATGCCGTCGAACCCGCAGGCGCACAGCGCAAAACGCGGGCAGCCCGATGCATCGAGACGTACGTCCTCGGACCACACGGCAGGACGCGCCGCGTCGGCGGAAGAAAGGGCCGCACGGCGTTCGGCGGCCTGGACGGTGCCATCGTAGAGCACGCACGTGACGCCGCGGGAGTCCAGGTCGGCGAACTCGAGCAGCTTCGGGGTCATGTCGTTCGCGGCGTTGACGAACGCCATACCGCCTGCGGGCAACGCCTCGAGCAGCTCGGCTTTGGCGCGCGCGATGTTCTCGCGGCTGCCCAGAAGCTCGATATGGCTTTCGCCGACGTTGGTGACAAGGCCCCATTGCGGGCGCACGAACCCGCACAGCTCCTCGAGCTGGTGCAGACCGCGCATGCCCATCTCGACGATGACGTTTCGCGTGTCAGCCTGGGCGGCCAGCACGGTGTTGGGGACGCCGAGCTCGTTGTTCTGGTTGCCCTTCGTGGCGCACACGCTGCCAGCTGCGGCGAGCACGTCGCGCACGAGGTTCTTCGTGGTGGTCTTGCCCGTGGACCCGGTGATGCCGATAACGCGGCCCTCGAGGCGATCGCGCCATGCGCGCGCAAGCGCCGTGACGGCGGCCTGGGTATCGGGGACCTGGATAACGGCGGCCCCGGCGGCTGCGATTTCGTCGGCCGAAGCCTGGTCGAGCGCGTGCTGCGCGAGCACGCACACCGCGCCCGCCGCCACGGCTGCGGCGGCGAAGGCGTGCCCGTCCACACGCTCCCCGGGTAGCGCAACGTACAGCGCCCCAGGTTCGACGTTGCGGGAATCCCAGGTCAAGCTGGTGATCTCCGTCTGATCGTTTACAGGGTCGATGGAAAAGGAGCCGCCCGTGGCACGGGCGGCTTCGTCGATGGTGAAACGCATTGGTTACTCACAAGCTCCTTCGCCGAATGCACGTTCAAGCTCCTCGCGGGCGACGACGCGGTCGTCGAAGGAGAGCACTTCCTTGCCTACCAGCTGATAATCCTCGTGGCCCTTGCCGGCCGCCAGGATGGAATCGCCGGGCTTTGCAAGCTGGATGGCGTGCGCGATGGCGGCGCGGCGGTCGGGCTGCACGTCGAAGCGGCCCTCACCCTGCCCCATGCCCGCCACGATATCGGCGATGATGGCATCGGGATCCTCGGTGCGGGGGTTGTCGGACGTGACCACGGCATGGTCGGCCGCAAGCGCGGCGCGGCCCATGATGGGGCGCTTGGACGCATCGCGGTCGCCGCCGCAGCCGAACACGCAGATGGTGCGGCCGGGCGTGAGCGCCATGATGGACCCGAGGGCCTTCTCGAGGGCATCGGGGGTGTGCGCGTAGTCCACGAACACCGACACGCCGCCGTCATGCGGCGTGTGCACGCGCTCGAGGCGGCCCGGGATCTGCGGGGCCTCGCGAAGCGCATCGATGATGGTGGACACGCCGATGCCCAGCTGGATGCCGATGCCGAACGCGCACATGATGTTCTCGACGTTGAACTTGCCCACGAGCGGGTAGTCGAACTCGTAGTAGGAGCCGCGCACGTTGAGCGTGATGGAGGTGTGCGTGGGATAGTACTGCACATCCTTGGGATGGATGAGCGCCGAGCGGTCGAAGCCCGTGGTGACCACGCTATCGCCGGCCTCCGAGCAGCGGCGCAGCAGCTCCTTGCCCCATTTGTCGTCGATGCAGATGACGCGGCGGGCAGGATAATCCTTGCTGAACAGACGCGCCTTCGCCTCGAAGTAGGCCTCGAAGGTGTGATGGTAGTCGAGGTGGTCCTGCGTCAGGTTGGAGAACGCCGTGACCGCGAACGACGAGGCGTACGTGCGCTCAAGGTCGAGCGCGTGGCTGGAGACCTCCATGGCCACCACGTCGCAGCGCGCGTCGCGCATGCGGGCGAGCAGATGCTGCAGGTCGGGCGATTCCGGCGTGGTGTGCGAAGATTTCTCATGCACATCGCCGATGACGGTGCCCACGGTGCCGATGACGCCCGTTCGCTTGCCTGCCACGCGGGCGATATGCTCCACCAGGTACGTGGTGGTGGTTTTGCCGTTCGTGCCCGTGACGCCCACCAGCGACAACGCGCGCGACGGATCGTCGTAGAAGCGCGCCGACGCCTCGGCCATGGCCTTGCGCGTGTCGGAAACGACCACTTCCGTGACGTCGGTGGCGTCGGCCAGGTAGACCTTGCGCTCCACCACGAGCACCTTCGCGCCATGGTCGATGGCGTCCTGGGCGAAGGTGTGGCCGTCGGTTTTCATGCCGACGATGCAGAAGAACGCGTCGCCGGGCTTGACTTTATCACTTCGATAGGCGATGCCCTCAACCTCATCTTGCGCGTTGCCGATGATGGTGCAGTCCATGCCTTCAAACAGTTCGGTGCAGGTCTTACCCATTTGGATACCTCACTCAGACGTAATCCCGAATCGATCGATTGCTGCAGTCATTATATCCTTAAAGATAGGCGTGACGACGCCGTCCCCAGGAACCTCATTTGCGCCCACAAAGCACACCAGTTTGCTTGACGAATCCGCCAAAAAGCCCGTGAACGCCAAGTTGTACACGTTCTTGCGATAGCCGCCGTTCTCCTCGTCGTAGATCTCGGCCGTGGAGGTCTTGCCGGCCACGTTGAACCCGTCGATGGCGGCCTTTTGACCCGTGCCGTCGGTGACGACGGTCTTGAGCATCGACTGCATGTCGCCGAGAGCATCGGTGTTTTCGATGACCTGCGTGGTGCCGTAGGTGGGCGTGGTGCCGCTTTGCGGCATGCCGATGAGGAAGTGCGGCACGCATTCCACGCCGTTGTTGACAATGGCGCCGTAGAAGCGCGCCATCTGCAGCGGGGTGACCGACACGCCCTGGCCGAACGAAACGTTGTACGCCTGCACGGCAGACCACTGGTCGTAGGGCGCAAGCATGCCGAGCACGTCGGTGCCCTCCTCCCCTTCGCCGGGATAATCCACGCCGGTGTCGGAGTGCAGGTTGTAGCGGACGATGTGGTTGTACAGCTCCTCGAAGCCCATCTTCTCCGTGGCAAGCGAGATGCCGACGTTTGAGGACTGGTCGAGGATCTGGCGCAGCGCGAACGTGGCGTCGCCGCGCTCGTGCGCGTCGGAGATGGTATAGCCGTCCGCGGTGATCGAGGCCGGGCAGAACAACTCGGAATCGGGCGTGAGCGTCCCCGTCTCCAAGATGGCCATGGCTGAGACCGACTTGAAGATGGAGCCGGGCTCGAACAGGTCGGTGACGCACTTGAGCTGCATGGCGCCTTCCTTGACCTCGCTTCGGTCGGCGGGGTTGAACAGCGGAAGGGATGCGGCGGCGTAGATCTCGCCGGTGGAGCCGTCCATGAGCACGGCGGAGCCGCCCGTGGCGTTGAGGCCCTTGCAGCCCGACGTCAGGGAATCCTCGACCTGGCGCTGCAGCTCGATGTCAATGGACACGACGATGTCCTGCCCGTCGATGGCGTCCACCTTCTCGTGCGTACCGCTGGGAATGAGCTGACCGGTCTGGCCATATTCCTGCTCCATGTAGCCCGGCGTGCCGGAGAGCACGTCGTTGTACTGCGCCTCAAGGCCGCAGATGCCGTAATAGTATTCGCGATTCGTCTCCGAATCCACGCCGATGCTGCACGCGCCGACCACCTGGCCGCCCACCTGGGCGTTGGGATACTCGCGGCGGCTTTCGGAGACATAGTGGATGCCCGAAGCGATGGTTTCGGCTTTGCGACCCGCCGCCTTGGCGTCGGCCGTCTCCTTGTTCTGCGCCTCCTCGACGCGTTCGGAGGCCAGCTGCCTGACCTCGTCGCCGACGCTCGTGTCGGCCTTGCGCTTGATGATCGAATAGTACGTGTCGCTGGCGGTGACCTTTTCCAGATAGTCCTTCGCCTCACCGCCGAGCACCTGCGCCAGGATGCCCGCGGTCAGGTTGGGGTCGCTCACCTCGACGGGGTTGACGTAGATGGTGGTCGCGTCGACGCTGGTGGCGAGCACCACGCCGTTGCGGTCGTATATGGTGCCGCGGCGCGGCTCGAGCACGATCTTGGACGTGCGCTGCGCCTGGGCCTGGTCGGTGAACTCGGGGGCCTTGATGACCTGCAGCCACACGAGTTTGCCGAAGAACAGCGCCACGACAAGGCCGAACAGGAACAGGGGCGCAAGCGCGCGCTCGGCATTGAGGAACGCGAGGAAGCCCGCAATGCCCGATTTGGGCTGGGCGGGCTGACGGCGGGATTCGCCGTTTCGCGAGCGGGACGTGCGCGCATCGCGCTCGGAGCGCGCGTTGCGGGAACGGCTCTGCCCCGAAGCGCCGTGACGCCCGGAGCGGTATGCGCTGCGGGCGTCGGTGCGGCTTGCGTGTTGGCCTGACGAACGGCCGGATCTGCTGTTGTTCGCGCGACGCTGGGCATCGCGGGCGCCGCCGTCGTTGCGCGGCGGGCGGTTTCGATTCTGCATAACGGGCTACTCCCCGGCGGTAGTGGCGGTCTCCACGCTGCGGGACAGGGAAAGCGACCCATCGTCGTTGGTGGAAACCACGTCTTCGGGCATGTTGATGGTACCCACTTCCGCAGGCGCCGCCATGCCGAGCTTCTCGGCCTGCATGCGCACGCGGGTGGAGTTGGAAAGCAGGCTTTGCGTGACCTCGAGCGAGCTGCCCTGCGCACGGGCATCGTCGATCTGGCTGGAAAGCGCCTGGGATTGCATGGAGGTGGTCACGGTGGCCGCCGAAAGGGTGAGGCTTGCGATGCACACCAGGGCCAAAACCGCCATGACGATGATCGCCGCCTTCAGCACAAGACCGGGCGTGACGGTGGAGGCGGGAGCGGCGGAGCGGGTGCGCTGGCCGGGCACGACGGAGATGCGCGTGCGCGGGGCGCGCTCGACGGCGCGTTCGGGATACAGGGAATACGCAGGCTGGGCGCTCATGCTCCACCTCCTTTCGTGTTTCTGCTTCGTTTACGGTGGCACGTTGCGCGAACGGGTTCGCTCGGTTGTCGTGTTGTTGCTGTCGTTGTATGCGCTACAGCTTCTGCGCTACGCGCAGCTTGGCGCTGCGGGCGCGGGGGTTGCGCGCTATCTCATCGGCCGTGGGGACGATGGGCTTTCGGGTAAGCACCTTGAGTATCGGCTCCTTGCCGCACATGCACACCGGAAGATCGGGCGGGCAGGTGCAACGGTTGGCGAAGCTTTGGAACATATCCTTGACGATGCGGTCCTCAAGCGAGTGGTAGCTGATGACGCAGATGCGCCCGCCGGGGTTCGCCCAGCGGATGGCAGCTTCCAGGCCGCTTTTCAGAACGTCGAGCTCGCCGTTGACCTCGATGCGCAGGGCCTGGAACGTGCGCTTGGCGGGGTGCCCGCCGGCGCGGCGCGCGCTTGCCGGGATGGCCGCCTTGATGACGTCGACCAGCTGCGCGCTCGTTTCAAGCGGGGCCTTCTCGCGGGCGCGGACGATGAAGTCCGCGATGCGGCTGGCCCACCGCTCATCGGAGTAGGAGCGGATGATCCGAGTGAGGTCTGCTGCGTTGTAGGTGTTCACGACCTCTGCTGCGGTTAGGGTGTTTTTCCCCGGATCCATCCTCATATCAAGCGGGCCGTCCTCCTTAAAGGAGAAGCCCCGTGATGGCGTGTCGATCTGAACGGAAGATACGCCGATGTCGAACAAGAACGCGTCCACACCGGGAACATCCACGCTCAGAAGCGCTTCGTCCATGTTGCCGAAGTTGTTGCGCACCAGTTCCAGATGCGGGCGCAGCTCATCGGGCAGCGAGCCGAGTTTGCGGGCGGCCGCGGCAAGCGCCACGTCGTCCTGATCGATGCCGATGAGGGTGCCCCCGCATCCGATGCGCTGGGCAACTTCGAAGGAATGCCCTGCCCCGCCGAGCGTTGCGTCCACGAACGTCTGCTGCGGTTTGAGGTTCAAGTGCTCGAGGCACTCGGGGAGCAGGACCGGTATATGCCGAAACTCTTGGTTTGCCAATTCGCTCACGCCTTCCGATTAGCTGAACAACACGCTCAAGTCGATGTCGTCATCCTGCTCATCGAAGCGCTTTGCGTCCCAGATCTCGAAGTAGCCCGTGTTGCCCAGTGCGACGACGTCCTTGTCGATGCCGGCCTTCTGACGCAGCTCGGCGGGGATGCCGATGCGCCCGGCGTTGTCGACGCTGACGTTGTTGGCGCGGCTCTTCAGCTTGCGACGCAAGCCGACGTGGGCCTTGGACGTGGGGTCGTAACCGCCGAACTTGCTATCGAACAGCGACACGATCCAGTCCTCGAACGCCTGAGGCTCGAATGCGTACAAGCACTCGTCGTCGGGGCTGAGGGTTACCACCAGATCTTCCGAAAGGACCTTGCGAAACGCAGCGGGCAGGGACATACGGCCCTTGGCGTCTACCTTGTGTCGGTAGGAGCCGTTCATGTCGATCGGCTTGTCGACGCCTTCTGCCATGCCTTCCTTCCGCTGCTTTCCGTTTGTTCCGTTCGGTGTTTGGGATTCTACCCCACTTCATCCCACTTCGCAACATCTTGCGGCACGTTTTGGGCGCTTTTGCACAGGCGTTGACCCCTTGTAACCTGCCTGATTCATTCGTAAAACAGGTGTTTTCAGGGGTGGTTTCCATATGGTGCGCAAGGTGGTTCGCCAACCACAATATATAGATTTGCGCTTGGGCGAAAATGGGGTGGGATGAAGTGGGATTGCATTTGTGCGGATTCGGTGGCGTGGGACGATGTGGGGCGAGTGGGACGAAGTGGGAGGCGTTGGCGCGGAGCCCGGCGCCGTGCTGTTGGAGAAGTCGGAACAGCGGCAGCCGCCGCATCATGGGAGACGTTGGCGCGACGGCGGACCGTATGCCGGAGGATGCTGTGCCGGTAACCGTGTTTAACCGGAAGCAGGACCGGTTAAAGACGGTTTATAGAGAAGACCGCGAAAGAAGGCGCGGGGGCAGGAGCGCACCGCAGAAGCTCGGGGCCGACCCGCATGCAGCCGTCCGGCTCGCGCCCCTTCGCCTTCGATGCCTACGCGCGCGGGTGCGCGTGCAGGTATTCCTCGCGCAGGTGGCTGCGATCGACGTGGGTGTAGACCTGCGTGGTCGAGATGTCGGAATGCCCCAGGATGTCCTGGATGACGCGCAGGTCCGCCCCGCCCTGCAGCATATGCGTGGCGAACGAATGGCGCAGCGTGTGCGGATGCAGGTTGTCCACGCCGATGGCAAGGCCCGCGCGCGCCACCACTTTGAATACGCTTTGGCGCGTCAGGCGGCCGCCGCGGGCGTTCAAGAACACGGCATCGGTGGGTTTGGCGTAAGGCTTGCACAGCTGCGGGCGCGCGTTTTCCAGGTAGTCGGCCAACGCAGTTGCCGCCGCACCCGATATCGGGGAGATGCGCTGCTTGCCGCCCTTGCCGAGCACGAGCAGATAGCCCTGGTCGAGCACCACGTCGGACAGCTCGAGGCCGCACAGCTCGCTGACGCGCAGACCGCATCCGTAGAGCACCTCGAGCATGGCGCGGTTACGCACGGCCGCGGGGCCGCCCTCCTGCCCCTCAAGCTCTTCGAACAAGCGTTGCACCTGGTCGATGGACAGAACGTCGGGCAGGCGCTCCGGGGTTTTCGGCAGCGGCAGCCCTGCCGCAGGGTTGCTTTCGGTGTAATCCTCTGCCACGCAAAACCGGTGAAAGCCCTTCACCACCGACGCTCTTCGGCACACCGTCGAAGCGGCGTAGCCCTGCGCGAACAGATGCTCCTGATACGCCACGATGGACTCGCGCGACACCTGCGAGAGCTTCTCGATGCCCTGCGAAGACAGGAAATCCCGGTAGGTTTCTAGATCCGCCTCGTAGGCCTCGATGGTGCGCGGCGAGCTGCCGCGCTCGATGCGCAGGTAGGCGATGTACTCCGCCGCCAAATCGATCAAATCGTCGGTATCGATGCTCTCGTCCACTAGCGCTTTCCTTCCCTATCGGTCCATCTTTATATATCCCACCACGCGGAAAAGGCCGCCCGATACGGCGGCCTTTTCGCAACAACAACATTATGTAAACCTTCAACCGGTTTAGTCCGAACCCCGGAACCTGCCGGATTACTCGCGATGATCCAGTGCCGCGGCGACGAAGTCGCGGAACAAGGGGTGTGGCCTGGTCGGACGGCTTTTGAACTCAGGGTGGCCCTGGCTTGCCACGAACCACGGATGATCAGGCAGCTCGATCATCTCAACCAGGCGACCATCAGGGGAAACACCCGAGATGACCAGACCCGCCTCCGCCAAGCGGTCGCGGAACGCGTTGTTCACCTCATAGCGATGGCGATGGCGTTCGTAGATGAGCTCCTCGCCGTAGGCCTTGAAGGCCATGGACGCGGGAGCGACCTTGCACGGGTAGGCGCCCAGTCGCATGGTGCCGCCCTTATCCTCGACGTCCTCCTGCTCGGGCATCAGGTCGATGACGGGGAACTCGGCGTTCTCGTCGAACTCCGCCGACGTCGCGCCGGGCATGCCCGCCACATCGCGCGCGAATTCGCACACCGCCGCCTGCATGCCCAGGCAGATGCCCAAAAACGGCACGTCATGGGTGCGGGCGTAGCGCACCGCGCAGATCTTGCCCTCGAAGGCGCGCTGGCCGAAGCCGCCGGGCACCAGGATGCCGTCCATGGACCCCAGCACCTCTTCGACGTTGCCGTCGTTAAGCTCTTCGCCATCGATAAGATGCACATTGACCTGGGTGTTGTTGTACACGCCTGCATGATGCAGCGCCTCAATGACCGAAAGGTACGCGTCGGGCAGGCTGGTGTACTTGCCGACGATGGCCACGTCGCAGTCATGCTCCACATGAGCGGCCGCATCCACGAAAGAGCGCAAGGGGCTCAAGTCGATTTGACGCTCGGGAAGGCCCAAGCGCTCGAGCACCTTCGCGTCGAAACGCTGATCGTACAGGCCGAACGGCACCTCGTAGATGGAAGGGCTATCGGTGCACGCGAGCACCTCGTCGGGCCGCACATCGCAGAACAGGGCGATTTTCTCGCGCACCTTGTCCGAGATCTCATGGTCACTGCGGCAGACGATGAAGTCGGGCTGCACGCCGATGGAGCGCAGCTCCTTGACGGAATGCTGCGTGGGCTTGGTCTTCACCTCGTGGGCTGCGGCGATGTAGGGAACCAGCGTGACGTGGATGAACAGAACGTCGCCGCGCTCCTTTTCCTTCCTGAACTGACGCGCGGCCTCGATGAAGGGCTGGGACTCGATGTCGCCGATGGTGCCGCCGATCTCGGAGATCACGATGTCGGCGCCGGACTGGTCGGCGATGCGGCGCAGGCGCTCCTTGATGGCCTCGGTCACATGCGGGATCACCTGCACGGTGCCGCCGAGGAAGTCGCCGCGACGCTCGCGGGCGATGAGGGTCTTGTAAATGGAACCCTGCGTGAAATTCGATTCGCGGGACAGGTTCTCGTCGATGAATCGCTCGTAATGTCCCAGGTCAAGGTCGCCTTCGTGACCGTCTTCGGTAACGAAGACCTCGCCATGCTGAAACGGGCTCATGGTACCCGGGTCGACGTTGAGGTACGGGTCCATCTTCTGCATGGTCACCTTGTAGCCGCGGGCCTTCAGCAAATGCCCCAGGGAGGCGGCCGTGATGCCCTTGCCCAAAGACGACACGACGCCGCCGGTTACGAAAATATGCTTGGCCATGGTTCTCCTTCGCGCTTAGAAACCGGTGTATTTCCCCACCGCTGATCGCGCTGCGCCTAGGCCGATACGCCTGCAGCACGCCAACGGCAAACTCCAAACGTTGGTTTATTGTACGCGCCGCGCAACTTCCACCCTAGCGCCGGGCGCGCCTTTTAACAGAGGGGAAACGAAACCGAAACGAGATGGACGGCAAGGGCAACAGGGCTGCTTTCGAGGCTTTTGCGAAACCGGCGCAACGAAGCCGAGCTCCTTTGCGCCGAATCGGGTTCCCGCCGCTGCGTCTTGCCTTTTCCTCTTCCCCGGACGCAATCGGTAAGCCTTCGTCCGCTTTTCGCGTGTGGATGGACGCTTCGCTTCACGCGTGCGCGCGCGAGCCTTATACTGGTTCGGTTAAACCTACCGTCATGGAAAGGGGTTGCGCCCATGCGCATCGGTTTCGACAACGATAAATACCTGGCTTTGCAGGCCGAGCATATCCGTGAGAGGATCGGCCAGTTCGGCGGCAAGCTGTATCTGGAGTTCGGCGGCAAGCTGTTCGACGACTACCATGCCTCGCGCGTGCTGCCGGGCTTTCAGCCGGACAGCAAGATCCGCATGCTGCAGCAGATGGCCGAAGACGTTGAGATCATCATCGCCATCAACGCCAACGATATCGAGAAGAACAAGGTTCGCGGCGACTTGGGCATCACCTACGACGAGGACGTGCTGCGCCTGTTGGACATTTTCCGCTCCATGGGCTTCGCCACGGCCGGCGTGGTGATCACTCGCTTCGAGAACCAGCCTAACGCGCTGGCCTTCCGCCATCGCCTGGACAGCTTAGGCATCAAAAGCTACTTGCACTACCCCATTGCCGGGTATCCTTATGACACCGCGCGCATTGTTTCCTCCGAGGGCTACGGCAAGAACGAGTTCGTGGAGACCACGCATCCTTTGGTAGTGGTCACCGCCCCCGGCCCCGGCTCGGGCAAGATGGCCACGTGCCTCTCCCAGCTGTATCACGAGCACGAGCGCGGCGTTGAGGCAGGCTATGCGAAGTACGAGACCTTCCCTATTTGGAACCTCCCGCTCAAGCACCCGGTGAACGTGGCGTACGAGGCCGCAACCGTCGACCTTGACGACGCCAACACCATCGATCCCTTCCATCTTGAGGCGTACGGCGAAACCACCGTCAACTACAACCGCGACGTCGAGATCTTCCCCGTGCTCAAGGCCATGATGGAGCGCATCCTGGGCACCAGCCCCTACCAGTCCCCCACCGATATGGGCGTGAACATGGCGGGCATGGCCATCGTCGACGATGATGCTGTGCGAGAGGCCGCGAAAATGGAGATCGTGCGCCGCTACTTCCAGGCTGCGGTCGACGAGCGCCGCACCGGCCTGCATCACGAATATGTCGAGCACCTTGAGCTGCTCATGAACCAGGTGGGCGTGGACACGAACTTCTCGCCTGCGCGCTCGGCCGCCCTGCTGAAGGCCGAGGCCACCGGCGCTCCCGCCGGTGCCATGGTGCTGCCCGATGGCCGCGTGGTCACTGGCAAAACGTCGGATCTGCTGGGCGCCGCCTCCTCGCTGCTCATGAACGCGCTCAAGGGCGTGGCAGGCGTCGACGAGGATCTGTTCGTCATCTCCGATGAGGTCATCGAGCCGATCTGCGACCTGAAGACCTCCACGCTGCACGCGAAGAACCCGCGCCTGCACTCCGACGAAACGCTGCTGGCGCTTTCCGTGTCCAGCGCCACCGACCCGGTTGCCAAACAGCTGGTGGATGCAGCCGACCAGCTGCGCGGCTGCGATGCGTTCTTCAGCGTGATTTTGAGCCCCACCGACGAGAAGCTCTACCGCACGCTCGGTATCAACATCTGCTGCGAGCCGAAGTACGAACAGCGCAGGTACTTCCACAAGTAAGGCTTAGCTACATATATGCTTGGCACGCATTGCCAAGGCGCTTACGCCCCGCGAGGTTGCTCGCGGGGCGTTTTTGTTTGGGTATGCGGTTGCGTGAAATGAAGCGCTTTCGTATAAGGGCGCATTCGAACCAGGATGCACTCGGATAAGGGCGCATTTGCGGGCTTTTGCGGCGTCGCATGCGATACAAACGGTTTAGGAAGATTACTTGATAAAGTAGCGCTTTACCTGGTGCGTATCGGTTATTCCTGTTGCTTCTTGATTGGCATCGGCTTTTCCTATTTACCCAGATAAATCACTAGTTAGCCTAGAAACACCCTCTCAGCGGGTCGTAGAGGTCATCTTGAGGCGACCAATGAAACGAAAGGGCTACGGTTCAAATTACCTTCAGCAAAAAAGGGCGGCACCCGTTGGACGCACAGTAGGAGAAAGCCCCAATGAGAAGCATCAGGATGACCTACATGCTGGGCAATGCCAGCTACATATTGAGGCGCTGTCTCGAGCGGGCAGCAAACAAGGAATCGATGATAGAGAGCATCTGACGCGCCCATACTGAAGGTTCGCCTACAGACCCCCATCGGCAGCCACAAGGATATCGACGGCTTCCTAGCCGCCCTGCGGGAGATTCTGTCGTAACAGGGTCCGACGAACCCGACACCAGAGCGCGTCAGAACCCTTGGTAAGCAAAGCGAGCAAAGGCGTTATGGCCAAACCATAACGAGGCGGAGTTTAAGAAGGATGGGAGAAAGCAGCCAAGGATTCCAACACGACATCAAAACACGTCAGAACCCAGCAAAGCAAAGCGGGGGAACAGTTACGGCCAATCAAGCGCACACCAAACGGAATAAGGGGAGCGCGGGCAAAGCAACGCAAAAGCCTAAAAACAAACGTGCCCTGCGCTCTTCAAACAGCGCAGGGCACGTCAGGAATCGGGGGAATCAGAAAGCAGCAAGCAAAGCGCACCGCCCTATCAAAGGCGGAACGACTAGCGGCCCAGCTTCCCGCCGATCTTGCGAACGATGGTGTTGATGAAGGCGGCCTCGGGCACATTGAGGTTGCAAGCCGGCACGAACGTGACGGCCAAGGCAACCAGCCCGCCGGCAACGACATACGCCAAAGCCTGCACGATAGAACCGGACAGCGGGGAAACCAGCGTCTGCAGCAACCACAGCACGCCAGCGCCGGCAGCAGCACCGGCACCGCCGAGCAACACGGCCGTAGCCAAAGCACGCGCCACGGAGCGCAGACCAAACGGGCCCAACGTACGTCGCAGATACCCGAACAGGCACACATCCAAAACCAAGTAGAACAGCGCCTCGGCAACGGCGATGGAGCTGATGGGCATAACATCGGAATGACTTGCAGCGAACATGGTCAGGCCGATCTGCACGGCGCCCGCAACGAAATTGAAACCGGCGAACACGCCCATACGGCGAAGGCTGGAGAACGTCTTCTGCAAGTACGTGTTCACGCCGTACAAGGGCAAGGCAACGGCCCACACGGCCAGATATGTGGCGATAGCGGATACGTTCTCCATGGTGAAGGCGCCAGCATGATACAGGGTAACCAGAGGCATGCTGAACACTGCCAAGTACATGGCGAACGGGATCATGAAGAACAGGATCTGGTTGGTACCCGACACGATTCCGCGCTTGACACCTTCCATATTCCCTTCCGCCTGCATGTCCGAAAGCTCGGTGAACATGGCGGTGGTAATGGGCACGGCCAAGAACGAATACGGCAGCGTGAACCACAGGCGTGCGTAGGCCAGAATGGAAGGGCCGTTGTCGGCGAAGTTGTAAGAAGCGGCGTTTTGCACCGACACGATGGCGAAGGAGCACAGCATGACGAGCACCGCGGGAACGCCGATGCCCAACGTCTCGCGAAGCGCCGGGTCGCGCAGGTTCACACGCGGGCGGATGCGGATGCCGTTACGCTTGAGCGCGGGCAGCTGGATGGCCATCTGGACGAACACGCCGGCAGGATTGCCGATGGCGATGATATACAACGCAAGCTGCTGGTCATACGGGGCCACGAACGAGTACGCCAAGAACGTGACGATGACGATCAGGTTGTTGGCCACCGGCGCTATGGAAGACCACAAGTAGTCACGGCTTGCGTTAAGCAAACCCGACACGATAGCCGAACAGCCATAGAACACGATCTGTATGGCGAAGAACTGGAAGAAGAGCACCGAGGTGTCCATCTGCGACTGGTCGGAGTAGAAGCTTTGCGTGTAGATGACCGCGGAGGGGAACAACATGCACAGAAGCGAAACCGCTCCGAGCAGCAGCACCACCAACGTAAGCAAGTTCGAAGCGTATTCGTTGCCGGCACGCTGTCCCAGCTTCTTCTTCACCGAAACGTAAACCGGCAAAAACGCGGTGACGATCATGCCGCCGCACACCAGCTCGTAGAGCTGGTTGGGAAGGTTGTTCGCCACCTGATAGGAGCTGGACAACAGCGTGGAGCCGAGCGCGAAGGCCATGGCCCAGGTGCGGGCGAAACCGGTGATGCGGGAGACGATAGTGCAGATGCTGATAAGGGCCGCAGACCCGCCGATGGCGGCAGTGGAGCCTTGATCGGCACCGCCCTGAGAAGGGCGAGGATTGCCAGATGTGTTATCCGCCTCGTGCATGGCTTGCTGGGTTTGCGGGGAAGCGGCCGAGGCCGCGAGATCGGCAGAACGAGTGTGTCGAGCTCGTGCGAGCTTGTCGGACATGAAAATGCGCTTTCTCGTGATGGTATGATTGCTCATCATAGCAAACACGGAAAGAGGCCCCACATGCACATCCTCATCGTGCGTAATAATTCCAACTCGCAGGCGATCGATGCATCGTTGCTGCTGGTAACGTACCTGGCCACGCAGGGAATCGACTACACCGTGGTGGACTCCTCGAAGCTTGCCTCCCCCTTGGCGGCTCCCGAGCTTTCCGAGCTGTTCGATCACGGCGTGGACATGGCGGTGGCCTTGGGCGGGGACGGGACCATCCTGCGCACGGCACGCCAGGTGGGCTTCCATGGCACGCCTATCCTGGGCATCAACTACGGCCGCTTGGGCTTTTTGGCTAACCCGAACGAATCGGGAGTCATGGAACCGCTGGTTGCGGCGCTTTCCGGCGACGCAGCCCACGAGGTTCGCACGAACCTGGACATACGGGTGGTGTGCGAAGGCGAAGCCGACCCCTATGCCGACGACGGCGCCGGCGCCGAGCCCGACGAGCCGCGTGAGTTCTTCGCATTGAACGAGGCGGCCGTCACCCGCGGCGCCAACGGCCGCATCATCGACTTCGGGCTGGGCGTTTCGGGGTCGCACCTGGCGAACATGCGCGGCGACGGCCTGGTGGTGGCAAGCGCCACGGGCTCCACGGCCTATGCGCTGTCGGCAGGCGGACCGCTGGTGGCGCCGGGCTTCACGGGCCTGGTTGCCGTACCCATCGCGCCGCACACGCTGCACTCCCGCGCGGTGGTCACGGCCCCATCCGATGTGGTGGAGATGGACCTGTCAGAAAACCAGGATGATCGCGATGCCACCCTGTTCATTGACGGCGAGCTGGTTGAGCTTGATCGCCCCTTGCGCCGCCTGTACGTACACCGAGGCGACGTGCCCACCACCCTTCTGCGCTACAAGGACGAAGGGTTCTACAACCACGCAGCGAAGGTGTTCTTCTAGAAAATGCGCCCCATAGAAAAGGACAAAGAGCTCGCAGGCCTGGAATAGGCTTGCGAGCTCTTTACGATAGCATGTGGAAACACTAGAAGCGAACCACATACCGTTGACGGATTCCGCGAAAAGGCTTTTCCAATAGCGCACGGAAACATCCTGAGCAGGCTATGCAGAAGAGCGCGCAAACGAGCGTCGCGATTTCAGCTGCAACCAACCAACCTGCTGGCACGATGCGTCCAATTGCTTTACCAGGGAAGACGGCAACAACGCTTACCCAAACAGAAAAGCGAACCCGAAACCTTACAGTTCAACTCGCTCGAAGAACTCCTTGCCAACGCCGCAGACGGGGCAAACAAAGTCATCGGGGAGCTCGTCGACATACTCCATATGCCCGCAAATAGTGCAACGCCAGGCAACCTT
This sequence comes from Coriobacteriia bacterium, assembly GCA_030540215.1. Classification (GTDB taxonomy): domain Bacteria; phylum Actinomycetota; class Coriobacteriia; order Coriobacteriales; family Eggerthellaceae; genus Senegalimassilia. The sequence goes on along the minus strand of JAUNWR010000009.1, from coordinate 9,948 downwards.
GGGCTGTTCGGCACCGTTCGACTCAGCCGGCGCAGCGGCAGGTTGTTCGTCGCCCAGATAGCTGGACGCCTTCGGAGGGGTTTTGCCGCCCTTGACCTGATGATAGAACGCATACGTCATAGGAGCGGCCGCACCGGCGACCTTGGCGCACTCCTGCACCTCCCCTACGAAAAGCACGTGCGTGCCCAGGTCAAGTTCGGAGACCACCTTCGCGGAAAACCACGCGCAGCATTGCTCAGCCACATAGGGCATGCCGGCCTCATCACGCGCGCTTGCATGCTGCGCGAATTTATCGAGCTCGGTGGAGGTATGGAACCCGAACGTGCCGATCAGCTGCATATCAGCCTGCTCGGACAAGCAAGATGCTGTGAACCGACCAGCTTGACGCACGGCGGCAGTGGTGGCGTTTTCCTTGTTGAGCGCCACGCTCACCTGCAACGGAGATGAAGTGACCTGGGCGAACGTGTTTGCTACGCATCCGTAGTCCCTGCCATCGCAACGCGCGCCGATAACGTACATGCCGTAGCTGAGCGAATGGAACGCCTGCTTATCGAACATAGGAGCCTCCTTAGTCCCGCTGTTCTCGTTTTACATTTAATGATAACGCTTCCTAATAATATTAGCTTACCACTCCTGTACCAACGGCAGGAAGGGAGGGATGACGAACATCGGAAGGCTGAAGCACCCAGAGACGATGCAGCGAAAAGCGCAGAGCCGAAAACAGCCGAAAACGCAAAGCGATCTGATGCGGCACGAGCCCAGCAGCGCCTTCGACTGCATGTCGCACAGCGCTCTTCACCCCTCCACACCTTCGACTATACGCCGCTCGGCGCCCCGATTACGGCACAAAAGCAAAGCGTTGCCGATATGCTGCATACACGCAATGCCCCCGACATGCAGGAAGGCCCGCTTTCGCGGGCCTTCCTATTGCTTTTTGTGCAGTGCTTTTTGTGCTTGGTGCTGTGGTGCTATTCGGCAGCGGTCTCGGCAGCAGCCTCAACCTCGGCCTCTGCGGGAGCCTCGACGGCCTCAGCAGCGGCGGTAGCGGCCTCGATCTCGGCAGCCTTCTCGGCCTCGGCAGCAGCCTTCTTGGCGAACTCCTCGGCACGCTTTGCCTTAGCGGCGGCCTTAGCCTCGCGCTCGGCCTTCTTGGCGGCCTCGATCTCAGCGGCCTTAGCGGCGCGCTCGGCCTTCTTGGCGGCCTCGCGAGCAGCCACCTGCTCCTTAGCGGAACCGAACTTGTCGGCGAAGCGCTGGACGCGTCCGCCGGTGTCGACGAAGCGCTGCTGGCCGGTGTAGAACGGATGGCACACGTTGCAGATGTCGACCTTCAGCTCGGACTTCGTCGAGCGGGTGGTGAAGGTGTTGCCGCAGCTGCACTTGACGGTGCACTCCACGTACTCCGGATGGATTCCTTGTTTCATAGTCTGGTACTCCTTTTACCGTGCCTTGGTTTCCGACCAAGGCGGAAGACAAGCCTTTGCATTATAGCACGGAAAACGCCGCGTGCGATAACGTTCGCACGCGGCGTTCACATGTTTTCCGCGAATGGGAGCCTCGGGGAAAGAGCGCCGATGCCAGCTATAAGCAGGCTCCGGCTCAGCGCTCCCCTGACCGCCCCGCAACCGGTCTTACGCCCTACTCGGCCTTCTCAGCCGCAGGCTCCTCGGACACGGTGATATCGGCATGCTCGAGCAGCCAGCGATTGGCCTTCAGGCGGCCTGCGGTCTCGCGCAGCACGAAAGCCTGGCCGTTGCCTTCCATCTGACGGCGCGCCGTGGTGGGGTCGGCGGGGTTCATGGCACGGCAGGCGGCCATGATGTCCTCGTAGTCGAGCGTCATCTTCTCGTGACGGAACACCGCGTCGAGCGCGTAGCCCTGCACGAGCATCTGACGGGCCTGTATCATGAGCATCATGCCGAACTGCTGCTCACCGCCCTGCGACTCGACGAACTGCTCGAAGGGGATGCCCTGCTGGGCAAGGGAGCCGCGCACGTTCTGCATGAGCGTGTCGCGCATCGACTCGTACACCTCGTCGGAGATAGTGCCCTGGAAGCGACGGGAAAGCTCGTCGGCCACCATGGTCAGCTGCATCTCCTGGTACTGGGCGCGCTGCTCGGCCTGCAGGCGCTCGGAAACAACCTGACGCAGAGATTCCACGTCGCGGGCCATGGGCATGTTCTTCTCGATGAACTCCTGGTCCACCTCCGGCACATGCTTCTCCTGGCACTCGACCACCGTGACCTTGCAGTCAAGAGGCGCCTCGCCCTCAGGTGCGCCGGGCATATCGAAGGCGAACTCCTTGACGTCGCCCTCGGTCATGCCGATGAGGTTCTTCTCGAACTCGTCGGGCATAAGGCCCATGCCCAGAATGTAGGTGCGCCCGTCGGTGCACAGGTTGTCCAGGCGCTTGCCGGCCTGGGAGACCTCGAGGGCGATCTTGGCGGCACCGGAGGCGTCGAGCGGCTTAGCGTCGCACTTCTCATAGGTGGCGAAGCTCTCGGCAAGCTGCTGAATCTGCTGATCGACCATGGACTCGTCGAAACTCAGCGGCGGTACGGTGATGGAAACCGGCTCGTAGCTGGTCAGCTCATAATCGGGCTTGGGGGTCACCTGAACCTTGAACTCGAAGACCTGGCCGCGCTTGATGGGCTGGTCGACGATGGGTGTGGGCGGGAACGCCGGGCACAGGTTGCGCTTGTCCACGGCGAACGGCACGAGGTAGTCGATGGCCATCTGCTGGGAAACGGAATCCAGGTCCTTGATGCCGAGCTTATCCTCGGCGGCTTGGGCCGGCGTCTGACCCTGTGGCACTTCCACGCCCATGCTCGCGCAGAACGAATAGTGCGCTACGTTGAACGCCTGCGCCACCTCGGCGGTTGCGGCGGCGGCGGTGAGCTCGATGAGGCCGTCCTCGAGCTTCTTCTCGGTAACCTTCATGGGATCCCCTTCTGATTGATGATGAAACGCTCACATTGTAACGCAACCCGGCGGCGTGCAACCCCTCATGCGGCAAGGCCGCAAGCCGTAGCGTCGCGTCAGGCGCGGAGCCCAGCTCGGTTAGCCCCACGCCCCCGCAGCGTCGCAGCAAGCAGCTGACGGCGCAGGGTATGACACCCGCCCTGGCACCGAACGCTACTCGTTGGACTTCAGGCTCTCCACCATGTCGATGCGACGCAGCTTGCCGCGCATGGCGAGGGCCACGACGCCTGAGAACGCCATGGTGAGCGCGAACGCGATGGCGAAGCTTGCTGCATGGATGTCGCGGCCGAACATGACCTGATCGACCTCGGCGGTGGTGATGACGAAGCCCTCCATGAAGATGCCGAGCACCAGGCCGATAGCAGCACCTATGACCGACAGCAGGATGGTTTCGCGGAAGATATACGCATCCACCTCGTGCGACGTGAAGCCGAGCACCTTGAGCGTGGCGATCTCCCGCGCACGCTCAGTGATGTTGATGTTCGTGAGGTTGTACAGCACCACGAACGCCAGCAGCGCCGCGGCCACCACGAGCACCACCACCACGCTATTGACCGACTTGAGCATGGTGCGATAGCTGTTGATGGTCTCGTCGCTGTAGGTGACGGTTTTCACGCCGTCCATGGAAAGCAGCTGGTCAGAGAACGCATCACGGTCGACGCCGTCCCCAAGATCGGCGTAGACGGTGGCGAAATCGGCCGGCTGGCCCATAGCCTGCTCGTACACGTCGGCGGTGACGTAGGCGTACTGCGCCACGTAGTTCTCCATGACGCCGGCGACGGTCACCGTGCGCCCAGCCCCCACCAGGTTGCCGATGTCGTCCTCGTCGTAGAACGTCAGGGTATCGCCAATGGAAACCCCCAGCTGGCTGGCAAGCTTCTCGCTGATGATAGCGCCGCTCCCGTCGAGCGCGAGGGCCTGGCCCCCGACGCGCTCGCGCATCTGCACGAAGCGCTGCAGCTGCTCGGGATCCTGGGCGCACACCAGCTCGAAGCGATGCTCCGCACCGTCATCAGGGGCGCACGCAATCTTGTTCTCGGTGGAAACCCAGGCGAATTCCTGCCCATCCGAGCCCACCGCATTCGAAACCGCATCCTTGGCCTTCTGATCGGCCTCGTCGGCGTCCATGCGCACGATGGTGTTGAAGCTATACACTTCGCCGTATTGCTTGTCGATGATGTCGTTGATGGCGTTTTGCAGCCCCAGGCCCGTGAGCAGCAGCGCAGTGCAGCCGGCGATGCCGATGATGGCCATGAAGAAGCGGCGCTTGTACCGGAACAGGTTTCGCGCCGTCACCTTCCAGCTGAACGTCATCCTGCTCCACAGCGGGCGGATCCGCTCAAGCAGGATGCGCTTGCCGGCCTTCGGCGCACGCGGCAACATGAGCGACGCCGGGCACTCGCGCAGGGTCGCCGCCGCCGCGAACCAGGTTGCAGCCACGGTGATGCCCACGCCCAAGGCGGCGGCGCTTGCAGCTACGCCCGGGTTCACGGGAGTGGGCATGCAAGGCACCATGTACATGATGGAATACGCTTTCATAATGAACCATGGCAGGAACTGCGAAAGCAGCACGATGCCCACGGCCGCTCCCACGCCCGATGCCACCACCGCGTAAACGAGGTACTTCGACGTGATGCGCGCATTGGAATAACCCAGTGCTTTGTACGTGCCGATGAGCACGCGCTCCTCCTCCACCATGCGGGTCATGGTGGTCAGCGACACCAAAGCGGCAACCAAGAAGAACATGAGCGGGAACACCGCCGCGATCTGATCCATACGGCCCGCATCGCTGCGGAAGCTCTCCGCGCCCAGGTTCTTCGAGCGGTCAAGCACGTACACGTTGGCGTCCTTGTCGGCGATGGCGTCGATCTCGGCCTGGGCGTCAGCCAGCTGCTTCTCGGCGTCGGCGAAGCGCTGCTGAGCCTCAGCACGCTTCCCGTCAAGCTCGGATTGCCCGCTTCGCTGCTCGGCCAGACCGCTTTCGTACTCGGCGCGACCCTGCTCATAGCTTTGCTGCCCGGCGGCATATTGCGCACGACCGGACGCCAGACGAGCCTCGGCGTCGTCGAGCTGCGATTGCGCGCTATCAAGCTGAGCCTGTGCCGCGGAAAGCTGAGCTTGCGCCTGCTCGCGCTGCGCGTCGAGCTCGGCCCGTCCCGCGGCAAGCTGATCGGGTGCGCCTGCGGTCTGCGCATCGATCTGCGCGATGGCAGCCTCCAGCTGCGCGGCCACGTCGGCAAGCTGAGCCGCGCGCGCCTGCTCAAGCTGGGCCTCGAGCTGGCTACGCTGAGCCATGGCCTGATCGTACTGCGCCTGCGCGGCATCAAGCTGGGCCTGCGCCTGCGCTATGGCCGACTGGGCTTGTTCGCGCTGCTCGGCAAGCTGGGCCGTACCGCTGTCATGCTGCGCCCGGCCGCTGGCAAGCTCCGCTTCGCCCTGGGCAAGCTGCGTCTGGCTGCTGGAGAGCTGTGCCGCCGCAGAGGAAAGCTGCATCGCGGCGCTATCCAGCCGGGCGCTTGCATCGTCGAGCTGCGCTTGGGCGTCGTCCATCTGCGCGACGGCGTCTGCTTTCTCGCGTTCAAATTCTGCACGCTTGTCGTCAAGCTCTGCCTGTGCATCGCGTTGCAGCTGCTCGATGCGCGATGCGGAAAGCTGCGGGGAAAGGTCGCTCAACCGCTGCGCAACCGTATCGACGCGCCGCTGGTAAGCATCATCGGGCCATGCTTCGCCAGCTGCCCCGTCGACGGTGAGGAACGCTTCCGTATAGGGATAATCGGCCGCGAACGCCCCTTCGGGCACGAACACGAAAGACGAAAGCTCGCCCGACCCAAGGGATGTGGCGCCGGTATTGGTGGTGCACGTGTAATACGAGGACCGCACAAAACCCGTAACGGTGAAGCTGCGCGTGGTGAACACGCCGTCAAGGTCCTGCGTTCCCTCAAGCAGCTCGACGGTATCGCCGATGTGCACCGGAGACGTCCATACGTTGTCAGCGGACAGCAAGCACTCGTCGTCCGATTCCGGCCAGCTGCCCTCAACCAGAATAGGCCGGTTCACGTAATCGGCATCGTCGGACTCCACGCGCAGGCCATCCGAGCAGCTGCTCGCCTTCGCAGCGTCCACGTCAAGCGAATGGTAACGAAGCGTGTACTGCGTTCCCGCCAACTGCGATATGGCATCCGCCTCGTAAGCGGGCATGACGCCCGAAACGCCTTCGACGTCGCGCAGCATGTCGACCTGTTCGTCGGACATACCCAGCGACGAGACCACGCGTAAATCGCACAGCTCGGTGGCATCGTAGTACTCATCGCCCGCCAAACGCATATCGGGGCCAGTCATGCGCAAGCCGGCATAGAAGCCGCAACCCAGCGCCGCCATCACGGCGATGGCAAGGAACCTCCCCCACGAATGCGTAATGGAGCGCAGAACCTCTTTGCGGAAAGCTCCCATGGCTACCACTCCAAATCTGCGGCGTTACCCGGGCTCGGATTGACGAAGCAGCTGGCAACGCGGCCTTCGCGCACATGGATGACGCGATCGGCGATGTCGGCGAATGCGGAGTTGTGGGTGATGAGCACCACGGTCTTGCCGGTGGCGCGGCAGGTGTCCTGCAGCAGCTTCAGAATAGCCTTGCCGGTTTTGTAGTCCAAGGCGCCGGTGGGCTCATCGCACAGCAGCAGCTTAGGGTTCTTGGCAAGCGCACGGGCGATGGCCACGCGCTGCTGCTCGCCGCCGGAAAGCTGCGCGGGGAAGTTATCCATGCGATGCGCAAGGCCAACCTGGGCAAGCACCTGCGCCGCGTCAAGCGGATGCGGGCAGATCTGGCTGGCAAGCTCGACGTTCTCAAGAGCGGTGAGATTCTGAACCAGGTTGTAGAACTGGAACACGAAGCCGATGTCCAAGCGGCGGTACTGGGTGAGCTCGCGCTCGGAGAAGCGGCTGATATCACGCCCATCGAGCATGATGGTGCCGGACGTGCACGAGTCCATGCCGCCGAGCATGTTGAGCAGCGTGGTCTTGCCGGCGCCCGACGGGCCGACCACCACCACGAACTCGCCGGCTTCGGCGGTAAAGGTCATGCCATCGGCAGCGGCAACCTCCACCTCGCCCATCTTGTACACCTTGCGAACATCGTTGAATTCCACGAACGCCATGTCCCCACCTTGCTCTTCGGGTGCTTTCCTTCCCCTGATTATACAAAAGAGCGCCCCGGCATAGATGCCGGGGCGCTCTAAGCGGTTCAAGCGTTAGCTTGGTGTAACGTCAACCTTAGTTGGCGCCGAACAGCTCGATGGTATCGCCTTCCTTCAGCGTGACCATGGCCTTCTTCCACGTACGGGTCTGACCGACCTGATAACGCACGCGCTTGGGCTTCGGCTTGACGTTCAGGGTGTTCACCTTGACCACGGAGACGTTGAAGATAGCCTCGATGGCCTGGCGGATCTCAACCTTGTTGGAGTCCTTGGCCACCTCGAAGGTGTACACGTTGTTCTCCATCTGGTCGTAGCTGTGCTCCGTCACGATAGGACGGATGATGACCTCGCGGGGATCCTTCATTATGCGAGCACCTCCTCGATGCGCTTCAGGGCCTCAGCGGTGAACACCAGCTGCTTGTTGTCGAGCAGCTCGTAGGTGTTGGCCTCGGCGACGGGCAGGATGTTGACCTTCTCCAGGTTGCGGAAGGACAGCCACGTGGTGACGTCGTCGTTGCCGATGACCAGCGTGGTGCGCTGGCCCTCGAAACCCATGGCCTTGATGAACGCCTTGGCGTCCTTGGTGCAGGGCTTCTCGAACTTGAACTCGTCGACAACGGTGAACTGACCGTCAGCCACCTTGGCGGACAGAGCGGAGCGCATGGCCAGCTTGACTTCCTTGTTGTTCACGCGGAAGGCGTAGCTGCGCGGATGCGGACCGAACACGGTACCGCCGCCAGCCCACTGAGGGGAGCGGATGGAGCCCTGGCGGGCACGGCCGGTGCCCTTCTGGCGCCACGGCTTCTTGCCGCCGCCGCGGACCTGGCCGCGGGTGAGGGTGTTGCTGGTGCCGGCACGCCAAGACGCACGCTGAGCGCGCACAACCTGGTGCATGACGGGCACGTTCGGCTCGATGCCGAACACGGAAGCGGAAAGCTCGGCGTCGCCGGCCTTCTTACCGCTTGCGTCCTTGATCTCAATAGTCGTCATGGTAGTGAAAACTCCTTATAGATAGTCCAGGTTACGCCATGCGCACGCGCACGATGCCGTTCTTGCCGCCGGGGATGGCGCCCTTGACCAGGATCAGGTTCTGCTCCTCGTCGACGCGCATCACGGTCAGGTTCTTGACGGTGACGGTGTCGCAGCCCATGTGACCAGGCAGGCGCATGCCCTTGAGCACGCGGGAAGGCGTGGCGCACATGCCCACCGAACCGGGAGCGCGGTGGAAGTGAGCACCATGGCCGCCCGGACCGCCGGCGAAGCCGTAGCGCTTCATGACGCCGGCGAAGCCCTTACCCTTGGAGGTACCGGTGACGTCGACCTTCTTGACCTCGGCGAAAGCCGCCACGGTCTGCTGGTCGCCGGCCTTGTACTCGGCGGCGTCCTCGACGCGCACCTCGCGCAGGTAGCGGGTAGGCTCGATGCCCTGCTTGGCGAAATGGCCGCCCATGGGCTTGTTGACCTTCTTGGCCTTGATCTCGCCGAAGCCCAGCTGCACGGCCTCGTAGCCGTCGGTGGCCTTCGTCTTGACCTGGCACACCGTGTTCGGCTCAGCCTGGATCACGGTCACGGGGATGAGCTTGTCCTCCTCGTTGAAGATCTGGGTCATGCCGATCTTCTTACCAAAAATAGCGTTAATCATGCTAATTGACACCCCTTACAGCTTGATCTCGATGTCGACGCCGGCAGGGAGGTCCAGACGCATCAGGGAATCCACCGTGTTGGGGGTGGGCTCCAGGATGTCGATCAGGCGCTTATGGGTGCGCATCTCGAACTGCTCGCGCGAATCCTTGTCCACATGGGGGCCCTTGACGACGGTGAACAGGTTGCGCTCCGTCGGCAGCGGGATGGGACCGGACACCTTGGCACCCGTCTTCTGCGCGGTATCGACGATGAGCTTGGTGGACTGATCCACGATCTCATGATCGTATCCCTTGAGGCGGATGCGAATCTTCTGATTAGCCACTTTCATTTCCTCCGTTAAGCTTTCGGACGTTCAACGCTTAAGCGTTGCCGCCGGCCTTGCTGATAATCTCTGCAGCGACGTTCTTGGGAACCGGCTCGTAAGAGTCGAACTGCATGGTGTAGGTTGCGCGACCCTGCGTACCGGAACGCAGATCGGTTGCGTAGCCGAACATCATGCCCAGCGGCACCTTCGCGGAGATGGCGACGGAACCGGTGCGCTGCTCCTGACCCTGGATCATGCCACGGCGAGACGGGATGTCGCCCATGACGAAGCCCGTGTACTCCTCCGGGGTCTCGACCTCGACTGCCATGACAGGCTCGAGGATGACCGGATCGGACTTGCGCAGAGCTTCCTTGATGGCCATGGAACCGGCAACCTTAAAGGCAGCTTCCGAAGAGTCGACGTCGTGGTAAGAACCGTCGATGAGCTCGACGCGAACGTCCTCGACGGGGTAACCGGCCAGAACACCCGTGTTGAGGGCTTCCTGGATACCCTTGTCGATGGAAGGAATGTATTCCTTCGGCACGACGCCGCCGACGATCTTGTTCTCGAACTCGTAGCCCTTGCCGGCCTCCTGCGGGTACATGTTGATGACCGCATGGCCGTACTGGCCGCGACCGCCGGACTGGCGGACGAACTTGCCCTCGGCGGAGAGGACCTCGTGGCCCGGACGCTCGCGGTAGGCGACCTGCGGCTTGCCGACGTTAGCCTCGACCTTGAACTCGCGCATCAGGCGGTCGACGATGATCTCCAGGTGCAGCTCGCCCATGCCGGCGATGATGGTCTGGCCGGTCTCATGGTTGGTGG
>JAUNWR010000085.1:0-6890 GCA_030540215.1 Coriobacteriia bacterium | reverse complement strand
CCTGGGGGCACGGGGACATTGGAGGAGGTTTCGGAGGTCATTTCCCTCAAAGGCCTTGAACTGTTGGATGCGCCGTGCATACTGTTCAACTTGAACGGTTTCTTCGATGATCTGCGCGCGCTTCTCAATCGAATGAGCGATATGGGGCTCTCCTCGCCGCGCAGGCAGCGGGGCATCCATTTCGCATATTCGCTTGAAGAAGCGGCCGACATCCTAGCTCCGTTACGCTAACCGTATCGTTTCCCGAGTTGCCAGGAGCGTGAGCCATCATGGGCGTCCCCGACAAGCAGTACCCGCTGAACGTATACCGTCTCATCCTTATGACGGCGGCCGCGGTTTGGGGCCTGGGTTTCGTGATCGGCAAAAGCGCCATCGGCACCGTGGGCGCCACGTGGTTTACCGCCATCCGCTTCCTTGGAGCGGGAATCGTGCTGGTCATCCTCTTGTTTCCCCACCTCAAACGCAATTTTTGCCGCAAAACGCTGAAGGCGGGCCTGATCATCGGCGTGGCCACGTTCGTTGGCTTCTGGACGCAGTTTCTGGGCCTGGGCCTGACCACGCCCTCGAAGAACGCCTTTTTGAGCGCGTGCTATTGCCTGACCGTCCCGTTTATCTGGTGGGTGGTCTCCCGTCGCCGTCCGCCTGCGAAAACCCTTATCGCGGCAGCTATCTGCACCGTTGGCATCGGACTGGTGTCGCTGACCGAGGGCTTCTCCATCAGCTTAGGCGACAGTGTCAGCATCGCCTCGGCGTTCCTCTACGGCGCCGAGATCGTGATTATCGGCCTGGTCATGCGCGACAACGACGTCCTGACCATCACCGTCATCCAGCAGTTCACCGCCGGATTCTTGGCCCTGTTGCTTGCCCTGGTCACGCAACCCATGCCCACGGCGGCGCAGGTGACCACGCCCGAGTTCATCGGCGCCATGACCTACGTGGCCATGCTCTCGGCGGCCTTCGGCGCCGTGGCGCAGAACACGGCGCAGGCCCACCTGTCGCCCTCCGAGGCGGGCCTGCTCTGCTCGCTTGAAAGCGTGTTCTGCGCGCTGTTCAGCGTGGCGTTCTTCGGCGAGGTGCTCACGGCCCGCATGGCGGTGGGCTTCGCGTTCATCTTCGCCGCCATCGTGGCAACCCAGCTCGGCGACAAGGGCGGCGAAGCGGCCGTGGCCGACTCCGCAACCGGTGGATCTTCGGGTGGCGAAAGCCCCGCATCGGGAAAGCCCGCCAAGCGAAACCGCGGCCGAATAGCCCGCTGACCTGCGGGCATCACAGCGGGTTAACCGATTTCCCTAACTAGACGCAACAAGTTCGTGCCCTCGATACCATGTCCATCCTTACCCAGCTGATGGCATTTCGGCCCCGCGCCGGCGAGCTCGCCGGCGTCAAACACGACTGCCCCAGGCCCCCGACATTAAGTCCGCCGCGGGCAACACATTGTTTCCGGCTCGTTTCGCCGGCTTCGGGGCTATAATGCCCAAGGAAGCAGCTATCTTTTATCCCAACGAACGTGCCGCGCGACAAGCAGCTGCAATGCGCGCCGGCAACATGCACCCAAGGAGAGAGAAGCATGACGAAGTTCAACCATGTCATCATCCGCCGCCCTGGTAAGTCGCTGTGCGACGGCATCACCAGCGCTCCCGAGCTGGGCCAGCCCATCTACGAGCGCGCCATCGAGGAGCACTACGACTACGAGCATGCCCTCGAGCAGTGCGGCGTCGACGTCACCGTCCTGCCTGCCCTCGAGCAGTTCCCGGACAGCTGCTTCGTCGAGGACCCGGCCGTTATCACCCGCTGCGGCGCCATCATCACCAACCCCGGCGCTGACAGCCGTAACGGTGAGAAGGACGAGATCGAGCCCGTGGTCCGTCGCTTCTTCGACGACGAGCACGTCAAGCACATCGTCTCCCCCGGCACCCTTGACGGCGGCGACGTCATGATGGTGGGCGACCACTTCTACGTGGGCCGCTCCGCCCGCACCAACGAAGAGGGCATCCGCCAGTTCTGCGAGATCCTGGCCGGTTGGGGCCTGGAAGGCTCCGAGGTCCCGCTGGAGGAGGTCCTGCATCTCAAGACCGGCGTGAACTACATCGAGGACAACAACATGCTGGTGTCCGGTGAGTTCATCGACAAGCCCGACTTCGCCAAGTACAACAAGGTGGTCGTGCCCGAGGACGAGGCTTACGGCGCGAACTGTATCTGGGTCAACGGCACCGTTATCGTGGCCGAGGGCTACCCCACCGTGCTCAAGGCCGTCCAGGACCTGGGCTACAAGACCCTGGTGGTGGATACCTCCGAGTACCGCAAGATCGACGGCGGCCTGTCCTGCCTCAGCCTGCGCTTCTAGCACACGCTTAAAATGCCCGGTCCCGCAAAACCCACGTGTTTCGCGGGACCGGCAACAGAAAGGCCCGCGGGCGTTCGGGAAACCGAACAAGCCCGCGGGCCTTTTCGTATTCGGGGAACCAAATCGTAAAACACTAAGAGCCTGATTCCCATCTGGAATCAGGCTCTTCGCTTTCAGGGACGAGAAACCATCCGCAAAACCCCACTTTATTTGTAACCACGTCGCAACGCGCCCTGTCCGCTAGGGCTCGTCTTACCCGGCGATCGCGTGCAGCTGCTCGTCTTTCGCCTCCGGCGTGGGCACGTGGTAGGTGTTGCTCAGGCGCATGCCGTTTTCCGCATAGCGGGCCACCGAGATGATGAAGCCCTCCTTGCGCAGGCGCAGGATGGCACGGTCGACGGTCTTCAGGCTAACCTGCAGCGCTTCGGCGATGTCGCGCTTGGACTCGGAGCAGCCCGCCGCGCCGTAGGAGGCGATAAAGCCCAGGATAAGCAGCTGCGAATTCGTCAGCGTGCGCTTGCCGTCCGCAAGCGTGATGTCATCATCGATCTCGGTCGTGGTCTCAACGGTCATCTCAGTCGTCATAGTCCTTCTCCATAGGTTCGCGTTCCAATGCTTATGACCCCCGCTCGCCAACAATGCAAGGCGAGCAAAATCTGCAAGCTGAACTGGAGAAATAAAAAGCAGCCAGCTGCAGTGGTTCCCTGGATGGGAACTGTGCAACTGGCTGCCATTTCAGGCCCTATAGCTTTGCGTCATCACCTTTCGATGATTTTGCCGACATGAAAAATATCACGCGAATAACCGTATGTCAAGGGGTGTCCGCCCCTCCCCATGGCAGGCCCCCTACCACCGGTTGCGCAAAGGCGCTCAATGGCGGAACGGACACGTAGGGCTAACCTCCCGACAGTCAAGAAACGCCACGTCAACAAGCCTTTCTTCAGCAAAGGAGCAGGACACGGTAAAGGGCGATTCCCAACCAAAACCCGATATTCCGGCATCCCTACAACTCCCTGGTGTCGAACCCTCGCACCCCTCGTCTTCCGCCCCTCCCGGGCATTCGAACCCACACTTTTCGCAATCTGCGGATACCACCTGCGGTCACATCCGCGCTGCTGTATTAACTCTTCATTAATTTACGACAATGCCGTAGTTATGCAGCTTGATACGTTATAAGTTGCGATAATCTATCTTCTTAGCATTTGGCAGGCGTTCGGCCACCTGCTGGTGCTGCAATCAACCGCTGAGCAGCATCTTCAAAGAAGAACACGTTCGCATAGTAGGTCAGGAGTCACACATGAGAGACATACGTGTCAGCGACATCACGATGAGGGAGGCAATCGCCTCCAAAGCGCTTTCCCTATCCTTCAAGGAAAAGCTAGAAATCGTGAAGATCCTAGACCGTATCGGTGTGGGCTCCATCGAGGTCGAGGGCATCGAATCCTCCAAGGTAGACAGCTTGCGAATCAAGTCCATCGCCTCGTTGGTGAAGAACAGCACGCTTGCCGTGCCGGTGAAGATGGATGAGGACAGCATCCAGGCCGTTTGGAACGCCGCGAAGGGCGCGAAGCACGTCCGTCTGCAGGTGGAAGCGGCCGTCAGCCCCTCCTGCATGGAGTACATCCAGCGCAAGAAGGCCGACACGCTGATCGCCGACGCCGCTGAGGCAGTGGCGAAGTGCGCCCAGCTCACCGACGACGTCGAGTTCGTGGCCATCGACGCCACCCGCACCGACGTGGCCTACCTGGCCCGCGTCATCGATGCCGTGGTCGCCGCCGGCGCCAAGACGGTCACCGTCTGCGACGCGGCCGGCTCCATGCTCCCCGAGGAGTTCGCCCAGTTCATTGCCGACCTGTACCAGGCCGCGCCCCAGCTCAAGGACATCGACCTGGGCATCTCGTGCTGCAACAACCTTAATATGGCCGATGCCTGCGCCGTGGCCGGCGTCATGGCCGGCGCCTCCATCGTCAAGGCCACGTCCTACCCCATGGGCGTCGTCGCGCTCGATAACGTGGCCCGCATCCTTGCCGCCAAGGCCGACGCCCTGGGCGCCCAGAGCAAGGTGCGCGTGACCGAGCTCAAGCGCGCCATGAACCAGATCTCCCGCCTATGCTGCGACGACCGCTCCAAGGCGTCCCCGTTCACCGGCAGCGTCTCCGAGGCCGTCGAGGGCGTGGTGCTCACCGCCGGCGACGACCAAGCCACCGTCATGCAGTACGTCGAGCGTCTGGGCTATAGCCTCTCCGACGAGGACGCCGAGGCGGTGTTCGAGGCCTTCAAGAAGATCGCCGCCAGCAAGGAGCGCGTGAGCGCCACCGAGCTTGACGCCATCGTGGCCTCCGCCGCGCTGCAGGTGCCCCCTACCTACACCCTGGACGGCTACGTCATCAACTCCGGCCTGAGCTTCAAGGCCACCTCTCACATCTCGCTGCGCAAGAACGGCGAGCTCATCGAGGCCGTGTCCCTTGGCGACGGCCCCATCGACTCCTCGTTCAAGTCCATCGAATCGGTCGTGGGCAAGCACTACGAGCTTGACGACTTCAGCATCCAGGCCGTCACCGAGGGCCGCGAGGCCATGGGCGAATCGGTCGTGAAGCTGATCGCCGACGGCAAGGTGTATTCCGGCCGCGGCATCTCCACCGACATCGTCGAGTCCAGCATCCGCGCGTACATCAACGCGCTCAACAAGATCGCCTACGAGGAGCAGAACTAATGAAGCTTTCCTTTTCCACCCGCGGCTGGGCTGACCACTCCTGGGACGAGCTCGTAAGCACCGCCCTTGAAATGGATTTCTCGGGCATCGAGATCCACAACCCCATCACCAACGCGGCGTTCACCGGCAAGGGCGGCCCGCTTGACCGCTATAACACGCAGGCAACGGCCCGCGCCCTGCGCGACAAGGGCCTTTCCATCCCCGCGTTCGACTCCTCGGTCGACATCTCGGCCGGCGAACAACAGGTTCAGGACGCCAAGGACCTTATCGACCTGGCTCAGGCCGCAAACGTGGGCATGGTGTGCGTGGTCGTCCAGCACGACGACGAGGACGCCATTCACGCGGCGCTCTCCCAGCTGGTCCCCTACGCCGAGGAGCACGGCGTGGTGCTGCTGATCGAATCCAGCGGCATCTTCTCCAGCACCTCGCGCCTGACCGACATCATGGACCGCTACGCCAGCGACTACCTGGGCGCCCTGTGGGACGTCCACAATGTCTACCGCGTGGGCGGCGAAAGCCCGGCGACCACGATCAAGAACCTGGGCGCCTACGTCAAGCACGTGCACATGCGCGACTCCGATGACGACGGCTCCTTCAACCTGGTGGGCGAAGGCACCCTGCCCATCGACGAGGTGGTTCGCGCGCTGTCCTCCATCGACTATGACGGCTTCGTGTCGCTGGAGTGGGACCCCGCGTGGATGGCCGACCTCACCGACATGGAGGTCATCTTCCCCCACTACGTCAACTACATGGAGCAGTTCGAGGACACCCGCGGCAAGCGCCGCACGCTCTACCTCAACCACGACGGCACCGGCGAGTACGTGTGGAAGAAGGACGAGCTCATCGACCTGACCTTCCCGCAGGTGCTCGACAAGATGGTCGAGTGCTTCCCCGACCAGTACTGCTTCAAATACACCACGCTTGACTACACGCGCACCTACGAGGAGTTCCGCGACGACGTGGACACGTTCGCCCGCGCGCTCGTGTCGATGGGCGTCAAGCCCGGCAGCAAGGTTGCCATCTGGGCCACCAACGTACCTGCCTGGTACATCACGTTTTGGGCCGCCACGAAGATCGGCGCCGTGCTGGTCACGGTGAACACTGCCTACAAGATCCACGAGGCCGAGTACCTGCTGCGCCAGTCCGACACGCACACGCTGGTCATGATCGACAGCGCGCTGGACTCCAACTACCGCCAGATCATCAACGACCTGTGCCCGGAAATCGCCGAGACCAAGCCCGGCGACCAGCTGCACTGCAAGCGCCTTCCCTTCCTGCGCAACGTCATCACCGTCGGCTTCGACATGCCCGGCTGCCTGAACTTCGAGCAGGCCATGGAGCGCTCCGAGCTGGTCCCACTTGAGAAGGTCCAGTGCATGGCCACCGAGGTTCGCCCCGACGACGTGTGCAACATGCAATACACCTCGGGCACCACGGGCTTCCCCAAGGGCGTCATGCTCACGCACCGCAACGTGGTCAACGACGGCAAGTGCATCGGCGACCGCATGGGTCTGTCCACCGCCGACCGCTTCATGATCCACGTGCCCATGTTCCACTGCTTCGGCATGACGCTGTCCATGACGTCGTCCATGACCCACGGTGCCACCATGTGCCCCATGCCCTACTTCAGCGCGAAGGCGTCGCTGCACTGCATCACGCAGGAGAAGGTCACCGCGTTCAACGGCGTGCCCACCATGTTCATCGCCATGTTCAACCACGCCGACTACCGCAAGACCGACTTCAGCCACATGCGCACCGGCATCATGGCCGGCGCCGGCTGCCCGCCCGAGCTCATGAAGCGCGCCGCGCAGCCCGACGAGATGAACATGACCG
>JAUNWR010000084.1:1884-6960 GCA_030540215.1 Coriobacteriia bacterium | reverse complement strand
AACCCCTACTCGAAATGCTCGGCTGCCTTCTCGAGCTGCTCGATGATGTTGATGCTCTGCGGGCACATAGCCTCGCATGCGCCGCATTGGATGCAGTCGCTCGCACGGCCCGGCGCCGCCTGCCAGCTATATTGCTGCTTGGCGAACTCGGTGTTTTCCGTTTGAACCTCCAGGTTCAACAGGTTCATGATCTCGGGAATGGCAACCTGCTGCGGGCAATCTTTCACGCAGTAACGGCAATTGGTGCACGGCACCGTGGGCATGGAAGCCAGCACCTCGCGCGCCGCATCCAGCGCCCTCTGTTCCTCCGGGGAGAACCCGCCGCCGTGTTCATGCCATTCGGCGATGTTCTGCCTCATCTGATCGGGCGTGGACATGCCGGAAAGCACCGTGAGAACGCCAGGCTGGTTATAGCAGAAGCGATACGCCCACGACGCCTGGCTCAGATCCGGACGCGCTTCAAGCAGCGGCGCTGCAACGGCTACCGGCAAATCGGCCAAGCGACCGCCACGCGCGGGCTCCATGATCACCACCGGCTTGCCATGCTTGCGGGCGACCTCCATGTTGCGGCGCGATTGCACCACGGGGCTTTCCCAATCCAGATAGTTCACCTGCAGCTGGATGAAGTCAACCTCGGGATGCTCGTTGAGCAACTGGTCGAGCGTCTCCGCACCATCGTGCATGCTGAAGCCCACGTTGCGGATCTTGCCGGCGGCCTTCATCTCCTGCGCCCATTCCCACAAACCGAAATCGTCGAACTTCTTCGTGCGCTCGCCGCCCACGTTGTGCAGCAGGTAATAGTCCACATAGTCGGTGCCCAACCGCTCAAGGGACGTATCCAGGCACGCCTTGGCGGTTTCGGCATCGGGCAACGCCCAAGCAAGACACTTCGTGGCAACGGTGAAGCTCTCCCGCGGATAACGCTCAACCAGCGCCTCGCGCAACGCCACCTCGGAATGCCCGTTATGGTAGACGAACGCGGTATCGAAATACGTGCCGCCGGCGTCCATGAACAGGTCGACCATCTCCTTGACCTGGTCGACGTCGATGGCGGTAACGTCCTTGGGATCGGTCAGCGGCAAGCGCATGCAGCCGAAGCCAAGCTTCGGCACGGTATTGTTCTCTACGGTCATCGAATGCTCCTCTCGTCTCACTCGATGGTAAAGGCTAGAGCGCACTTCAGGTCAAGGGCGGTTTCAAACGACGGCGAAAACCATCGCTCGCGCAAATAGCCACCGGCGCGAGCTCTAACCCAAGCGCCACGAGCGGCAATGACGATCGCCGCAGCCTCGTGTAGCGCCACCGACCGCAAACCTCAAGTCGAGCATCGCTGCACGCCACGGCGAGACCGCCGCAACCGCAAACGCTACTTATCGCGCGCCTCATCCTCATCCCACACCAGCGTGGTTATGCTGTGCCCCGCCGCTTTGCACTCCGCCGTGAACGCCCCTTCCGACACCAGGAACTTTCGCGGCCTGGTATGGCGGTTCAGCACGACCAGCGCGCGCGACCCATCGGGACGCAGGAAACCAACCGTTTCCAAATCGTCGGTATACCGCGACGTCAGGAAGCGACGGGAACCTACCGGAGCGAAACGCGAGAAGTGCGCCATATAGAAGAACGATCGATTCGCCACCAACTCGCGCTTGTCGCGATCGTACATCAACGGCGCTTCGCAGAAGTTACGGGCATGGTTCGGCCCGCCCTTCTCGTTGAGCAGCAGATTCCAGTCGATGAATCCGGCAGCGCCTGCGTTCAGGCTGCCTATGACGGCATGCGCATACTGCTCGGCCTTGCGTTCCTGCGTCGCCTTGCGATCCTCGCCGCGCGTGTATTCCACGCAGCCCTCGGTGAATAGCAGCTCCTTGTCAGGCCAGCGTCGTGCCACTTCGTCCACCTGCTCGAAATGATCGCCCGCATACCAATGGAACGCCACGCCCGCAAAAGCATCGGAGGCGACCGTGCCCTCGGCTCGCCAGCCGGCAGCGGCAAGCGGCAGCTTCCCCGCCTGGTTTACTGGCGCCCCGAAGGTGGACTGAACGCGCGACAATATCTTGTCGGTGTTGTGGTCCCAAGCGAACAGCTTCACATCGCCATGCCCCGACGCATCCAACGCCGGACGCAGATATGCCGCCGCAAATTGAGCTTCCTCTTCTGCGCTGAACAGGCACGAATCCCACGCCTGGCTTGCCATGGGCTCGTTTTGCACGCTCATGCGGCTTATGCGCACGCCCTCGCGAGCATAAGCGTCCACGTATTTCGCCAACACCTCGGCCCATGCCTCATACTGCGAACGACGCAGCTTTCCCCCACCGTTCATGCGTCGATTGGTCTTCATGAACGCCGGCGGGCTCCAGGGACTTGCGAACAACTGCAACTGCGGGTTCACCGCAAGCCCGCACTTGATGAACGGAAGCAGCAGCTGCCTATCGCGGCTGATAGTGAACGACCGTAAGCTGGAGTCGAAGGGCCTGACATACGAATAGTTGCTCAACGCGAAATCACAGCTTTGAATGTGCGTACGGCACAAGCTATACGCATTTCCTCCGGCGGCCGGATCGCCATCCTTCGCTCCCCCGAAGCACAGCAGCAGAAAACGGTCCTGCAGTTCAGGCGGCATAAGGGCGAACACGTTCGCCGCGGCCTCTGTGAACGCGCCGCCAAACCCCGAAATGCGCTGATATGCCACATCGGGGCGACAGGTGATCAAATGGAGTTCGGCATCCGGATTGCGCGTGAATCCCAGCTCATCCTGGGATAACGTGTTGTTCGCATCGGTGACGTAGCGTTTCATGATGACTACCCTTCAGGCTCCAAGGCGCCCGCCAGCACCTGCATGCGCGCCTCGACCTCCTCGATGATACGGCTGCAATCCTTCAGCTCGCTGCTGGCATCGATGCCTTGCACCTCGCTGACGGCCTTGTATTTCAAATCGTGCTCCAAGCTTGCCCAGAAGTCCATGGCCAGCGTTCTCAGCTGAATCTCCACGGGGATTGACTCCTTCTTATCCATGAAGAACACGGGGATGCGCGCGATGACGTGCAGGCTGCGATACCCGTTCGGCTTCGGCGAGGCGATGTAATCCTTCACCTTCACAATCTCAAGATCATCCTGGCGATTGAGCAGCTCGAACAGACTGTACACATCCTGGATATAGGGGCAGATGACGCGAATGCCAGCGATATCGAGAATGTAACGCTCCATGTTCTCAAGCGTTGCCTCGTACCCGTAGCGCCCAATCTTCTCGTAGATGCTCGCAGGAGTCTTCAA
The DNA here is from genome assembly GCA_030540215.1 of Coriobacteriia bacterium. Taxonomy (GTDB): domain Bacteria; phylum Actinomycetota; class Coriobacteriia; order Coriobacteriales; family Eggerthellaceae; genus Senegalimassilia. The sequence continues at coordinate 3,690 of JAUNWR010000084.1, read as the reverse complement.
GCGGCTTTCGATATGGTGGATGGGATTGCGATGCTTCTTCAGATTCAGATCCTGGTCCAAGATCTCCAAGCGAACCTGCATCTCCCTCATGGCTGCCCGGTACTTCTGCATGATCGACTGGGTCTCCACGCTGGCCTGATGCAGCTTCTCCATGCTCTCAGAGGTCATATACAGATTCCCGTTCATATCGAACGCCGAAAGGTCAGGCACGTTCGGAACGGGCAGTTGCTTTGCGGCGCTGTCCTCCACCGTACGCCCTTGCAGCCTTTCCGCGGCTTCGATCGAGGGTTCACCGGTCGCACTCATCGGCTTGCTCCTTCTCCGCATCTTGCCGATGCGGTGTAATCGCGATTCACGCAGTTCGCGCATTGAAAATACGCGCCGTAGGCCTAACGGCTTACGGCGCGTTCCATCTATTGAAATTATGGTACCGCACGAGAAGCTAGGTTTACAGAGCGGCGAGGGCTTTCTTACCGTTCCGTTACCACGGCCAGTCTCCCGTCCAGGCGATCGCGCCTACTTGCGCAAATCGGCCTTCGCCTGCTTCCACAAGCGGTTTTGCTCCCCGCAGGTCATATCCTCAAGGCGTACGCCCTGCTCAAACGCCGACTGCTCCATGGCAGACCAGCGCGTACGGAACTTGCGGCAGCTTGCCCGCAGCGCGTTCTCGGAGTTCACGCCCATGCGACGAGCGACGTTGACTAGGCTGAACAGCACATCGCCCAGCTCCTCCTCCACATGGGCAATTGCCTTAGGGTCGCCTTCGACCTTGCCGTTGGCCGCCTTCGGCGCCTGGTCGTATGCCTCGTTCAGCTCATCGATCTCGCTTCGAACCTGGTCCCAAACATCTTCGAGCGTTTCCCATTCGAATCCGGCCGCAGCCGCCTTGCGCGATATCTTCTGCGCCTGCATCAGAGCCGGAAAGCTCACCGGCACGCCATCCAGCAACCCGGCAGGAGCCTCATCTCCCGCCTCTTCGCCAGCCTGGTCAGCCGCCTGCTTTTCCTGAAGCTTCACCTTATCCCACAGGTGCAAAACCTCAGACGCGCCTTCTGCCGCCTCGTCTCCGAACACGTGCGGATGGCGCCTGACCATCTTGGCATCCACGTCCGCCGCAACATCCTCGATATCGAACTCGCCCGCATCGGCCGCAATCTGACTTTGCAGCACCACCTGCAACAGCACATCGCCAAGCTCCTCGCGCATATGGGCCACATCGCCCGCTTCTATGGCATCGACCGCTTCATACGCCTCTTCTATCATATTGTGGGCGATGGACGAATGCGTCTGCTCGCGATCCCAAGGACAGCCATCGGGCGCACGCAACGCCGATATCGTGGCCACGAACTGGTCAAACGCGGGGTGTTGTTCAGGATGCGCCGCCCGCTCAAGCGCATTCTCATGTTGCGATGCCGACATACCATGCTCCTTTGTCGAGTTATCTTTATTGGAAAGTATACCCTGCAACACAACGAAGCCGCCAAACCTCGAAGATAGAGTCCTCATTCGCGAGGTGAAGTTTTCACGATTTGCCAAGGAACCAAAACCGGCTTTTCTACCACGTAATAAGAACTGCACTTTTCCGAACGCAGCCTTGATTTCGCTAAGCATTGCGTTATATGTCATGGTACAAGAACCGCACTTTTCCTTGACGAAAAGAAACTGGAGCTTTGTTTTGCCGCGCAACAGCCCGCAATCTACCCTTATAGAGCCAATCGCGCATCCCTGATACTTGCGGCATAAACTCGCCCCATGGATTGAAACGGCAAAACTCAGGAGCGTGCGCCTTTCTAGATTTGACCCTCG
>JAUNWR010000084.1:0-1874 GCA_030540215.1 Coriobacteriia bacterium | reverse complement strand
AAACACCGCCGCATATCCCCCGCTTGCCCGTCCGCGGCCTATTCATCTGCGCCCTTGGCTTAGCGTCTTGTTTCCCCATCGCTCTCCGTCAACCCACCGTCTTGGTTACACGCCAAGCTGCAGGTTCCGCGCACATGCTGCGCATCGATGCTGCCATCGGGTATCATTGACCCTAAGCAACACCGGACAGGAAGAACAGCTCATGATCATCAACGTCAGCACTATAGACGACCCCCGCCTTGACGCATACGCGCGCCTGACGGAGGTGCAATTGCGAAACAAGCTCGAACCCGAAAAGGGCATGTTCATCGCTGAATCATCGAAGGTCATCGAGCGCGCCGTCGCAGGCGGCATGCAACCGCTGTCGCTGCTGATGGAGGAGAAATTCCTTCCCGGCATGCAACCCATCATCGAGCTAATAGGGCAACGCTATCCGAATTTCGATTTGCCGGTGTTTATCCTTCCCCATGGCCAACTCAAACAGCTGACCGGTTTCGAGCTCACACGCGGCGCACTCGGCTCCTTCCGACGCCCCATCGCTGCAAGCGTTGAGGAAGTTTGCCGCAACGCTAGACGAGTGGCCGTACTCGAGGACATCACGAACCACACCAATGTCGGAGCCATCTTCCGCAGTGCGGCCGCACTTGGAATCGACGCCGTGCTCGTCACGCAAGCTTGCTACGATCCGCTCTATCGCCGAGCAGTCCGCGTATCCATGGGAACCGTGTTCCAGGTCCCCTGGGCCCGCATCGGCGCAGATTCCGGCGCCACGGGAGCCGGCTCATGGGCCCACGACGGTATCCCGCTGCTGCACAGCCTTGGCTTCAAGACCGCCGCTTTGGCACTGTCGGACGACTCTGTTTCCATCGACGACCCCCAACTTGCCAGCGAAGAGCGCCTAGCCCTGGTATTAGGAACCGAAGGCGACGGCTTAGCCTCCAGCACCATCGCGAATTGCGACTACACCGTGCGCATCCCCATGGCCCACGGAGTCGATAGCCTCAACGTAGCAGCAGCAAGCGCCGTTGCCTTCTGGGAACTGAGAGCAAAGTAGCGCATCGCAAACTAGCCGATCCTCAACCTCAACACACCCCCTCTTGCAAGCGCAGAAAAGAATTGGCCGCCAGCGAGAACTCGCAAGCGGCCAACCAAATCAGTCATGAATTGACTTCGAACTATTTAACGACAAGCACAGGAACCTTTGCGCCGGCAAGCACCTTGTGGCTAACGCTGCCCGTGTATTCTTTCAAACCGGACAGACCTCTGTTGCCGATAACGATCATGTCATATTCGCGCTGATCGGCAAGTCGAAGGATTTCGCTAGCGGGATTAGTGCCCGTCAACAAGAGCGAATCCGTACGAGAAGCGACATCGTCGCCCATCTCATTAGCAGCAGCGGCCAACAAATCCTCACCATCGGAAATCATCAGGTCCAAAATACTTTGGAAACTAGCCATCTGATCAGAGTTCAACATGGGGATCGGCACCACATAGACAAGATCGATGTGGGCATTCGGATTAGCAGCAGCCAATTCCGATGCAGTCTTGAGCGCCTTCTTCGAACCCTCGGACTCATCAAACGCAACGAGCATCTTGTCAACAGCCATAATGAATCTCCTCCCTTGCAGCCCGAATAAGCAGACCGCAAAATCGCGAGCAATCACTCCAATCCCTAACCAGAAGTATAGTCGACTTATCCTCCACAGTTCATACACAATTCGGTAACAGCAAGCGCGGCATCAAAACCTTGTTCAAAACCGGCCCCAAATCCACAAATGATTTCGAATCTTGCTACGTTCTAGCAGCCCTAAACACAAGAAGGCCCGCAGGGGGAAACCTCCCCCTGCGGGCCTCTCCCGGCGCGTGCGGCGCGC
>JAUNWR010000083.1:0-6972 GCA_030540215.1 Coriobacteriia bacterium | reverse complement strand
GATGGCAAGCTCGAGCAGCTCATGCGCGGCATGTTCCACAACGTGGACGACACTGCCAAGAAGTACGGCCATGAGGGCAACTTCGTCATGGGTGCCAACATCGCCGGCTTCCTGAAGGTCGCCGACGCCATGATGACCCAGGGCATCGTGTAAGGGTCACACCCATATCACCGCAAAATAAAGAAGCGACCCGATCGGGTCGCTTCTTTTTTGGTTTTCACGAAGGAGAGAACGAACGCTAGCCAAGATGAATGCGCCGTAAGAGCAATACCGCGAATCATACGAACGCGGGCAACGAACACCCTACCGGGTTCAGCGCACTATGGCTCGAAAGGGATAGTCGAACAGCGATGATCGCTCGACCGCAGTCCCTCCCTGCAGGTTTTCAGCACCGGGCCGATGTTACCCACCTGCAAAACATGTGCCCTCTCAGCGAATGCTACAGGTTCTCGCGCACCCAATCGATGTTGGCTTGCACGGCAGCGATGAGCTCGGAGATATCGTCGAAGGCGCGCATCGGGCGGAGCCACTTCATGAACTCGACCTTCATATACTGGCCATAGATATCGCCGTCGAAGTCGAGGATATGGACCTCGCAGGTTGCCGTAGCCCGATCGGCGAAGGTTGCCGCAACGCCCACGTTCACCGCAGCCTTATAGCGCTTGCCGTCGACGTGCGCATACGCTCCGTACACGCCATCGGAAAGCGGGCGCATCTGGTCGGGAACCTCGAGATTCGCGGTACGGATACCCATATCGGCGCCCTCTCCGCGACCGGGGCGCACGATGCCCGTCATGAAATACGGACGCCCAAGCAGATGATTCGCCTCGTCGAGCTTCCCGTCCACCAGCAGCAAACGGATGCGCGTGGCGGTGATGGGGGCGCCGTCCTCGCTTTTCAGATCATGGGCATGCACCTGCATACCATGACGATCGGCCCACGTGCGCAGCTCCGGCACCGCGCCGGCGGCTTTCGCCCCGAAATGGAAATCGAAGCCCACGTGCAGATGTGCGGGAACGCCGGTACCGAACGTGCGGACCAGGAACTCCTCGGGCGAGCTGGCAGCGAACTCGCGCGTGAACGGAAGAGCGACCACCGCATCGACGCCGGTTTGCGCGAGCATCTCCAAGCGCTCCTCGTTCGACATGAGCTTGCGAAGACGCTGGGCATGAAACATCTCGTCAGGATCGATGTCGAACGTGAGCGCGATGGACTTCCCGCCGTTTTCGCGTGCGGTATCCTGCGCGCACGACAAAAGGAACCTATGGCCCCGATGCACGCCATCGAACACGCCGAACGCGCACGAGGCGCCTTGGAAATACCCGCGATCGAACGTTTCGTCGTCCTTAAAGATCTGCGCCACGAAGCACCCCCGTTTGAAACACACAGCATGCCTTGAACGATGTACGCCTGCTGTCGTACTGATACAAAGCCACAACCTTGTTCTGGCTGATGACCGCGATAACCTCGCCTTCCTGCGGCGCCTCTGCGCTCTCGCGCACGCCGGCGGTGCAAGCGCACATCTCGGCCTGGGCTGTGGTGCGCCTGCGCTCGAACAGCTGGCAATCGGCCGCGCGGAGCGCATTGCCGTTGCCGACGGCCTGGGCGGCGGCGCCTTCCACGTAAGCGAAGCGGACGCCCAGCAACCGCACCGGGTCCAAGGCGGCACGCAGCTTGAGCTCTTCAAGCGCCTCGAGCGGCACGCACTCGTCAAGCGTGAGACCACCGACCTCCAGGCGCCTGAGTGCAGCCAGATGAGCAGGACACCCGATCTTATGGCCAAGATCGCGCGCCAACGCGCGGATATAGGTGCCCTTCGACACGCGAAACTCGACATCCCACTCGGGAAGCTGCTCTCCAACGCCCGGACGAACGGCGATGAGCTTCGCGGAATACACCTCGATATCACGCGGGGAAAGCTCGATGATATGGCCTTCGCGGGCGGCCTCGTAGGACTTCTTCCCGTTTACCTTGATGGCGGAATACGCCGGCGGCATCTGCTTCTGCGGCCCGAGCATCTGCTCGACCGATTGCTCCGCAAAGCAACGGTCACCGACTTCCACCGGCGCTTCACCGGTGCGCGTGACCGTACCCTCGCAGTCGTCGGTATCGGTCCCAACGCCGAACGCGATGGTGGCCCGATACGCTTTGTCGTGCCCGGTCAGATACGCGCCCAACCTAGTGGCGGGGCCGATGCAGATGGGCAGCACACCGCTTGCCAGCGGATCGAGCGTGCCCGTATGGCCGACGCGCTTCTCGCCGAAGATGCGACGGCAGCGGTTGACCACGTCATGGGACGTCATGCCGCTGGGCTTGTCGACGCCGACTACCAGCGACAGCCCGGATTCTCCTCGCTTCACCTAGCGCACACCGCCTCTTGCAGCGCCGCGCGCACCTGATCCACGGCCTCCTGCATGCTGCCATGCATGGTGAAACCCGCTGCGGCAACGTGCCCGCCGCCGCCGAACGCCCGAGCGATAGCGGACACATCGGTATCGTCTTTCGCGCGAAGGCTGCCTCGGATGCAGTCCTCGTGCTGGCGAAGCATGCAGGCGACGTTGACGCCGGCGATGGAACGCAGCGCGTTGATGACCGGCTCGGCATCCGATTTCACGGCTCCGAAACGAGCGAAGTCCTCAAGCGTGAGGTAGCTGATAGCGAACCCTTCCCGCTCATGGAACTCCGCGCGCGAGATCGCCTGAGCTTCAAGCTGCATGGAGGCAAGCGTGCGGTTCTGGAACACCGCGCGCGAAATGGACGCCGGATCGGCACCCTCCTCGACCATCTGAGATGCGAGGCGCATGCAGCGGGCATCGGTGTTCTGATACTGGAAGCGACCGGTATCGGTGACCAGCCCCGTGTAGCAGCACGTCACCAGATCGCCGGAACGCGAGACGCCAAGCTTCTCCGAAAGCTCCCAGATGAGCAAGGTGGTGGAAGCGGCATCGGGGTCCACGTAGGCCATTTCGCACATGCGCTCGTCGACCGCATGGTGGTCGATGGTGAACGAGGCCTGCGCGCGATCGAGGATGCCGCACGCCGCCTGTCCGATGCGCTCGCGCGTGGGAACGTCCACGCCGACGAAGGCTCCGACAGGGCCGTCGTACTCGCACGCCGGCACCATATCGCCGGCTCCCGGCAGCAGCTGCAACAGGTTCTCCTCGATGGGCTCGTCCTTGACCAGCACGCAGGTCACGCGCTTGCCAAGCTGACGCAACGCGGCGGCAAGGCCGAGCTGCGAGCCCAGACAGTCGCCATCGGGGCTGACATGGCCGCAGATGACGAAGTCATCGAGCGGACGCAGTGCATCGGCAAGCTGCTCGAGCGTGCAGTTCGTTTGAGGGGTTACGGTCATAGCGACGCTCCCCCGCTATTCCTGATCGGTTTCTTCAGCCGCCTCGACGGCTTCGCGCTCGGCGGCGATGGCGGCCGATTCGCGATTACGCTCGGCATCGCGCTCGAGTGCGGATGCGATGCGCTCGGCCTCATCCACGGATTTATCCAAGATGAAGCGAAGCGCAGGCGCTACGCGCCAGGAAAGCTGACGTGCCATGAGCGAGCGGATGCGGCCCGAGGCCTTCTCGAAGGCCTCGGCGACTTCCTCGTATTCGCCGCGATCGGCGGTGTAGAAGACGTTGCAGACGCTGCGGTCGTAGCTGACCTCGCAGCCCGTGATGGTGACCAGCGACAGGCGCGGGTCGGAGATCTCGAAGAGCAGGATGGATGCGATGACCTCGCGCGCCTGCTGATTGACTTTACGATTGGTGGAACCTTGCTTCATAGATACAGCTCCTCTGAAGGGTCAGGTTTGGATACTTGAAGTATAGGGCACCTCAAAGGTAGCGAGAAGGGCCCCGGCCTCGAATCCGCCCCGTCACCGCAAGACCCGTGCACACGGGAACATATCTTGCGGCGCCGGGAGCCGGATCGAATGCCGGAGCCCTTTCAAACGCCGAGCGCGCGCCGCCTTTGCAGGCGGCTAACGCTGATTACTCGGTGCGCTCAACTTCCTTGATGGTGTAGCCCTCGATGGTGTCGCCGACCTTGAGGTCCTGGTAACCGGCGATGCCGATGCCGCACTCGTAACCCTGCTTGACGGCCTTCACGTCGTCCTTGAAGCGCTTCAGGGATGCAAGCTCGCCCTCGAAGATGACGGTGCCTTCGCGCACGAGGCGGATCTTGTCGTCGCGGTGCAGCTCGCCGTCGGTGATGTAGCAACCGGCGATGGTGCCCACCTTCGGGACCTTGAAGGTCTCGCGAACCTCTGCGGTACCGGTGTCCTCCTCGACGATCTCGGGCTTGAGCAGACCCACGCGGGCCGCATTGATGTCCTCGATGGCCTGATAGATGACGCGGTACAGGCGGATGTCGACCTTCTCCTTCTCAGCCTGCTGCTTGGACTTGCCGGTCGGGCGCACGTTGAAGCCGATGATGATGGCGTCGGAGGCCGCAGCCAGCGTGACGTCGGTCTCGGTGATGCCACCGACCGCGGAGTGCACGATGTTGATCTTGACCTCGGACTGATCCATCTTGTTGAACGCGTCGCGCAGCGCCTCGATGGAGCCCTGCACGTCGGCCTTCACGATAAGGTTCAGGTCGGTCTGCTTTCCCTCCTCGATGCGGTTGAACAGGTCGTCCAGGTTCATGTGCGACTTGGTCTCCTGCTCGGCCAGGCGTGCGCGCAGCGCGCGCTCCTCGGCCAGCTTGCGGGCGTCGCGCTCATCCTCGAACACGCGGAACTCGTCGCCGGCGACCGGGACGCTGTTCAGGCCCAGGATCTCGACCGGGTAGGAAGGCGCAGCGCCCTCGACATGCTGACCGCGCGGGTCGACCAGCGCACGGACACGGCCATAGGACGTGCCGGCGACGACGGTGTCGCCCGGATGCAGCGTGCCACGCTGCACAAGCACGGTGGCCACAGGGCCGCGGCCCTTGTCGAGGTTGGCCTCGATGACGAAGCCAGAGGCCAGCGCATCGGGGTTCGCGCGAAGCTCGAGCACGTCGGCCTGCAGCAGGATGGTCTCGAGCAGGTCGTCGATGTGCAGCTTCTTCTTCGCGGAGACGTTGACGAACATGTTCTGTCCGCCCCAGTCCTCGGGGATGACGCCGTACTCCACGAGCTCCTGGCGCACGCGGTCGGGGTTGGCGCCGGGCTTGTCGATCTTGTTGACGGCCACCACGATCGGCACGTTTGCGGCCTTGGCGTGGTTGATGGCCTCGATAGTCTGCGGCATGACGCCGTCATCGGAGGCGACGACCAGGACGATAACGTCGGTCACCTGGGCACCGCGGGCACGCATGGCCGTGAAGGCCTCGTGGCCGGGCGTATCGATGAAGGTGATCTGACGATCGCCGATGCGAACGACCGAGGCGCCGATGTGCTGCGTGATGCCGCCGGCCTCGCCCTCGGCGACGCCGGTGTGGCGGATGGCGTCGAGCAGCGAGGTCTTGCCGTGGTCGACGTGGCCCATGACGGTGACGACGGGCGGACGCGGCTTGAGGTCCTCGTCGCTGTCGTGGTAGACGATAGCGAACTCCTCTTCAGGGGACACGACGCGCACCTTGCGGCCCATATCGTCGGCGATGAGCTCGACGAGCTCGTCGGACATGGACTGCGTGAGCGTGAGCACCTGGCCGAGCATGAACAGGCGCTTGATGACGTCGTTGGGCTGCACGCCGAGCAGCTCGGCGAACTTGGCCACGGTGGAACCCTGCGGGATCTCGACGACGGAATCGTCGAGCACGAGGCTCGGATCGAGACCGCGCTCGATGGCCTCCATCTCCATGCGCTCGCGGGCCTCGGCCTCGCGCTTCTGCTTGCGCTTCTTACGACGACCCTCGCCCTCATGGGAGTTGGCGGCGGCGACGGCGGCACGCGCCTCGGCGAGCACCTTGTCGCGCTGCAGCTCCTCGGCCTTCACGGCCATCTGGGCGTAGCGGTCCTCGCCCGAAGCCTGCTGCTCGAGCTCGGGCACGTGCTGTTCGACGTGCATGCCCTTCTTGCCGTGCTTGCGCGCGCCGCGCTGCTGCTTGTTGGCATCGGCGCCGCGGGCGGGCTGCTCGGCCTTCTGCTTCTCGATGCGCTGCTTCTCGGACTCGATCTGGGAGAGCAGGCTGTCGAAGCTGGACTTGCGGGCGCCGAGCACCGGTGCCTGGCGCTTGGGAGCGGCGGCTGCGGGCTTGTGGGCCGAACCCTTGGAGTTGCGGTTGCGCAGGGCCTCCTCGACGGCCTGCTTCTTAGCGACTTCCTTGGCCATGGCGGCGGCGCGGGCGCGGGCCTTGCGCTCTGCGGCCTCGCGGGCCACGCGCTCCTTCTCGGATTCGATCTGGCTTGCCAGGCTCTCGAAGGGGTTGTTGGTCACCTTCTTGGCGTGCGGCTTAGCGGCAGCGGGCTTGGCCGCAGAGCCGCCCTCTTCAGCGCGCTTGGCGCGCTCGGCCTCGCGGGCCGCGCGCTCCTGCTCGACGGCCTCGCGACGGGCGCGCTCGGCCTCGGCCTGCTGGCGCTTGGCCTCGGCGCGCTCCTCGGCGAGCTGCTTGGCCTCTTCGGCCGGAAGCTCGCCCGCACGCTCCTTGATCTCGGGAGACAGGTTCTGGCGAACCTTCTCCACATCGGACTCAGCCAGCATGCTGGCATGGCTTTTCGCGGTGATCTTCATTTCGTGGAGCTTATCGAGCATGTCCTTGCTGGACATGTTGAACTCCTTCGCCAACTCATGTACTCGCATGCTGGCCATATACCACTCCTCTACATTTCCCTCGCATCGCGCGCGTGCGCGGCGATATCGGCGGCGATCCGGTCGTAATCATCGCTGCCGAGCGTCGCCTTAAGCGCTCGGTCGAGCTTGTTCCTCTTGCACGCGGCTGCGAAGCATTCCGCGGAGCACACATAGGCGCCCCGACCCGGTGCGCGGCCCGTGGCATCGAACGCAACGGCCCCTTCAGGGGTGCGTACGATGCGCAGCAGGCCCGTTT
>JAUNWR010000008.1:35674-39734 GCA_030540215.1 Coriobacteriia bacterium | reverse complement strand
ACCTGCCCGGCAAGATGAAGCGCTACATCGCGCAAAACGGCATCCGCCTGTTCACCGTGGACGCGGTTGAGGTTGCGCAGCGCGTGGGCTTGGGCAGCCACATCAACACCGTGCTACAGGCGGCGTTCTTCCAGATCGCGGGCCTGATGCCCGTTGAGGAAGCGCTCGACTACATGAAGGACGCGGCCCGCAAGTCCTACGCGCGCAAGGGCGACGCCGTGGTGGCCAAGAACGTGGCCGCCATCGAGGAGGGCGCGCAGAAGTGCGTGGAGGTTGCCGTGCCCGCCAGCTGGGCCGATGCTCCGCTCGATGAGAACGCAGCCGAGGCTAACGTGCCCGCGGTGGTCGAGAACATCCTGCGCCCCGTCAACGCGCAGAAGGGCGACGACTTGCCCGTCAGCGCCTTCGCCGGCTACGAGGACGGCGTCATCGACATGGGCCTGACCGCCTACGAGAAGCGCGGCATCGCCGTGAAGACGCCCGCATGGAACGCCGAGACGTGCATCCAGTGCAACCGCTGCGCCTTCGTGTGCCCCCACGCCGCCATCCGCCCCTACCTGCTCGATCAGGACGAGGCGCAAAAAGCCCCCGAAGGGTTCACGACGGTCGCGCTCAAGGGCGGCAAGAACCTGCCCGAGGGCACGCGCTACGCCATCCAGGTCAGCCAGTTCGACTGCACCAGCTGCGGCAGCTGCGCCGACGTGTGCCCGGCAGGCGCGCTGGACATGCAGCCGGCCAAGCTCACCGACCAGGCCCGCAAGCTGTGGGACTTCGGCCTGACCATCTCCGACAAGGACGGCGCGTTCGACCCCTATACCGTGAAGGGCTCGCAGTTCAAGCAGCCGCTGCTGGAGTTCTCCGCCGCCTGCGCGGGCTGCGGCGAGACGCCCTACGCCAAGCTGCTCACCCAGCTGTTCGGCGACCGCGTGTACTGGGCGAACGCCACGGGCTGCTCGCAGGCATGGGGCTCGCCCTTCCCCGGCATCCCCTACACGGTGAACAAGCGCGGCTTCGGCCCCGCGTGGACCAACAGCCTGTTCGAGAACAACGCCGAGCTTTCGCTGGGCCTGTTCCTGGGCTCCGTGCAGCAGCGCGCGGTGGAGAAGGCGCGCGTGGAAAAGCTGTCCCGCGCCCTGACGCACGGGTTGGAGAAGCCGAAGGCCGATGCTGGCGACACGCCCGACGTCGCCGCCATGACCGCCCTGAAGGCCGCCTGCGAGGACTACCTCGCCGCGTTCGACGACTTCGACGCGTCGCGCAAGGCCGCAGATGCCCTGGTGGCATGCGCGCTGGCTTCCATGGACAAGCTGACCAACAGCGCGAAGGAAGTGTGCCAGGAGGTGCTCAAGTTCAAGGACCAGCTGGCGAAGAAGACGTTCTGGATGTTCGGCGGCGACGGCTGGGCCTACGACATCGGCTTCGGCGGCCTGGACCACGTGGTTGCCAGCGGCGCCAACGTCAACGTGCTGGTGGTGGACACCGAGGTGTACTCCAACACCGGCGGCCAAAGCTCCAAGGCAACGCCGGCGGGCGCCGTGGCGCAGTTCGCGGCCAGCGGCAAGAAGACCGGCAAGAAGGACCTGGGCGCCATCCTCATGAGCTACGGCAACGTCTACGTGGCGCAGGTAGCCATGGGCGCCAACTACAATCAGCTGGTCAAGGTGCTGAAAGAAGCCGAGGAGTACGAAGGACCGTCCGTGATCATCGCCTACGCGCCTTGCACCTCGCACGGCTTGAAGTGCGGCATGCACGACGTCCAGGGCGAGATGAAGCGAGCGGTGGAAAGCGGTTACTGGTCGCTGTACCACTACGACCCGCGCAAGGAGAACCCCATGACGCTGGACTCCAAGGAGCCCACCATGGACTACCTGGACTTCGTCGCCGGCGAGAACCGCTTCGCCTCGCTGACCAAGTCGTTCCCCGAAGAGGCCGAAAGGCTCTTCGAGCAGGGCAAAGAAGACGCCCTACGCCGCTTCGACCACTACCGCCGCATGGCGCAGGAACAGTAAGCGGCACGACAACACCGTGCAACCTCCTATACAAGCAAGGCCCGCGAGCGCTCGGGAAACCGAGCAGGCTCGCGGGCCTTTTTGCGGCTACCGCTTGTTTCGGCAGGCTGACGCAGTTGCTTAGCTCTATCTTCGAATGTCGCTTACGCCCCCGCAATCACCTTCGCTATGACGAGATCCGCCTTCGCCGTGTCGATTGGCTTGGCTAGGTGGGCGTTCATTCCGGCTTCCAGGCATTCTTGTACATCCTCTTGGAAGGCGTTGCCCGTCATCGCGATGATGGGGATGCTTGTCGCATCAGGACGATCGAGAGCGCGTATTGCCCTGGTAGCTGCCAAACCGTCCATCTTCGGCATCACCACGTCCATAAGGATGACATCGAAGGTTCCAACTGGGTTTGCGGCGAACGCCTCGACCGCTTGCGCGCCGTCGCCGGCGATCGACACGTACGCACCATCGCCCTCCAGAATCGTCGCAGCGATCTCGGCGTTTAGGTCGTTGTCCTCAACCAGCAGCAATCGACGGCCTTTCAAGACAGATTCATTCGCCGCCTGCTCGGTTTCACGCGGGGCCGGAGCCGGATCGAACGGGATGGAGATCACGAACGTGGACCCTTCGCCCAGCTCGCTGGAGATATCGATGGAGCCGCCCATCAGCTCGATGAGCTGCTTGACGATGGGCATGCCCAAACCGGTGCCGCCAACGGCGCCCGCCACGCTCGATTCGCGCGCAAAAGGCTCGAAAACGCGCTTCAAGAACTCCGGGCTCATGCCGATGCCGGTATCGGTGATCTCCCAACGGAGCAAAACCTTGCCATCGGGCAGCTCGCTTGAAGTTACATGCGTTATCACTTTGCCGCCGGGGCGGTTGTACTTGATGCAGTTGCTGTAGATGTTCAGGAAGATCTGGCGCAGGTACAGCTCGCTGCCAAAGACATACCGGTACGCGATGCTGTCCTTCTCCTGGCGGCCCTCCATGATCACGCCCGCCTCGGCGGCGAGCAGCTGCATGATGTCGTCGACATCGGCCTGCAAATGCGCAAAGTCGACAGGCTCGCGCACAAGGGCAAGCTCGCCCTCGCCGAGTTTGCTAGCCTGAAGTGTGTCATCGATAAGGGAAAGCAGGTGCCTGGCCGCCGTCCTCATCTTGCCGTGGTTCTCCTCCACCAGGACCTTGTCGTCACGGTTGCGCTCGCATAGCTCCAAAAGCCCCAGGATGCAGTTCAAGGGGGTCCTCATGTCATGGCTCATTCGGTGAAGGAAGTCGGTCTTCACCTTGTTTGCGCGGTCCGCGCGCTCTAGGGCCTGCTCAAGAGCCTGCTGCTGGCGCGCCTGGTTCTTCACCGCATCGTCGATGTCCACGAACACGCCCATGCACGAGCACGCGATGCCCTGCTCGTCGCGCTGGAACTTCGCAGCGGCACGGACCCACATGCGCTTGCCGTCCTTGCGCCGCACGCAGTAGTTGACGTCATACGGACCGCCCTCCGTTGCGGCGATGCGGAACTCGTTGTTGATGCGGGCAAGGTCATCGGGAGCGATGAATCTGTCGGAGTTCTCGCCGTTTTCGGGGAAGTCGTCCCCGCTTTCGAAGCCGAGTACGCGGCGGCACTCGTCGGAGAACCAGAATCCCGTGGGGTTGCCTTCGTCATCGAAGTCAGCGGTCCAGCAGGCGGCGTGCAAAAGATCGCGAGCATCGGCCGCTTCCCGATCGAAAGCGCGCTCGGCAAGGGCACGCTGCTTCTGCTTGATTTCGCATTCCGCCTCGGCGAGCGCGTGCTGGGTACGGTGCAGCTCTTCCATGAGCAGCCGCTCGCGTTCTGCATGGTCCGTAACGTCAGCGAAGTCGAAACGAGACGGGGTATCCCCCTTTCTCGATCCGGCTTTCAGATCGTCGTTCATGTTCGCTCCCCCCAACCCTCGGCCGATACGCCCACTTCCGTATGGCCATAACGAAAAGCCGCCGACGCGCTGAGCCGTCGGCGGCTTGAGAACAACTGCAATCTAGTGCTTTGAACCAGCTCCGATGAAATACACGTTGCCGAGCTGAGA
>JAUNWR010000008.1:0-35664 GCA_030540215.1 Coriobacteriia bacterium | reverse complement strand
TTCGTCGAAACGCGCTGTCGCGACGATCAGCCCGTCGTCGCGCATGCGACGCACGGCGCGATCGACCGTCTTCGGGCACACGCCGAGCTTTTCCGCGATGGCGTTTTTGGTGTCGGAACAACCCTGCGAGCCGCACGATGCGATGTAGCCGAGAATCCTCAATTGCGAATTGGTCAACTCCACGCTTCGTTGCCGCTGAGCTGGTTCCGCTGCGGTTTGACTCATGGCAATCCCCCCACTTTTCTGAAAACCGACGGAAACAGTCGCCCAAAATCTAGCTTGGGGTACTTTAGCGCAACGATATCACGTGCGTCAAGCGATTTGTGTCACCCCCTGTTCAACCGCTCTATATTGATTCGTTTCGTGCGGCTATAATCGGTTTATATGGGCTTATAAGCCAGTGGGCTGAAAATGAAACGCAACAACTATCATAATTCCGTGGCATTTGGGGGCCGGGGGAATCTAAGGTGCGAGCGCCCGAAACGCGAGCGCCGCCGCGACCTTCATCGCGGCGGCGTTCTTGGTTGACGAACTCGGAAAGCCAATGGTCATGCCAAGCCCCTTATAGGGCACCTACTCGATCCCAAGCGCTTCGAACAGGTGCGCTCGTCTCAGACATCGAGAGGAAAAACCGAATCCCGAGCGAACACGAGGGCGGTGCGAACATCGCTGAAGCCTCAGCTCTTTAGTGGTTGCGGCGCCTTGCGGCCGCCACGGCCGTGGCGGCGGTTGCCCCGGCGATGCCCAGAGCCGCTGCCATCAAAGCTGCATCATCGCCTGTTGCGGCAAGGTTGCCCGCGACGGGCTTGGCTGCCGCGGCCTTGGTCGTCGGCACCTTGATGACGTCGTCGGCGTTGGTCGTGCCGTCGTTGTTGTCACCGGGCTGCACCTGCGCCGGAGCCGCTGTCCCTTCCGGCGTGAAGGTCAGATCGGTGCTCAGCCACAGGGTGTAGATCATGCCGCTTTCGGGATCGACCTCGCTTGCTTCTCCTACCTGGTAGCCGCATGCCGCGCCGTTGATCATCAGCTTGGCGTCGGGCGCGAAGTAGAAGCCGCGCGCCGGCTTAAGGTACACGCCATAGCGATACGTCACGCCAGGCTTAAAGGCGTCGATGTGGTTCGTGATGTTCTGGTCCCAGAACTCAACGGAGTTCACTTCGCTGCCGTCGCTGCCCGTCCAGTACTCGCACTGGAAGATGGCATTCGAGCCTTCCGGGGTGCTTGCCGTGAAAACCGGCTTGTCGCCCGCCTTGAAGGTGGTGGTGGCGCCGTTGATCTCGATAAGGTCGATGGCCTGCATTTCCACGATCGGCTGCTCGCACAGCATATTCGCCGCGTTCGGCGCAAACACGCCCTCGACGGTCTTGATGGTGTTGCTCGCCCAATTGCCATTGACGTTCACGTTGTAGTCATCGGCCAGGGTATTGCCGTCCTTGAGCCGCAGCTCGACGGAGTACATGTAGAACTTGCCCTCTTCGAACTGGTCGATCTTCTTCATGCCCGGCGTGTACTTGCCGGGGTCGGAGTACCAGAAGGCTACGGGCGTGAGCTCGCTGGGGTCGCTGCCGTCTATTTCCTCCCAGCATTCGTAGGCAATCTCGTACTTGTCGGCATCGGCGACGGGGATCGTCGCGGTCGCACGCGGAGCCTCGCCAGGTGCATAGTCGGTCTTGACGTTGTTGACGTTCAGATTTTCGAGAGCCTTGTTTTCCGATGCAACGAGCGTGATGGTGCTATTGATGGCATAGCGGATATAGTAGTCGTCCCTGGTTTCGTTGACGACGACCGAACCACCCGACTTGTAGGCGTTGAAGATATCGTCGGGATCGCCAACGATGATATGGTCACCCTCATAGTCGGTGCCGGTATACGTCAGTGACGCACCAATAAAAAGGGCCTCATTGCGCGTGAGTCGATACGAGCCGCTTGCCGCGCCGCCCGTAAAGGTCAGCGTCAGCCGCATGTGATTGCCGACAGGTTCGAAATCAGCCGTCACGTCGGACATGGATGCATCCAGAACTTCGACAAGGGTGCCTGAAGCGGCATCGGCCCGGTAATACTTGGTCTCGACGATTCCGCTGGGCAGCGTTTCCGGCATGCCACCTTCCACATCGGGAAAATCGAAGGTGTAGGGCTGCCCCTTCGCAAGCGTGATATTGCTCGGAAGCACGCAGTCCGTGTAGTGGTCGACCACGGTCGTGTTGACCTTGATGCCGCCGCCCTCCGTCACATCGGTGACGCCACGAGCCTGCATGGCGTCCGCCGGCAGAGCTACAGCGTTACCGTCGGAGTCGTTTTGCCCTGCGGCGGCATTTGTCGGCGCGGCGACGTTATCGGCGGCGTCGTTCGCCGTCGCAGCCGGCGCGGCGGGCTGAGCCTGCTGGTCGGCCGGGGCGCTATCGGGCGCAGGCGCGGAAGCGGCCGACGCAGCTGGCGCAGGCGTCGCGTTTGCCGCAGGCGCGGTTTCCGCCGCGGGCGTTGCCTGGGCTGCCGGCGCCGCGACCGCAGCAGCGTCGCCTGCTGCGGCGTCCTGGTCCGCCGCCTCGGCGGCAAGGGAAGCGGCGGGCATGAACAGCTGGCCCGCGATGAGCGCGCTCACTCCGACGCAGGCGATTTTGGTGCCCGCGCGGCGCTCCGCTCCGTTCGTTGGCGAGCAATCCTTCGCGTGTCGTGCTCGTTGTTCCACGTGTCGTTTGCGCATAGCTGCCTCCTTGGTCAAAAGCCGGTTTCCATGGAGACACATTGCGCTGCATTCTTCTTATTGCCTAGGTTCGCATATACGAATCCCTGCTCCCACCTGGTGTTTTGCGCTCAACAAGATTCCCTGCCTTATCGAGGGGACGGCTTATCGATTGGCACGCGAAATGTAATTCAGATGCTGCAGCGAGCTGCGCTGCTGCATGGTGAGTTCTGCATAAGATGCTTATGAGTATGATACTCGTGAGCATCTTATACAAGCAGCCAACTGGACCTTGTAGCGGGGATTAACTAGAACAGCGTGATGCTGAACGTGCGCTCGCCGGTTTCGCCTGGGGCCAGCAGCGTCATGCCCGCTTTGTGCTCGATAACATCGTCCTCGTCGTGGGCGGTGGTGTGCCCCGACCACGGCTCAAGCGCCACGAACGGCGCCTCGTTGGCCGCGGACCATACGCCGATATAGGGAAAGCCCGGGAATTCGACGCGCACGCCGTGCCCGCTTTTCGTGCCCAGCAGCGTGAGCACGCTATCGGGAACGTCCGTGAACATCAGCGCATCATGGGCGAACGACGTATGCGTGAGCGCCACCGTATCCGAACCCTGCGGACATTCGAACGCGTTATCCCAGCTCATAAGGCCATCATCGCCGATTACCGGCAACATGCAGCTCCAAGGGCGGGCGAACTTCAGCACGTAATCCTCGAAGGTTTCGTCGGCAGCAGCGGAAAGCGGCGCGCAGGCAGCGTCCGAACCCCCGTGCGTTTCGCCTGATTCGCCACACGCCTCAACCACGGCAACGTTCGCTTCGCCGCACGGCTCGCCTTCGACAGCGCACGCATCCTGCGGCGATGCACCGACGGGCACGTTGAACGCCGGATGCCCGCCTACGCAAAACGGAAGCGTCACATCGCCGGAGTTCGTCACGCAGAAGGTTTGGGAAAGCGTGGCATCGCCCGTGATGGCGTAGGTCATGTTCAGCTTGAAGCTATACGGATACGCGGCGCGCGTCTCGGCCGAATCGCGCAGCTCGAAGGTAACCGACGATCCATCGGCGGCGCGGTCGACCACCGCATGCTCGTAGTTGCGCGCGATGCCGTGACGCCCCATTACGCACGGCCCCTGCGCCGATTCCGCACGCCCATCGCGCAACGACCCCACGATGGGAAACAAAACCGGCGCCCGTCTGGCCCAAAACCGCGGATCGCCCTGCCATAGATACTCGCGACCATCCAGCTGCAGGCTGAGCAGCTGCGCTCCCATAGGGTCGACGGCGGCGCTCAGGCGCCCATGGCGAAGGGAAACGGGTTCGGGCATGGCAGGGTCCTTTCTTTCGATATCGCTTGCTATCCTACCCGCAAAAAGCGGCGCCCGCATGATATACGGGCGCCGCCATCAAGTTTGCGCATCGCGCTTCCTTACGCGGGTCGAGGTCGATGCCCAGCGCCCGTGGTACCGCATGGAAAGCTATCACGCCCGAAGACCAGCGTTGCCCACATGCCGCAAACCCTTGCCGAGCACAGCGTAACCGCCCCGCTTTACCGTCCGCTGTTCGCAATCGCCTCGTCGATCAGCGCGTCGAGCTTCTTCGCTTGCTCGCCAGATGTGATTGCACCCACGATGGGCTGCCCTACGATGTTGCCGTTGCTATCGACCACGTAGGTAGTCGGATACGAGTACAGCTTGGAAGTGAACTTGCCGGCTTCGCTATCCGACCCGAACCAGATGTTCTTATAGGACACGCCCTTTTTCTCCAAGATGCTCTTCGCCTCGGAAATCGCAGCTTTGTCGCCGTCAAGGGTAAAGGAATTGACGCCTACGACCGCGCCGCCCTTGTCCGCCAGCTTCTGGTTAAGGGCTTCCAATTCCCCAAGCTCGCCCACGCACGGCTTGCAGGTAGTGAACCAGAAGTTGACAACCGTAACGGTGTTGTTCGAGAACAGCTCATCGCTGCTCACGTCGTTACCGTCAAGGTCTTTCCCGTTGAAGCTCGGGAACTTCTCCGTCCCCTCGGCTTTTGCCGTCATGCCCGCGCTCTGGGCGTCAACGCTCTCACTCTGGCCCGGCGTGCTGCCGCATCCGGGGAATTCCTGCTCCAGAGCCGCAAGCTTGTCCTCGATCCGTTTAATCTGCTCCGCCCCGGTTTTCAGCGTTTCCAGCTCCTGTGCCGTGAACTTATCCTTGGCGCCTTCAAGCGTAGCTAGAAGGAAGTCGCCATAGTTGCTGCCGTCCTCGATCATCGGGCTTTCCTTGCTTGCCGAAAGGAACAGCTTCTCCCAAAGCTGCGAATCGGCCGAAAGCACTTCGTTTTCCTTCTGCATAAGCTGCTCATACAGCTTCGCCGCCTCATCGGCTCCGCTCGGCTGCGTCTCGATCAACGCAGCAGCATCGGATGTGCCTTCCGGGCGCTCGTCTCCGCCGGCGCCGGCGGAGCACGCGGCAAGGCCGATTGCCAGCAGGGATGCGGCCAACACCGCCGAGATTTTCAACAGCTTCGCATTCATACTCTTGATCTTCCTCATTTCGATTCCTCCGTTTTTCGATCGATATCCGTCATTCGAACCCTATCCGCATCCGCGGCGCGACGATCGCATGGCACGCACATGCCGAAGCGATAGCCGATGGCATCAACGGGGCAAGCGTTCACGCACATCCCGCAGCGAATGCATTCGGCATGATCCGGTGAAGCCGTCACGTCGACATCCATCTTGCAAGTCCTCGCGCATGTGCCGCAGGAAATGCATTTGCCCTGATCGACCTTCATTCCCAGCAAAGAGACCTTATTCATCAGGGCGTAGAACGCGCCGAGAGGGCAAACCCATTTGCAAAACGGCCGATAGAACAGCACGCTCAGCACAACTACTGCGATCAATACCGCAAGCTTCCACGTGAACAACGTCCCCAACGCCGATCGGATGCCGCTATCGACGAGGGAAAGCGGGATCGCACCCTCGAGAACGCCTTGGGGGCAGATATACTTGCAGAACAGCGGGTCGCCCATGCCGACATCGTTCACGAGCACTGCGGGCAGGAGCACTACGGTCAACGCCAACACCCCGTACTTCACGTATCTCAACGGCTTGAGTTTGCCCGTTGACAGCTTTTTGCCCGGGATCTTGTGCAGCAGTTCCTGCAGCCAGCCGAACGGGCACAAAAATCCGCACACGAAACGTCCCAGCAGCAC
Organism: Coriobacteriia bacterium; assembly: GCA_030540215.1. GTDB lineage: Bacteria > Actinomycetota > Coriobacteriia > Coriobacteriales > Eggerthellaceae > Senegalimassilia. The sequence continues at coordinate 29,786 of JAUNWR010000008.1, read as the reverse complement.
GCCCGTCAAAATTAAGAACCCGGTTACGTAATACGAGAAGCTGAACTTCGACGAGCCGACCACCGCCTGAAAGGCGCCGATAGGGCAAGCACCCGCAGCGGCTGGACAGGAATAGCAGTTCAAACCAGGTACGCACACCGCTTTCGAACCGCCCTGATGAATACCGCCCTTGATAAGGTTCGGCAGGTGGATATTCGAAAGCAATGCGGCACCCGCCTGGACAAACCCGCGGGAACGGCTTAAAAGCCACGACGCATGGAAGTTTCCCTTACCCAATCCCAACACACTCCAAACACAGCCTGATAGCCTTGCTGAGCACGATGTCGACCTCGCCCCGAAGGGCGCCGAAGCCCACCATGGCCGCCCCGACGATCAGCAAGATCGCCTGGAATGCCGCCTTCCTTGTTTTGAACAATCTGACGCTCCTTTCGTTCTTGGGCATATGTAATCATGTCTGCTATAAAATCCGCGTTAAGGAACAACACGTATGAGCCGGAGGCCCGATATGCGTATTTTGGTTGTCGAGGATGAAAAGGCGCTGTGCGACGCAATCGCCCGCAGCCTTCGCCATCTTGCCTATAGCGTCGATTGCTGCCATGATGGGCAAACGGCTATCGACCTGCTCGCCATCGAAACCTTCGACCTGGTCGTGCTCGACCTGAACCTTCCCGGCGCGGACGGCATGACGGTGCTTGAAACGCTTCGGGAAACCGACCACGATACGAAGGTGCTGATTTTATCGGCGCGAAGCGACATCTCCGATAAAGTAAGCGGCTTGGACGCTGGGGCCAACGATTACCTGACAAAACCGTTTCACCTAGAAGAGCTCGCAGCCAGGATACGAAGCCTGACCCGCAGGCGATTTGTTCAAGACAGCACCGTGCTGACCTGCGGAACCCTTTCTTTTGACACAAGCTCTCGTAAGGCTTGCGCAAACAATCGATCCCTTTCCCTGACTCGAAAGGAAACGGGCATATTGGAGTACCTGATGCTCAACCAAGGGCGACCGGTTAGCCAGGAGGAGCTCCTCGAGCACGTGTGGGACTGCAGCGCGAACAGCTTCAGCAATTCAGCCAGGGTCCATATGTCGGCGCTTAGGAAGAAGCTGCGCGAAGCGCTCGGGCACGACCCTATCAGCAACCGCATAGGGCAAGGCTACGTGATGGAGGAACGCGAATGAAGGACCTTTCACTGCAATGGCGCATCACGTTGATGACGGCCGCCCTCGTCTGCGCGGCCTGCCTATCGATGAACTTCCTTGTCGGCTATTCCGGAATGCAATATATGGATGAGATCGGTAGCGAGGTATCGGCTTATAGCAACGTGAACGAGGATGTTCCCAAGTCATTCGACCCAGGAAGCGAGGACGTCGGCAACGAGCTGACGATCGTAGTGAGCGACGCGCAAAAGTCGTTCGGCGCTACAAGCTGGTGCATTACCGCTGCGGTGACGCTTATCGGAGGCGTGCTCGCATACTTCGCAAGCGGCCGCGCACTCAGGCCCCTACGGGCTTTCGCCGCGCAAATCGAACACGTGCAACCAGGGAATCTTGCCGATTCGAAAATCAGCGAGGACGTGCCTCCGGAATTCAAAAGGTTCAGCGAATCGTTCAACGGCATGATAAATCGCCTTGACGCGGGTTTCGCCGCGCAACGCCAGTTCTCCGGCAACGCCGCGCACGAGTTGCGCACGCCGCTGGCGCTCATGCAGGCCCAAATGGAGCTATTCGCAGTAGAACACCCTAACGTACCGCCCGCGACCAACGACCTTCTTACGCTGCTGCGCGAGCAAACCGAGAGAATGTCGAGCATGACGAGCACATTGCTCGAAATGAGCGAGCTGCGCGCTATCCCCTGCAACGACGAAATCGAACTCGCGCCCCTGATCGAGGAGGTGCTAGCAGACCTCGCCCCGCTCGCCGACCAAAAGGGCATCGCCCTCGCCTGCCGCGGGAACAGCCTGATGAGCGGCAGCGACCCATTGATGTATCGGATGATGTTCAACCTTGTCGAGAACGCAATTCGCTACAGCCGTCCCGCCTCGACGGTCGCTGTAACGGTTGACGAGGAAGGCGATCGAGTTCTCGTCCGCATCGAAGACGAGGGTTTTGGAATCCCCGAACAGCACCGAGACAGCGTGTTCCAGCCGTTTTTCCGCGTTGACAAGTCTCGCAGCAGGGAATACGGGGGCGTAGGGTTGGGCCTGTCGCTGGTATGGGAAATCGCGACGCTTCACGGTGGCACGATCGAAGTCGAGAACAGCTCCAGCAACGGCACCGTCATGCTCGCAACCCTCCCGAAGCTAGGCGTCGCAAGGTAGCCGTTGGACTCTAAGCGTGCCCCGACCCGGCTCAAGCGCCATGAGCGGCGCATCGTTGGCGAAGAGACCCTACCCGCAAAAAGCGGCGCCCGCATGATATACGGGCGCCGCCATCAAGTTTGCGCATCGCGCTTCGCTGCGCGGGTCAGGGCTGAATGCCCCGCTTCACATATCGGCGGGCAGACAGCCTTCCGGGCGCTCAACTGCCCGGACAGGGCCTACGCCCACGTCACGCGGGAGGGACCGATGCCCTGCCGAATACCGGGCGCAAGCCGCCTTACGGGCGCTTCGTGCCGCAGTTGCTGCAGAACGCGCCGGTGTTGTGCTGGCCGCACTGGCAATCCCAGCCGCCATCGCCTGCGGGCTTGGGGCTGCCGCAATTGCAGCAGAACTTGCCGCTGTTCTTCGCACCGCACGAGCAGGTCCACTCACCGGCCGCCGCGGGCGGCTCGGGCTTGGGGCTGCCGCAGTTGCTGCAGAACTTGCCGGTGTTGGAGGCGCCGCAGGAGCACGTCCACGCATCGCCGCCTGCAGCCGGTGCCGCCGCCGGCGCTGCTGCGGGAGCGGGCTCGGGGCTAGGTGCCGCGAAGCCGCCGCCCGCCGCCACGGGATACTGGCTTTGCGGAGCGCTGCCGCCCTGGCCGTACAGGCCCTGCGGGTTCATGCCGCCCACCGCGTTGGCCATGCCCATGCCCATGAAGCCCATCATGGCGCCACCTTCGTTCGCGGCGGCCGTGCGCATAGCGTCGGCCTGCGAAGCCGCCAGGTTGGCAGCCGCCATGTTCGGGTCGCGCATGACCGCGGCCTTCTGCAGGTCCTTGATCATCTGCTCGTCCTCTTCGGACGCCGCGATGGCGTTCACGCCGAAGCTTGCCACCTTAAGACCGCGCAGCTCGCCCCACTTCTCAGACAGCACCTCGTTCAGGGCGTCGGCAAGCTCGGTGGTGTGCGCCGGCACGGCCGAATAGCGCACGCCCATGGCGCTGATCTTCGCGAACGCCGGCTGCAGCGCGGTCAAAAGCTCGCTTTTCAGCTGCGAATCGATCTTGTCGCGCGTGTAGGGCTCCTCAACGTTGCCGCAGACGTTCTTGTAGAACATGAGCGGGTCGACGATCTTGTAGGAGTACTCGCCGTTGCAGCGCACGGAGATGTCCACGTCAAGGCCGATGTTGGCGTCCACCACGCGGAACGGCACCGGCTGGGCCGTGCCGTACTTGTTGCCCACAATCTCCTTCGCGTTGAAGAAGTACACGCGCTGGTCCTTGCCCGTGTCGCCGCCGAAGGAGAAACGCGCGCCCACGCGCTCGAACGACTTCTTGATGCGGTCGCCCAGCGTGCCGGACTCGCCGAAGAACAGACTGGGCTCGGTGGACTTGTCGAACACGAACTCGCCCGCCTCGCCGCAGGCGTCCACGATGGCGCCCTGCTCGACGATGATCATGAACTGGCCCTCGTTCACCGCGATGATGGAGCCGTCCGAGATGATGTTGCTCTCGCCCTTGGTATTTGAGCTGCGGCCCTTGTCCGAAATGCGCTTCTGGCCCTTCGCGCACAGCACGTCGGCCTCAAGCGAATCGCAGTAGAAATACTCGCGCCAAGAGTCGGCCAGCACGCCGCCTGCAGCTCCGATACCCGCTTTGATCAAACCCATGATGTCCTCCTTCTCCGATGCTGCCTGTTCGTTCGCTATTCCAAAACCTATTAGTTAGAGCCTGGTTATACCCGATCGCCCGCGGCGCCGGCCGTTCCGTTACGGAAGCGATGATCGGCGCCGTTTACGACCGGTGAAAATCGGTTACCGCTTGTCGTCGTCATCCGGTTCCACAAGCGTACGCGTCTGGTACGAGGTGACGAACGTGTCATCGCTGCCTGTCAAGTCGAAGCTGCCGTTGACCACATACGCATGCGCGCTCCGCTGCTCCACCGCCGTTTTCATCTGCGAGTAGAAGTAGAGACACACACCGGCGGCCACGACCAGCGGCACGCCCGCGTCGACGCCCACGCGGGTGACGGTGTCGTCGAACTGGATGAACCCGAAGTCCACGCCCAGCATGACGGCGCCGACTACCAGGAAAATGCCCAGGAACCACAGCACCACCTTCAGCGGCGACACCGGCAGATCGCCCACCAAGCGCCCCGTCTGGCCGTTCATGGCGAACAGGAAGTCCTTGTCCTTCCAACGCGTGTGCAGCATCCATACCGGCAGCAGCGCCTGCTTGATCTCGGAGAACGACACCTCGGCGTCCACGTCGGCCGGGTCGACCTGGTCGTAGCCGGTGACGGTGTCGCGCAGCTGGTCGGCCAGCGTGTTCTCCATGCGGCGCACCGCGCGATGGCAGCACGCGTCGGAGTCCTGGTCGTAGCGCTCGGCGGAGTAGCCGGGCAGGTAGGCCACCGAGAACGGGGTCAGCTCGTCGTAGTCGAACGGCTCGATGGCGTCCATGTGCTCGTCGGGCATCTTCGCCGAACCGTCGGCGGGGATGCGCGTGAACTCCGACGAGCCCTGGCGCCACGCGTTGTACACGTGGGTTTCCGTGACCTCGTACTTGCCCTCGCGCCAGGTGCGGATGTTGCGCGCCTCGAAGGTGCCCTCGCCGCTGGCAGATCCGTCGTAGAGCCAGAACGGCACGTACACGCCCTGCACATGGGCGATGCGGTTTTGCGCGGCGAATTCCTTCGCAAGGAACTTCTTGCCCTTGTAGTAGTCGGTAAGCGCCTGCTCGGCAGCCGCTTTGTCCAACTTGAACGGGATGACCAGGTCGGGCTTTGCGGTGTCCACGAACGAACCGGGCGCCATAGCCTGGTTACCGCAGTAGGGGCATTCCTGGATGGCGGTGGTGGCGTCGGACGTCAACTGCGCGCCGCACGACGAGCACAGGTAGGTGCGCATGCCGGCGCGCTCCTCCTCGTTCCAGCTGGCGCGCGAGAGATACGATGCGATGGAGCTATCGGCTTGAGCACCGACCGCCACGGCGGCGTCGATGACGTCCTCGGTGACCACCGACGACGCCCCGGCGGCCTCGTCGGCCATGCGTTCGAAGCTTGATTGCTCCCCGGCTTCGGCGCGCTCGGCCGCGGCAGCGGCCTTCTCGTCGGCCTCGCGCTGCTTGGCAGCGTACGCCTCCTCGACCTGGGCAGGCGTGAACGTCGATTCGCAGAATTCGCACTCGAGCATGCCGCTATCGCCCTTGTAGCGCAGCGGCCCCATGCAGTTCGGACATTGATAGTTCACCGATTCTTGGGCCATGGCTTTTTCCCTTTCCCGAATGCGTATGTGGAGAAAACCTCTGCTAACAGCTTACCAAAGCCAGGCGTTCCAAGAGCGCCATGCTGTCCCATTTTCAGCCGCATTTCAGCAACCCGCGGCCCGACTTTGCGATCCGGGGAACAATGGCCGACCGAGCGCGTACAATGAGCCGAAACGAGCAAACGGGAAGGGGAAGGCGGCCATGGGCATCGACCGCAAACATGTGCTGATCGCGTGCGCCATCGCAGGCGCCGTTTTGGGCCTGGTGCTCGCCGCGCTGCAGGCCGCGGGCCCCTTCGCCACGCCGAGCCCGCACGGCATGCCCACCGGCGCATCACGCTCGACGGGCTTCATGCTGGCCATGGCCCCCTTGCTGGCGGCCTGGGGGTTCACCATCCACCTGCGCTGCTCGGACGCGCTCATCGCACGCTACCTGAAGGCCAACGCCGCCCTGTGCATCGCCTGGCTGCTCATCGTCACGCTGAAATACCAAACCGGCAACGACCACCTGGTTTCCATCATGTGGTACCTCTATTACGTGCCCATGCTGCTGACCGGCGCGTTCAGCCTGTTCAGCGCCATGCGAGCCTCAGCCCTTGACCGCATGCCCGTCACAAGCTACGCGAAACGGGCCGTGCTCGCCATCGATGCGGCGCTGATCGCGCTCGTGTTGACGAACAACCTGCATCACGTGGTGTTCCGCTTCTCGTTCGACGACCCGCTGTGGTCGGGCAGCTACACGTACGGCCCGGGATATTGGGTGGTGCTCGGCTGGATGATCGCGCAGATCGCGCTGTTCTTCGCCTGCTCCTTCGCTGCGGCGCGCAAACAGCTGCGCAGCGCGTTCGCCCCGATGGCCCTTATCGTGGGCGTGCTGGGGGCATACACGGTGCTCTACATCCTGCGGTTCCTGATCGGCTCCAACCTTGCGCTCGTGTACAGCATTCTGCTGATATCCTGCCTTGAGATAGCGCTTGACCTGGGAATACTTCCTTTGTATTACTGGCGCGAGTCAATGTTTTCAGCGCTTCCGTTCAACCTGCGCATCCTTTCGCGCACCGGCGAGGTGGCGCTGCACACCGCGCAGTTCCAGCCAAGCGACAGCGACGAGGCGCTGCACTCCATGTTCCTGCAATCCGACCTTCCCCGCCGAAGCATCTCCAGCTTCCGCACCACGGCGGTCCCCCATACGCTGTTCCGAGGCTACAACGTCACCGGCGGGTCGGCGCTGCTGGCTGAAGACGTCACAGCCATCGGCGATCGACGCGAGGTGCTCGAGCAACAGCAGGACAGCCTGCGGGCGCACAACGAGCTGCTGAAGCATCGCCACGCCATCGACAGCGTGCTGTACCGCACGCAGCAGGAGCGCGCGCTGGTCGACGAGATCGAGCAGACGCTTGCGGCCAAGACCCGCCGCATCGACGAGCTGCTCTCCGACCTCCCCCGCGGCAACGACCCGCAAAGCTTGGCGAAGCGTCGCGAGCGGCTCACCGAGGTCAAGCTGCTCATCGCGTATTGCAAGCGCAAGGGCGGCTTGGTGCTGGCCGGGAAAGCGACCCGGCGTTCAACCGCGAGCGCCTTCAGCTGGTGTTCAACGAAACGGGCGCCGACCTGCGCACTTTGGGCATCGACTGCGCCGCGCTCGTGGATGTCAAACGCGTGCTGCCCGCCTCCACGGTAAGCGTGCTCTACGACTGCCTCTACGATTTCGCGGCGGCGGCGTTCGCGGCGAGCAACCCCATCCTCATGCTGTTCGTCAGCGATAAGGCCGAAGGCGGCGAAGGGCCGGGCGACGGAGCGGCCGCGGGTCGGCAGCGCCGCGTCGTGGAACTGCGCGCCGCCTTGGAGGCCGAGGAGTCGACGCAGACCGAGGGCTACACGCGATCCCTTGAGGAGCTACGCCGGATCCTCGAGCGCCGCGATGTCCGCTTCACCCTTAACGTCGCGCCCGATGGCGCGACGCTTGCCGTGCAAGTAAGCGAAGGCGAAGGGGTTGCATAATGGAAGAGCTGCTGTTCACGAAAATCCCCGTGGTCGCAACGCTTACGGCCGTGTTCTTCCTGCTGAGCGCCGCGCAGACGTTGCACGCGCTGTTCTTGGCCGCGCGCAAAAACGCCCGCCCGGTATCGGCTGCCACCGTCTACGAGGCGCTGTTGGTGGTGCATCTGTATCTGGCAACCGCCACCATGCTGTCGGCATACGCCAACCACGGCACCCTGCTACTGCACCTGCGCGTAACGGCACTGCCCTTAAGCGCGCTGCTCTGGTTCAACCTGGCGTTGGCAGTTGTCGGCCTGGCGCTTGCCATACGCTACCGTAAACCAGCAATGACCTGGGAGATCGTGTTGTTCGCCCTGTGTTCGCCACCCGTCATCGACGCTGCCGGCACCTTCGCTCCGTACCTGTTCATAGCCGACGCCGCGTTCCTGACGTTCCGCGTCAGCGCCGGGCTGATCTTGGACATCCGCCGGTTCCGCAACAGCATCACGCAGCTTTCGGCCATCGAGGCCATCGACCGCCTGCCTGAGGGCCTGGCCATGGCCGATCGGGGCGGACGCGTGCTGTACATGAATGACGCCATGCGGTGGTGCCTCATGGAGCTCGGCTTCGCCACCGACCTGTCCGACGTCAGTATGCTGTGGGAGAACCTGTGCGAGATCGCGAAACGCGGCGCGGCGCCCATAAACGACGTGCTGCCCGAAGGCGTGCGCATCCAGGTCGGCGAGGGCAACCTGCGCCTGTTCAAACGCGACCGCGCCGAGGTCAACGGCAAGACCTATCGCCGTCTTGCGGCCATCGACGTCACGGAGGAGGAACGCCTCAACGCCACTATCGCGCGCACGAACGACCTGCTTGAACACGCGAACCGCGAACTGGAGGAGTCGCTTGCGGGCGTCCGCGAGGTCGCGCGCAACGAGGCCATGCTGCACATGAAGGCGCGCGTGCACGACACCATCGGCCAGCGCCTTTCCATCCTGCACCGCTACCTTGAGGACGGCAGCAGCAACCCTGAGGCGCTCGACCAGGTTACGGACCTGGTGCGCAGCATGATGGAGGACCTCGCGCGCGCCGACGACGAGCAATCGCCTACCGAGCTGGCATCCATCGTGCACGCCTTCGAGCTGGTGGGGGTGCGCCTCGAGCAGATCGGCCGCCTGCCCGAGACGCCCGCCGTGGCCGAAGCGTTCGTCACCATCTGCCGCGAGGCCGCCACCAACGCCGTCAAGCACGGGCAGGCCCACAACGTGCGCATCGCCTTCGAGGAAAGCGGCAACTCATACACGCTGCGTGTAACCAACGATGGCTTAGCGGGTCCCAACGATTTCCGCGAGGGAACGGGGCTTCCCAGCATGCGCGAGGCCGTTGGCGCGGTCGGCGGCACCTGCCAGGTGACGGCCACCCAGCCTTTCACCCTAGAAGCGGTGGTTCCACGGTAGAATAGAGGGCATCGCCGCTGTTCCGGCGATATGCAAGGACCGCCTTCTACGCCCAGGGGGACGCCATGATCGACATGGTCATCGCCGAAGATCAAGCCATGCTGCGCGACTCGCTCGCGTGCGCCATCGACATGCAGGACGACATGCACGTTGTCGCGGCCATCGCCGATGCTGCCGGCGCCCTTTCCGCGGTCGAAAAGCACAACGCAAATCTGGCCCTGTTGGACGTGTGCACGGAAAACGATTCCAGCGGCATCGTCGCGGCAGCCGCCATCAAGGAGGCGCACCCCGACGTGCGCGTAGTCATCATGACGGGCATGCCCGAGATCACGTTCGTCGAACAGGCTCGCGCCGCCGGCGTGGACAGCTTCGTGTACAAGAATGTCGGCACGGCCGAGCTCATCGCCGTCATCCGCTCCACCATGGAGGGCTATTCCACGTTTCCCCGTCTTCAATCCAACGCGCTTTCCGGCGCCGCGGCGCTCACGCAAACCGAGATCGACATCCTACGCCTGGTGTGCGAGACGAAAACGCGCAAGGAGATCGCGCAGGAGCTGTACCTGTCCGAAGGCACCGTGAAGCGCCACATCTCCGAGATCCTGGCGAAAACCGGCTACGACAACATCCTGCGCCTGGCCGTGCACGCGGTCTCCAGCGGCCTGATCATCCCCGGCATGGGCCACCCCGGCGAGCAGCCTGAGGAATAGAGCCATAACGCAAGGTTTTCCGGCTTCCCGAACGACAACCTGAGCCGTTCGGTCCGGTTTTGCACCCCTTTTCGAGCCGCAGGGCGCTTCTTGGCCTTCCCCGCTTCTGCCATTATCTGGGTACGGAGTTCGAGACGACGAAAGGGGCGCGACATGGGGCTGTTCGGAAAGATGTTCGAAAAGAAAACCTGCAGCATCTGCGGCGGCGAGATCGGGCTTCTGGGCAATCGCAAGCTTGAGGACGGCAACCTGTGCAAGGAGTGCGCGGGCAAGCTGTCGCCGTTCTTCAGCGACCGACGCGCAAGCACCGTCGAGCAGATCGCCGAGCAGCTTGAGTACCGCGAGGCCAACCGGCAGAAGGTGGCCGAGCTCAACGTCACGCGCACGCTCGGCTGCGACATGAAGGTGATGCTCGACGAGGACGCGAAGCGCTTCATCGTCACGCGCAATTCCCGTTGGCGCGACGCAAACCCCGACGTTATGGACTTTTCCCAGGTCACAGGGTGCGACACCGAGATTCGCGAGACGCGCAGCGAGCTCACCTGGAAAGACGACGAGGGTCATTCGCAAAGCTACGACCCGCCGCGCTACGACATCGACTACGACGTGTACGTGACCATCCACGTGAACTCGCCGTACTTCAACGAGATCACGTTCAAGGTCAACGACTACCGCATCGAGGAGCGCAATTCCGTGGAATATCGCGAGGCGGAGCGTCAGGCGCAGCAGATCCGCGAGGCGCTCACTCAGCTGCGCGAGACCGTCCGCGAGCAGGCGGCAGCAGCCGCGGCGCCGAAAACCGCGCAAACCTGCCCGTTCTGCGGCGCCACCACCGTCCCCGACGCGCAAGGGCGCTGCGAGTACTGCGGCGGCGCGATGGGATAGGCGCCTGCCGGTTCGGTTTGCGGCAAGCGCATGAGCAGGGCACACGCCTTCGGCGAGGGACCGAAGGTTCGCCATAGGAGCATCAATAAGAAAGGGAGTGAGGGACATGAAGAGGAAGCTATTGGTATGCGCGTTGGTAGCATGTGCGATGACGCTGTGCCTGGCACTGACCGGCTGCGGCGGTGGCGGCGCAACCAACGACAAGGACGCGAAAGAGGCGTTCATCGGCTCGTGGAAGCTGGCGGGCATGGTGTCCGACGGCGAAGAGGCTACCGCTGAGGACATCGCCATGCTCGACGCGTTCGGCATGAGCGTGGGCCTGAACGTCAACGAGGACGGCACCTGCGCGCTCATCATGTTCGGCGAGCCCCTCGACGGCACGTGGGAGGCCAAGAGCGCCACGGAGGCCAAGTTCACCATCGACGGCAGCCCCATCACCGCGACCATCACCGACGGCAAGCTGCAGATGACCGACGACGGCTACGCCATGACGTTCGAGCGCGGCGAGGTCAAGGCCGACGGCAACGCCGGCGACGCGAAGGCCGCAACCACCACCGACAAGAACACCGTTGCCGTTGACAAGGTGCTCGTCGACGACGAGAACTGCACCATCACCGTGCTGAACAAGAAGCAGGATTGGCTCGACGACTGCGGTTACACCTTCAAGGTTGAGAACAAGACTGCCGACAAGACCGTCCTGTTCATGGCCGAGTACGGCACCTTCAGCGTCGACGGCCAGATGGTCGACTTCACCCTGACCGAGACCGTCAAGCCCGGTATGTTCGCCGAGACCTTCGGCTACTTCGACAGCACCAAGATCACCGACATTGAAGCGATGAAGAATGTCGCCGGCACCATCAGCCTGATGGACAACGACACCTACGACAACATCGGCAGCTATCCGATCGAAATCGCCTAGCATTACGCGAACGCCAAGCAACCGAAGCGCCTCCCCCTCACGGGAGGCGCTTTTCATTTCTCCACAATTTCAACGCTTACGAAGCGGCTGCGGTTTCTGCTAAGCTAAAAGCAATTAGTGGTAGTCAGTAGCGCCCTTAAGCGGGGGCTGCAAAGGATGAAAGCTTCCTTTGCAGCCCCCGCTTTTTGTGTTGTCGGGCACTTTTGCCCGCGCAGGCGCTGCACAAAACTCGGAAAGGAATGTACGGAAAACAGTATGCAAGGTTTTGATCCCCATAAGGCGCACGTTAAGGTTGCGCACCCCTACCTAACCATGATGGGCCTGTATCTGGGCGGTTTCACGGGCATGTTCAGCGAGACGTCGCTCAATATCGCGCTGCCGCAGCTGACCGAGGCGTTCGGCGTCGACGTTGCCGTCATGCAGTGGATGGTCGTCGGATATATGCTGGTCATCGGCATCGTGCTGCCCTTCGCCAGCCTGCTTATGAAGTGGTTCAGCGTACGCAAGCTCACGCTATTCGCGCTTGGCGCGTTCTTCGTCGGCTCGCTGATCAGCGGGTTCGCCCCCAGCTTCGAGGTGATGCTGGCGGGCCGCCTGGTGCAAGGCGTGGGCACGGGCCTGGTCCTGCCCATGATGTTCGCCGTGGTGCTTGAGGTGTTCCCGCCGGTGAAGATCGGCTCCGCCATGGGCCTGACGGCGCTCATCATCATGTTCGCCCCCGCCATCGGTCCTACCCTCTCGGGCATCATTCTGGGAGTGCTGAGCTGGCGCTTCATCTTCTTCACCTTCGCTGTAGTGCTGGCCGTGGCCATGGTGTTCGCGGCGAAATTCCTGGTGAACCCCTACGAGCTGACGCGCCCGCGCGTCGATGCGGTCTCGTGCGTGCTGTCGTGCCTGGGATTCGGCGGCGTGGTACTGGGCGCCGGGCTTGCCAGCCTGTATGGATGGACCAGCGTCGAAGTTGTGTCCGCGCTGGTCATCGGCGTGGTCTGCATTGCCGCGTACGTGTATCGCCAGCTGCACATGGAGATTCCCGTGCTGGATGTGCGCGTGTTCTGCCAGCAGGGCTACCGCGTGGGCGTGACGCTGGTGATGCTGAACTTCGGCATCACGCTGTCGGCCATGTACCTGCTGCCGCAGTACATCCAAAGCGGCATGCTGCTGCCCGTGGCCATGGCCGGCATGCTCATGCTGCCCGGCGGCGTGGTGAACTGCATCGTGTCCGTGATCGCCGGCGGCCTGTACGACCGCATCGGCGCTCGCATCCCGGCGCGCGCAGGCTTTGCCTTGTCCATTGTGGGCACGGCGGTGTTCCTGTTCGCGACGCCCGAGACGCCGATCGCATATGTGATCTGCGCTCACGTGATTCTGATGATCGGCGTGCCGCTGGCCATGTCGCCGAGCCAGACGAGCGCCTTGAACTCGCTGCCGCACCGCATGAACGCGGACGGCTCCACCATGATGAACACCCTACAGCAGGTGCTCGGAGCAATCGCAACCGCCGTCGCCACCAGCCTGCTGGGCATGGGCCAAGCGGCAAGCGCGGAAGGCGGCGCAGTCGCGTTCACCAACGGCGTGCACTGGGGCTTCACGTTCACCCTGGTACTCGCAGTTGCCGCGCTGGCTGTATCGATGCTGCTGAAGAAGCGCAGCTACGCCGGCGAGGACATGCCCGCGGGTGGCGGAGCGCCGGCACCGGCAAGCAACAATGCGCCAGCAAGCGAGAGCTGCTAGCAAAAGAAGCTAACGCCATCTGATACGATTCTTGCATCGTTTTAAGCGGTCCGCAGTTTGCCGACCGCTTTTTTGACCGCAAAGCGAGGTGAAAACCAGCAGGCATCTTCGCAATGACCGCATACGAAACGCCGCACAGCATCGAACTTGCACACCCCGCAAAGAAACGCATTCCTCTAGGCATATACCGCGCGCCGGATATCCTACACGTGGTGAATATCCTACGTTTGAGGTGTTTTATACTGCCAAATAGTGACCAGTTTACTCACTGTGCAGAAAATGCACAGTTTTAGGCCCGTTTTCGCTCCAGCACCCTATGCCACGTTGGCCGGTCACCGTTTTACACCGATGTGGTGTGTATTTTGCTGGGGAATCGTGACGCGCCTGCAAGCTCGTTTGAATCTGCGGGCGCGTTTCAGCCGGGGTTCGCCACAATTGCTGCCAAACATACGAAAAGGGGGCCTGCGGCCCCCTTTATTTGTAACTACACGCGCAGCCGCAACATCAACGAGCGAGCCCGCTACCCCTACTTCGCCATAAGCTGCTGGATGCGCTCCATGGCTTCGACCGTGGCGTCGGCGTCGCCGAAGGCGGTCAGGCGCACATAGCCCTCGCCCGAGGGGCCGAAGCCCGCACCCGGCGTGGTAATGATGTTCGCCTCGGTCAGCAGCTTGTCGAAGAACTCCCAGCTGCCCACGCCCTCAGGCGTCTTGCACCAGATATAGGGGCTGTTCACCGCACCATACACGGTGAACCCGGCGGCCTCGAGGCCTTCCTTGATCACGCGCGCGTTGTTGCGATAATACGCCAGCGTCTCCTCGATCTGGCGCTCGCCTTCCTCGGTGTAGATGGCCGCAGCGCCGCGCTGGATGATGTAGCTGGCGCCGTTGAACTTCGTGCACTGGCGACGGTTCCACATGGCGTTGAGGCTCTGGCCGTCGCGAACCAGCTCTTTGGGCACCACGGTGTAGCCGCAGCGCGCGCCGGTAAAGCCGGCCGTCTTGGAGAACGAACGGAACTCGATGGCGCAGGTCTTGGCGCCTTCCACCTCGTAGATGGAGTGCGGCACGCCCTCTTCGGTGATGAAGCGCTCATAGGCGGCGTCGAACATGATGATGGCGTCGTTAGCGTTGGCGTAGTCGACCCACACCTTCAGCTGATCGGCGTTGAGCACCGTACCGGTGGGGTTGTTCGGGCTGCACAGGTAGATCACGTCTGCGCGACCCTCGGGCAGCGCGGGGCAAAAGCCGTTCTCAGCGGTGGTGGGCATGTACACGATGTTCGTCCAGCGCTCGGCGGCCTCGTCGTAGTCGCCTGCGCGGCCGGCCATGGCGTTGGAGTCCACGTACACGGGGTACACCGGGTCGCACACGGCTACCACGTTGTCGACGTCCAGGATGTCACCGATGTTGCCGCAGTCGGACTTCGCGCCGTCGGAGATGAAGATCTCGTCATCGGCGATGTCGACGCCGAGCGCGTGGAAATCGCGCTTGGCGATGGCGGCGCGCAGGAAGTCGTAGCCCTGCTCAGGGCCGTAGCCGTGGAAAGTCTCGGACTTCGCCATGTCCTCGACGGCGGCATGCATGGCCTCGATGACGGCCGGGACGAGCGGGCGCGTGACGTCGCCGATACCCATCTTGATGAGCTTCGCCTCGGGATGTGCCTCGGAATAAGCGGCAGTACGGCGAGCGATCTCGGAGAACAGATAGCTGCCGGGAAGTTTCTGGTAATTCGGGTTGACCTTAGCCACGAAGGGCCTCCTTGCACGTTCGGTTTCCGCAAGCGGCGGCGCAGCCGCGACCGCCGCAGTTTTCATACGGGCCCATTTTGCGGCGGATTTCCCCGAGATTTCCGAAATGTAACGTAGAGGTTCCCGGATTTAACACGGAAGCGCCGGCACAGGGCCGGCGCTTCACGAATGCGTCAAATTGCGGTCTAGGAGTCGCGCGAGCTAGCGGATGTAGTTCGTCATCTGGCCGCGCTCGGCGACGGGGGCGTCGATGCCCGCGGCCTTCCCGGCCTCGATGCACTTGAGCAGCCAGGCCATGTTATGCCCGATGTTGCGCATGGTCTGCAGGCCCTCCGCGTCCTGCGCAGCCTCGCCCGGCAGACGCCCGTGCACGTTGTTCCAGTACGTGGACGACACGACGGGCATCTCGCAGATGGTGAAGTACTTGTTCAGCACGTCGAACGACGCCGTGGTGCCGCCGCGGCGCGCAACGGCCACCGCCGCGCCGGGCTTATGGCGAAACGCCGCGCCGCCTGCGTAAAACGCGCGGTCGAGCGCGCACAGGATGCGGCCCGAGGGGTGCGCGTAGTACACCGGCGTGCCGAAGATGAAGCCGTCGGCCTGCGCCGCCTTGGCGATCAGCTCGTTGACCACATCGTTTGCGATGGCGCACTTGCCCCCCAGCTCGGCGCACTTTCCGCAGGCGATGCAGTCGTTGACGGGCTTGTTGCCCAGCCACATGGTTTCCGTCTCAATGCCGTGCCCCTCAAGCGCGCCGGCAACCTCGGCGAGCGCAACCGACGTGTTGCCCTCCTGCCGCGAGCTGCCGTTAACCAGCAAAACCTTGCTCATAGGAATATCCTCTCGTCTGGATGACCCGGTAGATGTCAAACCCATTGTACAAGCGCCCACCGCCGCCAACCAAAGAAGCACACACCCCGGACACTTCGGGGACGTGGCATCCGCGCCTCGGGCTCGCCTTATAATGAAGGGCAACGTCACGCCGTCGCCCGAAAGGCATCGCCATGAACCACCTGCCCACCAGCAAAATCAGCATCGCGCCCGCTAGCCCTACGCATATCGAGGTGCGCGGGGCGCGCGTGCATAACCTGCGGAATGTGAACGTCGACATCCCATTAGGCCAGTTGGTGGGCGTGTGCGGCGTGTCGGGCAGCGGAAAAAGCTCGCTGGCCCTGGGCGTTTTGTACGCGGAAGGCTCGCGTCGCTACCTGGAGGCGCTGTCCACGTACACGCGCCGCCGCATGGGGCAGGCCGCGCGCGCCGATGTCGACGAGGTGCGCTACGTCCCCGCCGCGCTTGCGCTGCACCAGCGCCCGAGCGTCCCCGGCGTGCGCAGCACCTTCGGCACCATGTCCGAGCTGCTGAACAGCCTGCGCCTGCTGTTCAGCCGCGTGGGCAGCCACCCGTGCCCGCACTGCGGCACTTTCGCCCCACCTTCCATGTCGGTGGCAGCCGAACAGCCAATCACGTGCGCGACCTGCGGAAAGGCCTTCTTCGGCCCCGGCGCCGAAGATCTGGCGTTCAACAGCGGCGGCGCCTGCCCCACCTGCGGCGGCACCGGCACCGTGCGGCGCGTGAACGAGGCCGCGCTGGTCCCCGACGA
Organism: Coriobacteriia bacterium; assembly: GCA_030540215.1. Classification (GTDB taxonomy): domain Bacteria; phylum Actinomycetota; class Coriobacteriia; order Coriobacteriales; family Eggerthellaceae; genus Senegalimassilia. The sequence goes on along the minus strand of JAUNWR010000008.1, from coordinate 13,185 downwards.
GAGCAAGACCATCAACGAGGGCGCGGTGCTTCCGTGGGGAAGCCTGATGTGGGACCTCATGAAGCAGGTATGCGGAGAGATGGGCGTGCGCCTTGACGTGCCGTTTTCCCAGCTCACGCCCGAGGAGCGCGACATCGTCTTCCACGGCCCCGCCGAGAAAAAGCACATCCTGTACAAGGCGAAGAAGGGCGACAACTTCGCCGAGCTCGACTTCACCTACTACAACGCCGTCTACACCGTGGAGAACGCGCTGGCGAAGGCGAAGGACGAGAAGGGCCTGGCGCGCGTGGCCCGCTTCCTGACCGAAGGGCCGTGCCCCGATTGCGGGGGCACGCGGCTGTCGGCGGCGGCGCGCGGCCCGCTCGTGCGCGGGATAAACCTGGCGAAAGCGTGCGAGATGACGCTCGACGAGGCTGTGACCTGGGTAGACGGTGTCCCGGAGACACTCGCTGAGGACCTGCGCCCCATGGCGGTCTCCATCTGTGAGTCGTTCCAGCATACGGCGCGGCGGCTGCTTGAGCTGGGGCTGGGCTACCTGTTGCTCGACCGCGCGGGCTCCACGCTTTCCACCGGCGAACGCCAGCGCGTGCAGCTGGCGCGCGCGGTGCGCAACCGCACCACCGGCGTGCTCTACGTGCTGGACGAGCCCTCGATCGGCCTGCACCCGGCCAACATCGACGGCCTGCTCGGCGTCATGCGCGACCTGTTGGCCGACGGAAACTCGGTGGTGATGGTCGATCACGACACGCGCATCCTTGCCGCGGCGGACTATCTAGTGGAGATGGGCCCGGAAGCCGGAGCCGGCGGCGGACACGTGGTTGCCTGCGGCACGCCGGCCGAACTGCGGGCCGATGCACGCTCGCTGATCGGGCGGTACTTGCCGGCGGAAGGTGAAACGGGGAACGCCGCGTCCGCGGCGGCGCGTGCCCATAAGTTCGAGTCGCATTCGCAAGCGGAAACAGGGGTGACCAACGCGACGGGAGAAACGCAACCGCAGACCGAGGCGCTCGCGTGCACCACATCCGACCCCATGGCGAACGTGCGCCCTCGCTGCCCGGAGGGGCAGCTGTTCGAGCACGGCACCATCCACTTGGAAACCAACGCGCTGCACACCGTGCACGCGCTGTCGGTCGACCTGCCCGTCAACCGGTTGACAGCGGTCACCGGCGTATCGGGAAGCGGCAAGACCACGCTCGTGCTCGAGGAGCTGATTCCTGCCTTGAACAGCGCAAACGCAGGCGAAACGCTGCCCGCAAGCGTGCGCGGGGTCGACCCCGCCGGCATCGTCCGCGCACAGCTCATCGACGCAACGCCCATCGGCGCGAACGTGCGCTCGACCGTCGCCACCTACTGCGGGGTGCTCGATGACCTGCGCCGCGCCTTCGCGCGCATCGAGGAGGCGAAGGCCGCGGGCCTGAAGGCCGGCGCATTCTCCTACAACACCGGCAAGCTGCGCTGCCCCACCTGCGACGGCACCGGCCAGGTGTCGCTTGACGTGCAGTTCCTTCCCGACGTGGACGTCCCCTGCCCCGATTGCCGCGGCCGCCGCTATGGCGCCGAGGCCGACGCCATCGCCTGGAACGGGCACACGCTCGCGCAGCTCATGGGCATGAGCATCGACGAGGCGCTCGACGCGTGCGCCAACCTGAAGAAGGCGCACGCCATGCTGCAAACGCTGCACGACCTGGGGCTTGGCTACCTTACGCTCGGCGAGGCCACGCCAGCGCTCTCCGGCGGCGAGGCTCAGCGCCTGAAGCTGGCCAGCGAAATGGGCAAAGCCCAGGACGGCGCGCTGTTCGTGTTCGACGAGCCCACCATCGGCCTGCACCCGCGCGACGTGCGCACGCTGCTCAACGTGTTCCAGCACCTGGTCGAGCAAGGCGCCACCGTGGTGGTCATCGAGCACGACCTGGACTTCATCCGCAACGCCGACTACGTGGTGGATATGGGCCCGGGCGGCGGCCAAGCGGGCGGACGTGTGGTGGCGCACGGAACCCCAGCGCAAATCGCCCAAAACCCCGCCAGCCTAACGGGCAGCTATCTATAAAGGGAACGAAGAAGCGCGTTTGATTTTGATGCGCTAGCCGCTATGGCGGACTCTGCGGCTAGCACTAGCGCTAGCCGTCAGGCGCACACATTTGTGCGCCTGACTGGTTCTTGCCGACCGCACTCGCAGCAAACGCTACGCCAGGCAAAAAGCCCTATATGGCCCCCAAAACCGCGGCAAGCGCGAGCAACGCCGCCAAGAACGCAACGTTCCACGCGGTGAACACGAGCAGGTAGCGCCCGCGGATGGCGGGGCGGCCTACCATGACCGCTTTGAACGTGATGAGGCTTGCCATCGACGCGATGAGCGTGCCCAAACCGCCCAGGTTCGTGCCCACGATGAGCGCATGCCACTGATCGGTGAACCCCGAAAGCAGCACCGCGGCCGGCACGTTGCTGATAACCTGGCTGCCCCCTACCGCCGCAAGCAGCGCGTTGCTGCCTACTGCTGCGGAAAGCGCCTCGTGCAGCATCGGAACGCGGCCCATGTTCCCCACGAACACGAACAGGGCCGCAAAAGTGGCCAACAGCCCCCAATCGACGCGCCGCAACAGGCTTGCATCGGAAAGCGAAACGCCCACCAGGACCAACGCCAGCAAAACGCGAACATCCAACACGCCCAAAACCGCAGCCAAGCAGCACGCGAACAGCACGCCATACACCGCCAACCGCTTACGCGAGCGGGAGGAGAAGCCGGCGGACGCATCGTCGCCGCCGGCGCCGCGCACTTCCCCGCCCCGAAAGCACAGCGCACATGCAAGCGCCAGCATCGCCGCGGACGCCGCGGTATACGGCCCCATGAGCTGCAGAAACTCGCCCACGCCCATGCCCGAGGCCGTGAACAGGTACAGGTTTTGCGGGTTGCCCACGGGCGTGAACATGCTGCCTAGGTTCGCCGCGATGGTCATGAGCGTGGCGACCAGACACATGCGGCCCTCCATGCCCGCGCGGCGCAAAACCACCAAAGCCAGCGGCACGAACGTGATAAGCGCGACATCGTTGGTCACCGCCATACTGGCGAAGAACGCAAGCCCGACCAGCACGCCGGCCACAGCACGTTGCGTCCGAGCACGCGCAACCAGCCAAGCTCCCGCAGCATCCAACACGCCAAGCGAGCGGAACCCCGCCACCACCGCCATCAAGCAGAACAGCAGCGCCAGCGTATGCCAATCAACGTACGCGGCATATCCGGCATCGGGCGGCACGAGGGCGCACGAAACCAAGGCCGCCGTAAAAGCAACGACCAGCACAGTCTCGCGCGCCGCAAAAGCCTGAATCGCGCGCACAACCGACCGAAGCGATATGTTTCCCGTCTTAATCACGAGATGCAAGATTAGCACGCCGTGATTCAACGCAATGGACAAACCCCGGCAAGCGCAACGGAGAAAGGCAAAACCCAGCAGAACACGAGCGACAGTTTCCGGCATGGCTCGGTTTTGCCCCGCCTGGAATATGGCCTGAATAGGACCCGTTTTGCTTCCCCGGCTTTTGCGGAAGCTCGAAGCTTCCGCAAACCCACGCCCCTCCCGCCGCATTGTCGCGATTCCGTCAGCTTTTCGCCGATTGAAACATGACCCCGTTATGCTAGATAGCCGTACGCGCAAAGCGCGTACGGCAATACCGTCCCAAAGGTGGTTCCAACGCATGTTATTCGCCAAGATTAAGCAGCATTACGAGGCCGTGGTTGCCGCGTGCTGCTTCCTGATACTGTTCACGAACGTGGGCCTGCCCTCCACGTCGTTTTCCGTGTACCAGCCCTACCTGGTCGATTTGCCGGGCGTCGGGCATTCGGGCGGGTCGATCATCGTGTCGGTGCGCACGTTCGTGTCGCTTCTTGCCATGCTCGTGGTCGGACGCTACTACGACCTGGTCGATTGCCGCATCGGTGCGTTCCTGGCAACGCTGAGCGTCAGCGCCGGGTTCGCGCTGTACTCGTTTGCCGGGAGCAACTTCGGCATGTTGTGCGGCGCCTCGGCGCTGACGGGACTGGGCTACGGCTTCGGCGGCATGATCGCCTCGACCATGCTGATCAACCGTTGGTTCCGGGCGAACGTGGCCACCGTGGCCGGCGTCGCCGCAGTGGGCTCGGGCGTGGCAGCCATCATCATCCCGAACGCGGCGGTGGCACTCATCAGCGCTTTCGACCTGCAAACCGCGTTCAGGGCGGAAGCCGCGTTAGCCCTGATCATCGGCGTGACGGTGTTCGCCCTGCTGCGAAACGACCCGCGCGACATGGGCCTTACCCCCTACGAGGGAAGCCCGAAAGCGGTGCAACGCGAGCAGGAGAAAAGCGCCCAGCAGCTTGAACGCGTAAGGAAACGCCACGTCAACCGCGATCTTTCCCCGCGCACCATGCCGCTTCTGTTCCTGGCCATGATCATCATCGGCTGCGTGTCGGTGGGCGGCGGCAACTACCTGGCCGTGCTGTTCACCTCCGAGGGCTTCTCCGCCGAGCACGCCGCCACGCTGGTGGCCGTCAACGGCGCGTGCCTGACGGTGGCGAAGCTGGTGAGCGGCATGGCGTTCGACCGCTTCGGCACAAAACGCGGATCCGCGGTCTTCTTCGCCCTGTATATCGCGGGCACGGCGGTGCTGTGCCTGTCGGACATGGGCAACACCGGGCTTGCCGGGCTGGGCGTGCTCATGTTCGGCATCGGCATGTCGCTGGGCACCGTTGGCATTTCGGTATGGTCGATCGAGCTGGCGCCGCGCGGCAAGGAAACGCGCACCATCAAGAACTTCCAAGTGTGCTACGCGCTGGGTGGGTTCATCTTCACGTTCCTGCCAGGCTTTTTGACCGAGGCGTTCGGCACCTACCTAGTGTCGTACGCAGCGCTGCTAGTCATGCTGGTGGTGGCCGCCGTCATCGTGATCGGCGTCTACACCGCCACCGACAAACGCACGAACCCGGACACTTAGGGGACGTAGGACTAACTGTCCGGAAACGCGCCCTTCCGCAGCGGCGTGGCGTAGCCGCGCGCCAGTTTACGCAATCGCCAGCGCCATAGAGCCGCATTGCTCGTAGAGGTACTTGAACCAGTCGTAGTTGACGGTCACGTAGCCTTGCGTGGGGTCCATGATGCAAGCCCGATGGCCTTCCACGCCCAGCAACACCACGCAATGCTCCAGGTCATAGAAGGAATTCGCCTCTAAGGGCTCGTTGAAATACGGGTCCTCGAAGTCGAGCGTGGTCCACACGAGCACGGGCGCTCCTGACGACGCCTTGCTGGCAAGCTCATCGAAATCGGTGCCGGTGAGATTGGCGAAACGCTCGCTTGCGCCCTCTTCCTCCAGGTAGGCATTGCCCGCCGCCATAATAGCGGGCGGCATACCCTCGCCCGACCAGTACGGATCGCCCCAGAACGCCGAGGCGTAGTCGTCGCCTTCCACGTCGAAGGGCAATTGGTTCGCCACGATGGAATCGGGATCGGCGTCGTGGCCCATTGCCTGCAAAACCGCTGCGAGCGAATAAATCTCGCACCCTGCCGGCATGCTGGGGTACTGGAACAGCTCAGGCACGCTCGCGCTCGTGCCGCTCAACCCGGTGAAGTTGACCACCTGCATCACATTGGCGCGGCCGAAGCCGTCCACAGCTTCCTGTCCCATCGCGCCCAGTGCATCGCGGCGGTTTCGGGAGAATCCATCGGCGTCGTCGGGGCGCATGCCGGGACCAACCGCTTCCGCAGCTTCGGCGTCGTGAAGCGGCTGCTCCTGCTGTGCTTCCGCCGAATCATCGGCGGCGTACGCTGTCTCCAACGTTTGGGATTCCAGGGTTTCCTGCGCAGCGCCCTGATCGCCGCTACCATCGACATTCGCGCCGGCGCGACCGTGCGTTATCAGAATGCCGACGAGCACCAAAGCAGCCGCAGCCACGGCAACCGTGGCCATCAGCGAACGTCCGCGCACGGACCAGCTGCTACCGCCAATCACCGCCCCGCCGCCGCTGATGAACGCGCCATTGTGTGCAACAGGGGAAGCATCCGCGCTGTGCCGTCCCTCACCACGAGAGCGGGCAGGGCGCGAAACCGCCACGCGCGCATGGCGACCCGCCGCATGCGAAGCAACAACGCGGCCGCGCTCGGCGGAGGCGCCCGCCTGTTCCTCAGCTGCATCTTGTTTGCCAAGCATCTTGACCGGTACGGCGAACAACGCAGCTTCGGCAGCATCCCCATGCGGACGATGTTCGGCGGACGCCCCACCCGGCGCGACGGACGAGGCGACTTCGGTCGCGCGACCAGGCGTACGCGATGCGGCGGATGTTTCGTCAACCGCACCTTGGCCGCCAGCCGCCACGCGCGCATGACGACCCGATCGCGGGACCTCGCGTGCATGACGCCCTTGCGGCGTCTCCTGCTTGTCAAAGCGAGTATCGATAGGTTCTCCCATCACGTTCTTCCTAGAATTGAGCGCACGCAAAGCGCGCGATTCACGTTCATTTCCGAACATGATACCGACCGCAGCTGAAGCCTTTCTGAAAAGCCCCAGCCAAGCTGCAGTTTGATCACAATTGGGGAGCAGAAAGTCAACAAAGGCGAACTAGATGGGGTTTTGCGTCTTCGATTGCTTCTCGGAAGCCATCGCCCGCATGAGCCGCAAAGCGGCAAAACAGCGGCGGTTGTCCGCAAAAAACCGCCTCGAGCGCCTTGTGAAACAGCTCGCGAACAGCCCCAAAAACGTGCGGTCAAACCCACCTTACTCGAGCTTCTGCTTAACGCCCACGTCCTCGGGCTGAATGTCGCGCACGATGTGCATGGTGACGGTGGCGGTCAGGCGCACGTTGCCTTCCTCGTCAATGATACGTACGTCGGCGATGGAGCTTGTGCGCCCCGTGCGCACGTCGCGCGCCTCGACGAACACGTGCTCGCCCAGCATAACGCCCCTGATGAAATGCACGTCGCAGGTTTGCGTGACCACGTACTTGCCCAGCGTCCAAGGCGCTGCGCACCCGCAAACGTCCACCAGGCTCATAAGGTAGCCGCCGAAGGCGTTGCCGAAGAAGTTGCAGGCTTTCTCGGGCACAACAACCGAGTTGCGCACGAAGCCCTCTTCCATAACCTCGGGCTCAAGGTTGCCAAGCCACTGGCGATTCGTCTCGTACATCTCCAGCAGACTCTCGCGCACAAACGCTTCCATGGGCAGCTTCCTCTCTTAAACCATCACCGCAAACGGCATCTCGAATCGCCGGCAGAATCCGGATTAGCGCTGTTCGCGCTGGCGTTTCTTTTCGGCGAAGTGCTCTTTGGTGACGATTTTGGTGATGAAGGTGCCTTCGGAAACCACGTCGCCGGCATCGTCTTTGGCCACCACGTGCCAGAACTGCTTGCGGCCGCCGTAGCTGGGATCCTCGTGCTCAAGATCGGCAAAACCGTGCAGGATGCCGGATTTGCCCGGCTTCTTGTGGCGGATATCGGACTCCAAGCCGAACGGCAGCTCCTTGTCGAAATCGGTGCGCATCTCGGCACCGCGGCTTGCGCACGATTCCAGCAGGGCAAGCGTGGCGCCGCCGTGCAAAAAACCATGCGGCTGGTAAATCTCCTCGGAAATGGGCATGGACATCTCAACATGCTCGGGAGTGACCACGTCGTAGGTGATGTGCAGAGTATCCAGAAGGGTCATGAAAACCTCCGAAAACGAAGGGGCCGCGAAAACCGCGGCCCGCAGCCTATTGTTTATCCGTTTCAGTATACGTTGGCGAACCCGGACCTTCCCCGGGCAAATCCCCCGACGTGACCGAAGGCGAAACCTCGGGTACCACACCTGCGACCTGCTGCCCGCCATGCGCCGCATGCGCATCCGCCATGCGGGAACGCAGCGCGGCAGCGCGCTTAAAGCGCACGGCGTCGGCGTGTGCCTCTTCCTGCAAACGCGCCGCAGTCGCAGCCGTGCCGGCGACGGCTCCCATGTCCTGGTCGTACGCCGCCTTCTTCACGTCGCCCTTAAACGCCTTCGTGGTGTTGATCAGGACAGCGCCGATGATAAACGGCATCCAGAACACGATGCCGCGATACACCAGGCCGATGGCCGTGCCAGCCGCCGCCGATTCGCCGAAGCTGGTGAACGCCACCACGACGGCAGCCTCGACCACGCCCACACCCTGCGGCGTGACCGAGATCATAGCGAACAGCGTTGCCACCACGTAACCGCACACAAGCGCCGGCGCCGTATCGACGCCGAACCCGATGCCCACCAGCGCAAAGCAGGAAAGCTCGCACAAGCTGGCGATCAGCGAGCAGCCGTACGCTTGAAGCGTAGGTTTGGGGCTATGGCCGATCATGCCGGCTGCCTCGGAAAACGCCTGCGCGATGCGCTCGGCCCACGGCTCAAGCGGCTTTTTGCGCACGCGCCCGACCACCTTGCGGCTCACGCGTTCGGCGGGCCGCAAAAGACGCATAAGCAAATCGGGCTTTTTGTGCGCCAGGATAAGCAGCGCAACCATGGTCCCCACCAGGCACAACACCACCATGCCCATAAGAAACCACACAGGCGACAGCCCCACCGTGACGGCTAGGAAAATGAACGCGCACACCATGAGCGTGGAGAACGCGCCGTCAATGGTAATCTGCATGAGCAGCGCCGCACCCGTGGCCTTGCCGGCGGGGATGCCGCGCCGTCGCGCGTCGTCGACCACCAACGTGGTGCCCGCCAGGTTCATGGACGGCGCGATGGTGTTCATGAAAAACGTGCCGAATACCAGCGGCAACGTGGATTTCGGCTCCATGCGCTCACCCACGGCGGCAAAGCTGCGCGAATAGGCGAAGCTTTGCGCGAAGTACTTCCCCAGCTGCGTGAGAATGGCCGCGACAAGCGGCAGGGGGCTTCCCTGCTTCATGGTCTCGCCCAGCTCCACCAACTGGTCGCCGCGCAAAAACACCACCGCAAGCACGATGATGAGCACCACGCCCATGAAAAGGTTCTTGACGTTGAATTTCATGCAGCCGCCTAACGTTGGCCCGCGGTGTCGTTACAGCTCAGGAACTCGCGCAAATCGGTATGCATCAGGAAATCGAGCTCGGCCTTGCCGCGTTCGTCAAGGTCGGTTTCCACGAACAGGAAACCGTAGCAGCCGAACGTGGGCACATCGAACTCGCGCAGCTCCAAAACCCTATCGAAGCGCTCGGAGAATGCCGGGTAATCGAACTCCTCGGTTCCCGTCACGCCCTCCGGCGGGTTGAGCAGCGACATGGTGTACACATGGTCGCCCGCATACGCGAACGCCGCGTCGTAATCGGGCAGCGCGTCGGTCAAAAACGCCTCATAGCTGCGGAAACCGTACGCGTGCTGCGCGACATCGGTTCCGCCCAGGCCGGCGAATCGCAGGGGATTGAACTCGATGGGACGGATAACGCCGCCGCCCTGCTCGTCCACGCGCACCTCAACGTGCACGGGGAAGTTTCGCGCTCTCACCAGAGCGTTCACGCGCGAAAGCCACTCCTCGAAGGCAGGCGCCTTCTCACGCACGATGGCCGCCGAGGTGGTGTACATGCGATCGGACGTGTCATCGGGACCGGCGAAATCATGACGCAACACGTTGAGCACGTGCGCCGCGCCCTGCTCGTCGAAGAACGCATCCAGAGCATATTCCTGCCCCGTGATGAACTGCTCCAGGATGAAATCGTTGCCAGCAACCACGCTGTCGGGATACATGTCCGCCCAAGCAGCCGCGTTCGACGCGAAATCGGCCAGCGCCTCGTCCCAATCGGCACGGCAGCGCACCGTGTGCACGCCCATGCTGCAGAACCCGCGGGCGGGCTTCACCACGAACGGCATATGCGGCTCAAGCTCGGCGAAATCAAGTTTCCCCAGCTCATCGACCGTGCATGCACGGAAGAAGAAGCCCTCATCCATCTGCGCCAGAAGCTCGCGCATGGCAACCTTGTCCTTGAACACGGTGATGGCGTGCGTAAGGCCGGGATTGTCCGCATGGGCGCAGATCCACTCGAGCGTGTTCTCAGAGTTGGTGTACACGCGCTCGCCCGCGGAAAGACGCGAGGCGGCCTCAGCCTGATCGACCAGGTGCAACGCTCTCCCGGACGCAAAAGCCGTGCGCTCGGAGAACGCATTGCGAAGCACAGGGTGTTGCGAAGATTCAAGCCATTCCAGCAGCTGCGGCGAAGCATACGGTTCGTCAAGGATGACCATGGCAACCCCCTTCTCTAGCGGCCAACGCAAGCGCGGCCCTCTAAGCATAATAAGGAAGTATACCCCCTCAGACGCACCGCCGCACCACCGCGGAAAGGCCCTCACGCAAAGAGTATGCTGCAAGTACACCCCTTGCGGAGCGCGGTATACTGCTGCGCAGAACAATCGATTCAGACAGGGGGCATCGGTGCACGGCAATATCCCAGATGCGGTGGACCATGCGCTGCGCAGTCCTCGCTCCTTGGTGCCGTTGGTGCTGGTCATGGGCTTTTTGGGCGCCACGGCGCGCTATGCCCTGGAGATGCTTCTGCCCGCGCAATGCGGATTCCCCGTTGCCACGCTTACGGTGAACATATTCGGTTGTTTCACGTTGGAGATCGTCAATCAATTCGTCGCACGCCGCACGAACTTGCCGGCGCCGCTGGTGAAGTCGATGGGCATCGGGCTTATCGGGGCGTTCACCACCATCGCCGCGCTTTCCACCGAGAACCTGGCGCTTTTGCAGCAGGGGCGTTACGGGATGTTCGCGTTGTACTTGGGCATCACCGTGTTCGCCACGTTCGGAGCCGCCTACGCGGGAAAACGTCTGGCCGCCGCCATGGGCCCGCGCTATAGCGCGCATCACCAAATCGCGGCCCCACGCGAGAGTGCGCATTACCAGGTCGCAGCCCCGTGCGACCCTTCGCAAAACAAAGGCGATGCGCGATGAGCCCGCTGACGTTGATCATGGTGGGCCTGGGCGGAGCGGCCGGCGCGCTGTGCCGCCACAGAGCGCTTTCGTTCATGAAACCCCGCTCGAACAGCTGGTTTCCCTGGCCAACGCTGCTGGTGAACCTTGCGTCGTGCACCGTCGCCGGGGCGGCACTCGCTGGGGCCGCCGCACTCGGGCAAACCGCCTACATAGCGCTGACCATGGGCTTTTTGGGCGGCTTCTCCACGCTGTCCACCATGAACTGCGAGGCCGTCGACATGGCCACGGAAGGGCATCGCGGAGAAGCAGCCACATACCTAGCGATCACCTACGGCTCGACCCTAGGCGCCGCCGCACTGGGCTTCGCCCTTGCGCACGCCGTTCTGGGCGGCTAGCTTCCCTACAGCCCCACCTTCGCCGCTTGATACGTGCGGATGCGGTCGCGGAGGTTCTGCACGTCGAACAGCACCGACACCAAAAACGCCACGGTGAGCGGAGCACCTACGAAGCCGTTGCGCGGCGCCAGCATGAAGATGAGTGGCGCACCGAAGATCATGATGGGCACCAGCAGCATGACCAGCAAGCTGCCCATGCGCTTGTACAGGCCGTAGATGATGGACGCCATCACGTATAGGAACAGGCCCGTTGCCGAGGAGCCGGCGATGGAGAGCACCGCAAGCGCCACCACCTTGGCGGCGACCATGAGCGCCTCGTCGCGCAGGCCCTTTTTCGCACGGGCGAACACCTCTTCGCCGGTCTGCTGCTGCGCGCGTGCAGCGCGGAACGGCGCAAACGGATCGAAGGGGTCGTATTCCACGGTAAACCCGCCGAACGGCCACTCGGCGCCACTGGTGCGCTGACCTGCGCCGTTCTGCCCCGAACCCGGTCGCTGCGAACCCGCAGCACCGCTGAAGATGTCGTCCCAGCTGGTCCACACGTACGTGGTCTGGCCCGGGGCCGCGTCACCGAACGGCCAGCCGGCGAACGGGTCGAACGGGTTGCCCTGACCGGACGCACCGCCCTGCCCCGCCGAGCCCGTCGGATGCGCATAAGGGTTGCCCGCATACGGACGCGGGTCGCGGCGCGGGTCGAACTCGGGCGACCAGCTGCGGTTGATCAGCACGTCGCGCGCTTCGTTGATCTGCTTGGTAAGCTCCTCGGCCTCGGCGTGCTCCTTCGAGTCCAGGGGGAACTTATCGGGATGATGGGCGATGACGAGCTTGCGATGAGCCTTCTTGATCTCATCGTCGCTAGCCCCATCGGCCAAGCCCAGTATTTTGAGTGCTTCTGATTTCTTCATAACGCCGACTATACGGGACGATGCCCGCCGCACAACCAAAACACCGGGGATGTCACGCATTCGTCAGAAAAAACCGGCGCGAAAACCGCACGGACTCGTCGAAATCAGCGCAAAAGAAAGCGGCCCGCCGAAAAGGCGGACCGCTCGCAGGTTTCGCTTCCCCACGCCCTTACGGGCGCAGCGGACGCAACGATGCCGGCAACGCGGGCGCAGGCGCAGCGCACGCACGCGCCCTCAGCAACGCGGGCGCACCAAACGGCACACCCGCCCCGCTCGCCGGCTTCGCGAACTAGTGGCGGAAGTGGCGATGGCCGGTGAACACCATGGCGATGCCGTGCTCGTTGCACGCCTGGATGGACTCCTCGTCGCGCACGGAGCCGCCGGGCTGGATGATGGCAGTGATGCCCCACTCGGCCAGCGTGTCCACGTTGTCGCGGAACGGGAAGAACGCGTCGGACGCGCACACCAGACCCTTGGGCTCCACGCCCATGCGCTCGCACGCCTCATGGGCGCGCTTGCATGCCAAAAGCGCACTGTCCACGCGGTTGGGCTGACCCGGGCCCATGCCGATGCCGGCGTGGTCGCGCGACACCAGGATGGCGTTGGACTTCACGCCCTTGCACACGCGCCATGCGAACATGAGCTCGTGCATCTCGGCGTCCGTGGGCTTGCGATCGGTGGGAACGGTGAAGGTTGCCGGATCCTCGGACACATGGTCGACGTCCTGGACCAGCACGCCACCGTCGACGGAACGGACCTCGACGGCAGCCGGGGCGTCGATGCCGCCGGTGCGCAGCACGCGCAGGTTCTTCTTCTGCTGCAGAAGCTCAAGCGCGGCGGACTCGAACTCAGGGGCGATGAGCACCTCGACGAACTGCTTGTTCTCGTTGATGTGCTCGACCATCTCCAGCGTGACCTGGCGGTTTGCCGCGATGATGCCGCCGAAGGCGCTCTTCGGGTCGCAGGCGAAGGCCTTGTCGTAGGCCTCGGTGATGTTCTCGGCCGTGGC
>JAUNWR010000007.1:0-40171 GCA_030540215.1 Coriobacteriia bacterium | reverse complement strand
TCCATACGTACACGCGCATGGGGTTGTCGTAATCTTTCACGTGCAGGTCGCGGATAACCTGGGTGTAGAGCTGGTCGGCCTGCTCCTCGAGGTCATGGACCTTCACGATGAGGTTCACGAAGTTCTTCGACTTCTTGAAGTTGTGGAAGTCGCACATGGCGTTGTCGAGCGCCTCGCAGCTGCCCTGGATGAGCTTCGCGAATTCGATGGCCTGGTCGTGCATGAAGTGGATGTCGTACATGTAGAAGCGCAGCATGACGTCTTCGATGTCGTCGACGATGTCGTCGAGCGCCTGGCACATCTCGATGATGTCCTCGCGGTCGATGGGGGTGATGAAGTCGGTGGCGACCGTCTTGAAGATCTTGTGGTTGATCGTGTCGCCCTCGTGCTCGATCTCATGCGCCTTCTGCGTGTTCTCTTCGAGCGCGGATGCTTCCGTGAACTGCTCGATGGTTTCAACCAGCAACGCCGACTCGGCGACGGCCAGCTTCGAGTGCTGCTCGAATGCGCCGAAATAGTCGAACTTGTGCTTCCTGCCCATGGGGTCTCCTTCTAAGAACAAGTACCTACCACGTTCGCACGTGCGATTCCAAAGTGTAACGCAAGTTAACGTGCTGGAAACGGGGAATCCACGGCGGTGTTGCGAAAGACGCGAACCGTCAACATCCCGTTATATTGCAAGCCCCGTTTTCGCAACAGCTGGGGCGGATGCCTCAGCTGGCAGCCGAGATGAAGGGGTCATCCGCCGGCGTTGGCGGACGGGGCGGCTACCGTCCGGGGCCATGCGTGCTTTCCCGATGGAGCTCCCGGCAGACGCCCGGCACGGCCCGTGGGCCCCTTACGTCTCGCTCTCGGGACGCGGGGGCTGGTCGTCGCTTTCCGGATAGCAGCGATTCTCGCCGTCGGTGCTGGTAACACCGTTGCCCAAGGCGCTATCCGACGATGAGCCGTCGGATGCGATAGGGGCCATGCTGCCGGTAGCGCTTGGGGAGGTGATGGGCGGCATGCTGCCGGTGACGCCCTTGGCGGTAACCGGTGGGATGGGGCCGGTAAGGCCGGTGGTCTGAGCCTGGAAGCCGGTGGGGCGGCGGCGGGCGCGCACGCGGTTGGCCATGCGCTTGACCGGCTGGGCGACGGCCTGCGTGACCACGTCGGAGTAGTCGCGCGCCGGGCGGGTTCGCCAGCCGAACGCCAGCGAGGCGTAGCGGATGCCCATGACCAGCGCGACGCACGTGATGGCAGCATACTGGTCGAGCAGGTGGTTCTGCTTCATGACGGCGAAGGCGAGCGCGCCGATGAGCGCCGCGCTCACGTACACCGTGCCCGCTTGGAACGCCTCGGGTTCCCGGTTCATGCAGATGTCGCGCACGATGCCGCCGCCGTTGGCGGTGATGGTGCCCAGGATGACGGCGGGTACCAGGTCAAGGCCGGCGGAGAGCGCCTTGCCCGTGCCGATGATGGCCCACAGCGCCACCGACAGGTTGTCCAGGAAGTCCATGAACGGATCGAAGTACGTCATGAGTTTGCCGAAGTAGAACGCCACGATGCCGGCCACGATGCAGGCAAGGATCAGGTTCGGTTTCTGGAAGGCGTAGATGCCGTAATCCTGCAGCAGGATGTCGCGCGTGATACCGCCGGCAAGGCCGACCACGATGGCGATGCAGCACACGCCGAAGATGTCGTATTTCGCCCGTACCGCGCTGAGCGCTCCGAAGATGGCGCCCGCAATGGTTGCGGCGAGCTCGAGCCAATAGGGGATAGCCAGGGCTACTTCCAGCATGAATACCCTTTCATATGGGAATCGTTATATAGGATGGGGTTGCCGCCCGCATCGCTGCGGGCGGTCTGATGTTCGGACGTTCGGACGTTCAGGTTGCGCTGCGGGCGGGCCGGCGCCGGCGTGCGGGGCATGCGGGCCGGCGACGTGCGAGCCGCCGGGTGCGCGGACCGTGCCGCGGGTGGGTGCCTGCGTGCAGATTGCAACCGCTACTCTACCGCCAGCACCTGGGCTTGCGTGGGGCGGCCGGAGAAGTCCAGCTCGCCGGTCAGCTCGCGCGTCCGTTCGGCGGTGAAGCCCGGCTGGTCGAACGCGGCGATCAGGTTCTTCGCCTTGTACTGCGCCTGATCGTAGAGGTCCCAGAAGCCGGTGGTGCGGACGTCGCCGGTGAAGGGGTTGGTCCAGGCGTCGTGCTCGTGGTTGTCGAACACGCTTTCGGCGGCGGCCACCGGGCGATGGCTCATGGACTGGTAGAACGAATGCGGGCGCGCCAGGCGCTCGATGCGGCCGATGAGGTCGCGCTTGATGCCGGTGGGCGACCAGAACAGGCGCTGCACCAGGCGGAATCCATGCACCGACAGGCGGAACAGGTTGTGCGGGATCACTTCGCCGTACACGTTCAGGGCCAGGTAGGCGTACATCTTCGACACGGCGCCGAGCACCGCCTCGCTTGCGTGCAGGATCTCGCGCGAGGGGTTGAACGCGGCCACGGTGTCGCCGCGCTTGGCGAACAGCACCATCTCGTCCAGCTCGCTTTCGATGACGCCGTGCACCTCGCTGCCGTCATCGCGCGTCAGCCCCGGCTCGCCCGCGTCGCACAGCGCGTGCTCGTGGCAGTACACCAGCGGGTGGACGGTGGAATCGAGCGCGTAGTGGCAGAGGAACCCCAGCGCGTAGGCGCGTCCGAGCGGCTTCTCCTCGGGGTCCAGGACGCCGAGGGAGTCCTTCAGCGCCGCCAGCAGTTCGGCGGGCTTTTGGCTGTGCATGGTGTTGCCCAGCTTGTGGTACGCCGTGGCGCGGAAGTCGGCCACCGCATAGAACAGCGGGTCGGGGCCTTGGTTTCCCAGCAGGAACGCGTCGGCTTCGTCGCGCGATCCGCCGATGGTCTGGAACAGCGCGTCGTACACGTCGCGTCCGAAGAAATCATGGGTGATGATTGCTGGCATTCCGTATCCCCGTTTCTCGTGTGGCTGACATTCATTTTACGTGGACGATTATAGCCATCATATACAATGGTTTGCGCGCCGCTCGGCGGCGTTCAACGTACATGCACGATTCGGTGTTCGGAACCGCACGGGCCTGCGCGTCGGCGGGTTCCCGCGGGCGGCGCGGGCTTTGCCGATAGCAAGGAGCAGCCATGGGATTGGGCCTTCGCAGCCTGTCGAAACGCGAGCGCAGCTGGGTTTTGTACGACGTGGGAAACTCCGCGTACGTCATGCTTGCGGCAACGCTCATCCCCATCTATTTCTCGGCAATCGCCGAGCCTGGGTCGTCCGCCGTGGTGGCCTGGGGTTATGCAACCACGGTGGCCTCGCTGGCGCTTGCGCTGCTCATGCCGTTTCTGGGCAGCCTGGCCGATCTGAAGGGCAACAAGAAGAAGTTCCTTGCGGGCACCATCGGCACGGGCGCGGTGTCGCTCGCGGTCATGGGCGTGCCCGACAACGCCATGGTGTTCCTGGTGATATACGTGTTCTCGTCGGTCATGCTCAACGCGTCGCTCGTGTTCTACGATGCGTTTCTGGTCGACGCCACCGAGCAGGATCGCTACGACGAGGTCTCGTCGCAGGGCTACGCGTGGGGCTATATCGGCTCGTGCATCCCGTTCATCGTGTGCCTGGTCATCGTGCTGTTCGGCAGCAGCTTCGGCATCGGGCAGCTTGACGGCATCCGCATCTCGTTCGTCATCACCGCGGCGTGGTGGCTGGTGTTTTCCGTGCCGGTGCTGCGCGACGTGCACCAGACGCACTTCAAGGCGCGCGAGGAGCACTTGTTCCGCCATACGCTCAAGGGCCTGGCGGGCACGTGCAAGAAGATTGCCCGCGACAAGCGCCTGCTCATGTACATGCTGGCGTTCTTCTTCTACATCGACGGCGTGCACACCATCATCACCATGTCCACCAGCTACGGCACCGACCTGGGCATCGACTCCACGCAGCTAGTGCTCGCGCTTCTGGTGACGCAGTTCGTGGCGTTCCCGTCGGCTATCGCCTACGGACGCCTGGCCGGGCGCTTCGGCACCAAGCGCATGCTGCTGATCGCGGTGTTCGCATACTTCTGCATCACGCTGTTCGCCGCGTTCTTCCTGCGCTCCGCCGCCGAGTTCTGGGTGCTGGCCGTGTGCGTGGGCCTGTTCCAAGGCGGCATCCAGGCGCTGTCGCGCAGCGAGTTCGGCAAGCTCATCCCGAAGGAGAACGCCAACGAGTACTACGGCTTCTTCGACATCTTCGGCAAATACGCCACTATCATGGGCACGTTGCTCGTAAGCGTGTTCACCCAGCTCACGGGCTCAAGCAGCTACGGCGTCCTCAGCGTGGCCGTGCTGTTCATCATCGGCTTCACCCTGCTCTGGAAGATGCCCGAGGAGGCCGCCCGCTAGCGCGATGGGCGGGCGCAGGCGCGTGGGGCGAGGGCGTTGCCCCGTGCCCGCGGGCGCCTGCTGCTCGGTCGCCGCAGTTGCCGCTCGCTAGCCGTCCCCGCCCGCATCCGTCCTTTCGCCTGGGCGTTTTGCCGCCCGCATCGCTCTTTCCGCTCCTGCACGTGTTACTGTGACGGTTGCGGTTTTTTCCGCATATGTTGATTCGACTCCGGCCGCTCGTGCGCTTGCGTGGGCGGCCGCCGCGCTGTGGGGGGCGCGGAAGGGAAAGAGAATGCGCCGCAACGTGCGCATCCGGAAAGGGGAAAGGGCGGAATGGAAGCGGCTATCGAGCGTTTCTTCAAGGTAGGTGAGCGCGGCAGCTCGCTGGGCACGGAGGTGATGGCGGGTCTGACCACCTTCCTGACCATGGCCTATATCGTGGCGGTCAACCCCGCCATGATGGAAGCGGCGGGCATCCCGTTCAACGCCGCGCTCACGGCTACGTGCTTCGGCGCCGCCGTCATGACGGCGGCCATGGGCCTGATCGCCAACCGCCCCATCGCGCTGGCGTCGGGCATGGGCATCAACGCCATCGTGGCCTTCACGCTGTGCGGGTCGATGGGGCTCGACTGGCGCATCGCCATGGGCGTGGTGTTCTTGGAAGGCGTCATCATCCTGGTGCTCGTTATGCTGGGCTTGCGCGAGGCTGTCATGAACGCCATCCCCGTGGCGTTGCGCCAGGCCATCGGCATCGGCATCGGCCTGTTCGTGGCGTTCATCGGCCTGAAGGGCGGCGGCATCCTGGCGCCCGATTCCTCCACGCTCGTCACCATGGGCAGCCTGACCGAGCCCACGGCCGTGGTGTCCGTGGTGTCCATCGCCCTTGCCATCATATTGACGGTGCGCGGCACGAAGGGGGGCCTGCTCATCTCCATCGTGGTGGCAACTATCGTTGGCATCCCGCTCGGCGTCACGGCGCTGCCCACCGAGTTCGATTTCGTTCCCGACTTCAGCGCGCTGTGCGCCCCGTTCCAGCAGCTGCCCGACGGCAGCGGCCTGGCCATCGTGCAGGTGTTCGTGCAGCCCGTGCTGCTCATGTTCGTGTTCAGCCTGCTCATGAGCGACTTCTTCGACACCATGGGCACGATGATGGCGGTTGGCCAGCAGGGTGATTTCGTCGACGAGGACGGCAACGTGGAGAACACGCGCGAGATCCTCATGGTCGACTCCGTGGGCGCCATCGTCGGCGGCTTCGTCGGCGCAAGCTCCATAACCTCGTTCGCCGAATCCACCTCGGGCGCGGCGGCCGGCGCGCGCACGGGCCTGTCCAACATCGTGATTGCCCTGGCGTTCTTCGTCTGCGCGTTCCTGGCACCCATCATCGGCATGGTGTCGAGCTCGGCTACCTGCGGCGCGCTGGTGGTCGTGGGCTACCTTATGATGAGCGACATCGGCAAGATCGACTGGGGAAGCCTTGAGGCCGCCATCCCCGCGTTCGTCACCATCATGGGCATCCCGTTCACCTATTCCATCACCAACGGCATCGGCTTCGGCTTCATCACCTACGTGGTGGTGAAGGTGACGCAGGGCCATTGGCGCGACGTCAAGCCGCTCATGTGGATCGTGTCCGTGGCGTTTCTGCTCACGTTCGTCGCGTTCTCGTAGCGGCTGCGCATTGCCCGGGCGGCACGGCTCGGGCTGCATGTGGCGAAAGAGGCGGCGAAGGGGGCGGTGGCGCCCTCCGGTGGGTCGCGCCTCGGCGGGTGCCTGCCGGCCGATCGCGCCCGGCCATCCGCCATGCGCCCGGGTCGCCGCGGGCCCGGCGGCCCGCGCCCGCTATCCCGCAAACCGATAATGCGCTGCCGTTCGGCCCGATATCGCCAGCTCGTCCATACGTTCGCTGTGAAAAAACAACCTCGCAACCATCGTTTGACGCGGTGGTTACGAGGTTGTTTGCTATAGTGGCAAACAATCGAAACCCCGTCCGAAAAAGGAAACGCATGTCGCTAATCGTATGCAAATTCGGGGGCACGTCCGTTGCAAGCCCCGAGCGCATCCAAATGGTTGCGAAGAAGCTGATCGCGAAGAAGCAGGCCGGCCATGACGTGGTCGCCGTGGTGTCCGCCATGGGCAAGACCACCGACGAGCTGGTGGGCCTGGCTGCCGCGCTCAACGACAACCCGCCGCTGCGCGAGATGGACCGTCTGCTCTCCACCGGCGAGCAGGTGTCCATGTCGCTTCTGGCCATGGCCATCGAGGCGCGCGGCTACAAGGCCATGAGCTTCACCGGCCGCCAGGCTGGCATTGAGACCGACAAGTTCCACAACAAGGCGAAGATCGTCATGGTGCACAGCGAGCGCGTGCGCGATGCGCTCGAGCGCGGCGCCATCGCCGTCGTCGCCGGCTTCCAGGGCGTCGACGCCGATGGCGACATCACCACGCTCGGCCGCGGCGGCTCCGACACCACGGCGGTGGCCGTGGCGCACGGTCTGAACGCCGACGTGTGCGAGATCTACTCCGACGTGGACGGCGTCTACACCGCCGACCCGCGCATCTGCCCGCGCGCGAAGAAGCTCGACGTCATCAACTACGAGGACATGCTGGAGCTCTCCGGTTCCGGCGCCGGCGTCCTGCAGATGCGCGCCGTCGAGTTCGCCCGCAAGTACAACGTGGTCATCCATTCCCGCTCGGCGTTCTCCGACGCCGAGGGCACCTATGTCAAGGAGGAAACCGACATGATGGAGGAAGCCGTCATCACCGGCATCGCACACGACACGTCGGAAGTGAAGGTCACCATCCGCGGCGTGCCCGACATGTCCGGCGTGGCCGCCAAGCTGTTCAGCGCCTTGGCGGGCAACCAGGTGAGCGTGGACATGATCATCCAGAACGTGTCCGAGGACGGCATCACCGACATCAGCTTCACCTGCCCGGGCGCCGACGAGAAGCGCGCCTGCGAGACGGTGGAGCGCATCCTTCCCGACGTCAACGCGCGTGAATACGTGGTCGACGAGGACATCGCCAAGGTCAGCATCGTGGGCACGGGCATGAAGTCCAGCCCCGGCATCGCCGCCAAGGCGTTCCAGACCCTCGGCGAGAACAACATCAACATCCTGGCCATCTCCACGTCGCCCATCCGCCTGTCCGTGGTGGTCGACGGCGCCCAGACCGCTGCTGCAGTGCGCTGCCTGCACACGGCTTTCGGCCTGGACTCCGATAGCGTGTTCGAGGAGACGCAGCTGTCCGCGGAGGAGATCGCCGCGAAGATGAACAAGGGCAGGTAGTCCGGCCGCCATACGGCGAACGGACCGCTCGGAGCCGCGGGGGTGCGCAGCATCCCGCGGCTCCTTTCCCATTGCGCGCAGGCAGGTGCCGGCGCGCAATCCTCAAGGCAATATGGGGCGCAAAAGCACCCATCTTGACGATATATCAACCCGGAACGCGAACGAGGAGGACCTCATGGCTTGGACGAAAGTTATGCCGGCTAACCCGGTGGTTGCGGTTTGCGGCGCTACGGGCGCCGTCGGCAACGAGTTCTTGAATGTGCTGCACGACCTGGATTTCCCCGCGTCGAAGGTCATCGCGCTGGCTTCCGCGCGTTCCGCCGGTAAGAAGCTGCCGTTCGAGGGCTGCGGCCAGGTTCCCGCAGGCGAGCTGACCGTGCAGGAGATGACCCCCGAGTCGTTCGAGGGCGTCGACATCGCGCTGTTCTCCGCCGGCGGTTCGGTTTCGAAGGCCATGCGCGAGGCCGTGGTCTCCCATGGCGCCGTCATGATCGACAACTCCAGCGCGTTCCGCATGGACGAGGACGTGCCGCTGGTGGTGCCCGAGGTGAACCCCGGCGACGTGAGCTGGCATAACGGCGTCGTCGCCAACCCGAACTGCTCCACCATCCAGATGGTGGTCGCCCTCAAGCCGCTCTACGACCTGGCTCGCATCACCCGCGTGGTCGTCTCCACGTACCAGGCCGCGTCCGGCGCCGGCGCCCCGGCCATGGCCGAGCTGTACGACCAGACGCGCGAGTTCCTGGACGGCAAGCCCGAGGACGAGCTGACCATCAAGGCGTTCAAGCACCGCATCGCGTTCAACACCATCCCGCACATCGACGTGTTCCTGGACGACGATTCCACGAAGGAAGAGTGGAAGATGGTCGCGGAGACGAAGAAGATCATGGGCGACGAGGGCGTGCAGGTGGCCGCCACCTGCGTGCGCGTGCCCGTGCTGCGCTGCCATGGCGAGTCCATCAACGTCGAGTTCGTCGGCGATGTGCCGCCCGAGGCCGCTCGCGAGGCGCTTGCCGCCGCGCCGGGCGTCACCGTCATGGACGACCCTGCCAACGACGTGTATCCCATGCCGGGCCTGCTGGCCGGCACGAACGACACCTACGTCGGCCGTATCCGCCGCGACCCCACGGTCAAGCACGGCCTGGCCATGTGGGTTGTCGCCGACCAGATCCGCAAGGGCGCCGCGCTCAACGCCGTGCAGATCGCCCAGCTGCTGCTTCCGCAGGAGTAGGAAAACGGCGAAGGGCGCGCCCGAAAGGGTTCGCCTGAACAGTTTATGAAACGTGAACGGGGAGCCGCGGCACGACGCCGCGGCTTCCCGTGTTTTTTGGCGGTGCGTGTTGTTCGTCTTTGGAATCGACGACGTGCCTTCTTCGGCTTTCCAGTGAGGTGGCGAAACCTTGCGAAGGACGTTTTGCGATGCCGATGGAACCTTCCTGTTCCGCCGCAGCAAAATCGCCGCAGGCGCCCTAAAGGCATCGGCTGCCAAACGCCTGCTAGCGGTATTCCGGTGGGGCAGGGCGTTTGCTTGCGGGGTTGACGAGGTCTTTCGCTATAATGGGCCGCATGACTAAGAAACCGAAAAAGATACGCTTGGATGAGCTGCTGGTCGAACAGGGGATGTTCCCCGACGCCGGCACCGTGCTGCGCGCCGTTTTGGCGCACGAGGTGAAGGTGGACGACGTATACGTCACCAGCGCGGCCATCAAGGTTGCGCCCGATGCCGACATCGTGGTGAAGGGCCGCAAGAAGTTCGTCTCGCGCGGCGGGCACAAGCTGCAAGGCGCGCTCGATGCGTTCGGGCAGGACGTCTCGGGCATGCGCTGCATGGACATCGGCAGCTCGACGGGCGGATTCTCCGATTGCCTTCTGCAGGCGGGCGCCAGCAGCGTGGCGTGCGTGGACGTGAACTACGGGCAGCTGGCGTGGAAGCTGCGCCAAGATCCGCGCGTGGCGGTGTTCGAGCGCACCAACATCAAGCTGGCCGACCCCGCCGAGCTGGGCGCGCCGTTCGACCTGCTGGTGGCCGACCTCAGCTTCATCGGCCTGGCGGCGCTGGCGCCCACGTTCGCGCGCTTCGCGCAGGCGGGCACTATCTTCATCGGCCTGATCAAGCCCCAGTTCGAAAGCCAGCACGATGAGACCGACCACGGCATCGTGCGCGACGAGGCCGTGCGCTTGCGCACGGTCGATGAGGTGCGCGCGGCCCTGGAAGCCGCCGGCTTCGAATGCACGGGCGTTACCGAAAGCCCCATCACCGGCCACGAGGGCAATGTGGAGTACCTGGTGCGGGCAGTTTTTCAAGGGTAGCAATCCGTCTACACGCGGTACACGGCGATGCCCGTGAAGTTGAATATGCGCTTGCCGTTGTCGTATAACGCCACATATGCGCGGCCGGTCGTCCCGTCGTTGTTCACGATGGGCGCATAGTATTTGTGGCGATAGAGATGCGACGGATGCTTCATCTGACGTTCATCGATAAGCGGCAGCTGATAGGCAACGAAGGGCGCCCCCGTGTTGCGCGGCGCGGCAAGGTTGCCCTCGCCTTCGCCGAACAGGATGTCTGTGAGCGTCTTCTTCTTGTCGTAGTCAAGGTACATGTTGACCAGCTGGTCTTGCATGAGCACGCAATGACCTGCGGAATCTCTCATGAGCTGCTTTTGCGTCAGGCCGCCGTCCTTGGTCGTGCGCACGTTCGCGGCGTTGGCGGCGATTTGCACCTGATGCCCCGGCACCTGGTAGTAGCGGATGTTGTCGGCCCGTTTCACCAGCTTTTGCGCGGTGGCCATCGCCGCGACTTCGTTGGAGACGCCCGTCGCGGCGCCGTCGGCATCGTCGTCCTCGGCAAGCAACGCCATCGCCGACTGGGGCAGGGTGGCGGTTCCGAACAAGCCCTTCCAAAATCCCAGCCACTCGGCAAGCTCGGTCTTCTTCTCGGGGTCGTCCTTGATGACAAGGTAGTGCTCGTTGAGGCAGAACGTCGAGTAGTTGATGAGCGCCATGAAATTCGACAGCACCGAGCTTTGGAAGTTGGCGCGCATCTCGTATCCGTGGTGCTCCCATTTGTAGCTCAGCACCATGAGCTCGTCGAACGCGCCGAACAGGTTCTTGTTCGTGCCGGTGTAGCACTGCATGATCTCGTTGCCCAGGACGCCGGCCATGTCGTAAACGTATCTGCCGCACACCTGGTAGCGGGGGTTCGAGTACAGGTTCTCGGCGAACTCCTTGCGGCGGGCTTCCTTCTCGTCACCGTCGGGCAGCGCGTCGATGGATTCCGTCATGCTGCTGAGCTTCGAGAGGTCCCATCGCATCTCGGCGGAGAACTTGCTGAGGTAATTGTTCACCTGCAGGTAACAAGCCTGCTTGTCGAATTGGGCTATGACCTGCGCGATCTCGCGCTCGATGTCGTCGAGCTGCCCTTGGATCTCGGTAAGCTTCGAGATGATCTGCGCCGATTCGTCGTCGCCGCCGAACACCAGCTCGAGCAGCGAGGAGCTCCCGTACTCGAAGGCGCGCCCCGCCGCCTGCTCGCCGATGAACTTCAGGCCGGCGATCAGCAGGTCGATGGCCTCGATCGCGACGTCGGCCTCGGGGGCGGGGTCTTCCGCGCCCAGCGCGGCCACATCTTGTTGGAAGTCCTCGGCCGGTTGATCGTCGGATGACATGTCGGGCTCGCTGTCGGTTTCCAGGGGTTCCCCGGGCGTGAAGGACAGCAGGTTCTCGTCGTTGTCGTCGTCGGCCGTATCCCCCGTGTCGATGACGACGTCGTTTGCCGCCTCGTCCGCGTAGGCGGTTTGAGGGGCGAAGGGGTTGACGGAGGCAGCGGTGGTGCTGGCGGCGGTTGCGGAAGCGGCAGCGGTCGCGAAAGCGGGGCCGCTGCCGACGGGCGCCTTCGCCTGGTGGATGGTTGCGGTGCCGGCCAGGGCGGCGACGGCGTCCTCCCAGGCGGCATCGTCGTTCGCGGCCTCGAGCAGCGTGCCGTGGCGCTGCTCGGCGGCTCCTTCGTCGCCGGTGATGGTCACGCGCGCGCCGCCGGCTCCTTCGCCGGACACCTGGGCCTCGAAGGGCGCGTCGATATCGCCCACGGAACTGTTCGCGTTCACGACCAGGTCGGCACACGAATCGCCCAGCGTTGCCTGCCCGATGCGTGCGCCATCGTGCACGACGGCGTCGCTTTTGCCGACGACGATGAGATGGTCGACCGACCCCTCGATATCGGCGGTTTTGATCGAACCGAGGCTCAAAACGCTGATGGCCGCGTCAGGTTGGATGGAAACGACGCCGTCGGAGTTCACGCCATCGACGTTGAGCATGCGCAGCGTTCCCGTCACGATGACCGGGGACCCAAGCGACGTCAGCGTTGTGCAGCAGGGATCGGGGTTTTCGCCATCGCGATAGCAGAGCGCTATGGTGCCGTCGGCAAGGTTGGGGACCAGGGAAAGCGCCGCGCCTGAGAACGCGGTTCCCGCGGCGTCGCCGTTGATGAAGAAGCGCTGGCCATCGACGTGCAGTGTAACCTGGTCGGAGTCGTTTGAGGAAGCGTTGCCGCCGTTGTTGTCCGCGCTGCATCCGAGCGAGGCGACGCCGGTGAAACCGAGCGCGCACGAGCCGATGAGCACAGCGGACGTTTTGATCATGGTGCGGCGGGTGAGGCCGTTTCCGGCGGGTCGAGCGTCGAAGCTTGTCATAGGGGCTCCTCCCCGAAGGTGAAAACGTTGCGCACATGATATGACACGCGCGATCGTTTTCGGAAGGGGGATGCCCGCCTTTTTCGGCGGCGGGCAGCGGCTCGGGCTAGGTGCGAAGATGGGCGGTGTTGCCTTTGCCCGTTCGTTCGCGTTCCCTGGTGTTGGGCAGCGGGCAGCGGTAGGCAGCGGCGGTTCGGGCGCCCCTCGTGTTTCCGGTTTCGAACGATGTTGTTTCCAGCTGGTTAACCGTAGCGGCGGAAACGCTTGCGTAACACGCGGCCTGCAAACTGAATGCAGGCCGCTCATGTTCTCAGGCGGCCTTATCATCCAGACGAAGGACCGCATATGAACGCTGAACTTACCGAACAAGCCGAGGCAGCCCGAGAAACGGGGGCGGCCGCTGGTTTCACCGGCGCGCAATGCGCGAACGAAACGGCCGGTTGCACGCATGCCGCACCCGCGGCAACCGCAGCGCGCACGCCCGGCCTGTACCGATCCAGTTACGAACACGATGCGTGCGGCATCGGCGCATTGGCCCACCTGAAGGGGCAGCGCAGCCATGCCATGCTCGACGACGCGCTTTCCGTGCTCGTGAACCTTGAACACCGCGGCGGCACCGGCCTGGAGCGCAACACCGGCGACGGCGCCGGCGTGCTGTTCCAGATTCCGCATCGCTTCTTCCGCAAGGAGGCGCAGAAGGAAGGCCAGCTGCTGCCCGACGAGGGCGACTACGGCGTGGCCATGCTCTTCTTCCCGCACGACGACCCCACGGGCGTGCGCGACGCGAAGCGCACGTTCGAGGAGGGCTGCGCGAAGTGCGGCATCCCGCTGATGTTCTGGCGCGAGGTGCCCGTCGACCCGCATGACCTCGGCTCCACCGCGCAGGCGTGCATGCCCACCATCCTGCAGGCGTTCCTGCGCCGTCCCGCCGACGTTGACGCAGGTCAGGCGTTCGAGCGCAAGCTGTACGTGTGCCGCCGCACCATCGAGCGCGCCGCTGACGCCAACCCGGCGCTTGCGGGCAAGATCTTCTACGTGTGCTCCATGTCGTCGCGCACCATCGTGTACAAGGGCATGCTCGTGGCAACGCAGATGCGCCGCTTCTTCACCGACCTCAACGACGCGGCGGTGGAGACCAGCCTGGCGCTCGTGCATTCGCGCTATTCCACGAACACCACGCCCAGCTGGGAGCGCGCGCATCCGAACCGCTACATCATCCATAACGGTGAGATCAACACGCTGCGCGGCAATATCAGCTGGACGCGGGCCCGCGAACCGAAGCTGTACAGCCCGGCGCTGGGCGATGACCTGCGACAGGTGCTGCCCATCATCAATCGCGAGGGCTCGGACTCGGCGATCCTGGACAACGTGCTGGAGTTCCTGACCATGAACGGCCGTCCGCTCGACCGCGCCGTTACCATGATGATCCCCGAGCCGTGGGACCACAACGACCGCATCTCCGACAAGCGCCGCGCCTACGACGCGTATCAGTCCATGCTCATGGAGCCGTGGGACGGCCCGGCCGCCATCGCGTTCACCGACGGCCGCATGCTCGGCGCCGCGCTCGACCGCAACGGCCTGCGTCCGGCGCGCTACTACGTCACCCGCGACGACTGGCTGATCCTGTCGTCGGAGGTGGGCACCATCGACGTCGACCCGGCCAACGTACTGCAGGCCGGCTGCCTGGGCCCCGGCGAGATGCTGGAGGTGGACCCGGGCCAAGGCCGCGTCATCTGGAACGACGAGATCCGCAACCGCTACGCTAACGAGAAGCCGTACCGCGATTGGCTGGACGAGGAGACGCTGGCGGTCGACGACCTGGAGGCCCCGGCACCCGGCAAGCTCCCCGCAGAGCGCGACGCGAACGTGGGCTTCACCCGCCGTTTGGCGAAGCTGGGCTACCACTACGACGACGTGCAGGAGCTGGTGCGCCCCATGGCCGAGCAGGGCAAGGTGCCGCTGGCATCCATGGGAACCGACGCCCCGCTGGCGTGCCTGTCGAAGCGCCAGCGCAGCTTCTTCGACTACTTCAACCAGCTGTTCGCCCAGGTCACGAACCCGCCGATCGATGCGCTGCGCGAAAGCTTCGTCACCAGCAGCGTGCTGTACGTGGGCAACCACGGCAACATGCTCGAGGATTGCCGCGACACGTGTCGCCTGGTGCGCCTGGAAAGCCCCATGCTCACGCATGACGAGTTCGACCGTCTGTGCGCCATCGATCGCGTCGGCTTCAAGACGCAGCGCTTCGTGTGCGCCTACGACCGCGATGCCGCTGAGGGCGCTCTCGCGGCGGCGCTCGATGAGCTGTGCGTCGATGTCGAGCAGGCGGTGCGCGATGGCGTGAACCTGGTCGTGCTGACCGACCGCACGGCGGAAGGCGAAGTGCCTATTCCCAGCCTGCTGTCGCTGGCGGTCGTGCACAACCACCTGATCGCCGTGGGCCTGCGCACCGACGCCGACCTGATCGTCGAGACCGGCGACGCGATGCGTGCGCACGATTTCGCCTGCTTGGTGGGCTATTCCGCATCGGGCATCTACCCGTATGCGGCGCACGAGTGCATCCGTGACCTGTGCGAGCGCGGCGAGATCTCCATCCCCGGCGATGAGGCCGTGGCCAACTACGACCGCGCCGTTGTGGCCGGCATCACCTCCATCATGTCGAAGATGGGCATCTCCACGATGCAGGGCTACCACAGCGCGCAGATCTTCGAGATCTTGGGCCTGGACGATTCCCTGGTGGAGAAGTACTTCACGCATACCTCCACCCGCATCGGCGGCCTGGACGCCGCCGGCGTGCAGCGCGAGCTCAACGAGCGCTATGACAGCGCTCTGGCCCTAGAGAAGAGTCCCTCGCCCGAGCAGCTGCCCACGCTCGGCGTCACCGCATGGCGCCCGCTTGGCGGTGAAGAGCACCTGATCAACCCGCAAACCATCTACCTGCTGCAACGCGCTTGCCGCGAAGGCGACTACGACCTGTTCCGCGAGTACAGCGCCGCGTGCCACGTGCCCGGGCGTGCGGTCACGCTGCGCGACCTTATGGACTTTGTGCCCACGCGCCAGCCGGTGCCGCTGGACGAGGTCGAACCCGCGAGCGAGATCGTCAAGCGCTTCAACACCGGCGCCATGAGCTATGGCTCCATCTCTAAGGAAGCGCACGAGTGCCTGGCAATCGCCATGAACCGCCTGGGCGGTCGCAGCAACACCGGCGAGGGCGGCGAGGACCCGGCGCGCGAGACGCCGCTGGCCAACGGCGACTGCAAATGCAGCGCCATCAAGCAGGTGGCGTCGGGCCGCTTCGGCGTGACCAGCCGTTACCTGTCGAGCGCCATCGAGATCCAAATCAAGATGGCCCAGGGCGCGAAGCCCGGCGAAGGCGGTCACCTGCCCGGCAAGAAGGTGTACCCGTGGATTGCCGAAGTTCGCCGTTCCACGCCGGGCGTTGGCCTGATTTCCCCGCCGCCGCACCACGACATCTACTCCATCGAGGACCTGGCCGAGCTCATCTTCGACCTGAAGAACGCCAACCCCGATGCGCGCGTGTCCGTGAAGCTGTGCGCGCTGGCAGGCGTGGGCACCATCGCCACCGGCGTGGCGAAGGGCGGCGCGGACAAGATCACCATCGCCGGCCACAACGGCGGCACGGGCGCTGCCCCGCGCGACTCCATCTACCATGCGGGCATCCCGTTCGAGATCGGCCTGGCCGAAACCCAGCAGACGCTTCTGCGCAACGGCCTGCGCAGCCGTGTGGTGGTGGAGACCGACGGCAAGCTCATGTGCGGCCGCGACGTGGCCATGGCGGCCCTGCTCGGCGCCGAGGAGTTCGGCTTCGCCACCATGCCCCTGGTGGCCATGGGCTGCATGATGCAGCGCGATTGCCAGCAGGACACCTGCCCGGTGGGCATCGCCACGCAGAACTGCAAGCTGCGCGGTTGCTTCGCCGGCAAGCCCGAGTGCGTGGTGAACTTCATGATGTTCGTGGCCGAGGAGCTGCGCGAGATCATGGCCGAGCTGGGCTTCCGCACCGTCGACGAGATGGTCGGCCACCCCGAGTGCCTGCGCCAGGTGGAGGTGCCCGGCAACTGGAAGGCCAACGAGATGGACCTGTCCGACATGCTGGCGCCCGCGACCTGCGAGTTCGGCCGCGCCATCCCCGGCGCGGACGGTCGCCACTTCCTGCCGTCCATGGCGGCGGATTGCCAGCTTGATAAGTCGCTCGACGCCACGTTGTTCATCCCGTACACGGCCAGCGCGCGCGAGCATCTGGAACCCATTCGCTTCCGCGCCGACATCGACAACGTGAACCGCTGCGTGGGCACCATGCTGGGTAGCCAGGTGACGCGCCAGCATCCCGAGGGCCTGCCCGAGGGGTCGATCACCGTGGACTGCGACGGTTCCGGCGGCCAGAGCTTCGGCGCGTTTCTGCCCTGCGGCGTGACGCTCAACATCACCGGCGACGCCAACGACTACTTCGGCAAGGGCCTGTCCGGCGGCATCCTGACGGTGCGCCCGCCCGAGACGGCCACGTACAAGTTCGACGAGAACGTGGTCATCGGCAACGTGGCGTTCTACGGCGCCACCAGCGGCAAGGGCTTCGTCAACGGCCTGTCCGGCCAGCGTTTCGCCGTGCGCAACTCCGGCGCCACCGTGGTGGTGGAGGGCGTGGGCAACCACGGCTGCGAGTATATGACCGGCGGCGTGGCGCTCATCTTGGGCGAGGTCGGGCCGAACTTCGCGGCCGGCATGTCCGGCGGCGTGGCGTACGTCTACGACAAGTTCGGCACGCTGGCCGCCAACTGCAACCAGGATATGGTGCGCTTGTGCGAGCCTTCCGCCGACGAGATCGAGCTGATCCGCAGCCTGATCGAGGAGCACGCCGAGCGCACGCAAAGCCCGCGCGGCATCAAGCTGTTGTACCAGTTCAACACACTGAAGCGTCACTTCGTGAAGGTCATCCCGCGCGATTACGAGCGCGTGATGAACGTGGTGGCCGAGGCCGAGGCGGCAGGCAAATCGCGCACCGATGCGCTGCAGATCGCATTCGATGCCATGACGGAAGGGAAGTAGGCGATGGGAAAGCCCGGAGCATTTTTGGAACACGGCCGCTGCGCCCACAGCCTGCGTCCCGTGCAAGAGCGAACCCGCGATTTCGACGAGCTGTATGAGCCGGTGCCTGAGGAGCGGACGCGTGAGCAGGCGAGCCGCTGCATGGCATGCGGCGTGGCGTTTTGCCAGGTGGGAGCACCGTTTGGGAAGGCAAGGCCTTCCGGCTGCCCGCTGCACAACCTGATTCCCGAGTGGAACGACCTGGTGTGGCGCGGCCAGTGGGAGCAGGCTGCCGAGCGCTTGGCGCTGACCAGCCCCATGCCCGAGTTCACCAGCCGCGTGTGCCCGGCTTTGTGCGAGGCC
Organism: Coriobacteriia bacterium; assembly: GCA_030540215.1. Lineage (GTDB taxonomy): Bacteria > Actinomycetota > Coriobacteriia > Coriobacteriales > Eggerthellaceae > Senegalimassilia. The sequence continues at coordinate 22,444 of JAUNWR010000007.1, read as the reverse complement.
GCGTGCAACCTCGCCCGCAACGACGAGGCCGAGACCATCCACGACAACGAGCGCGCCATCTCCGATTGGCAGTGGGCGCACGGCGGGCCGCGTCGCTTCGAGCCGGCGGGCCCGGACGCGCCGAGCGTCGCCGTGGTCGGTTCGGGCCCGGCGGGCCTGGTGGCTGCGTGGGATCTGGCGCGCCGCGGGGCGCGCGTGTGCATGGTCGAGCGCCACGACCGTGCCGGCGGCCTGCTCATGTACGGCATCCCCAACATGAAGCTGGACAAGTCGGTGGTCAAGCGTCGCGTGGATTTGATGGCCGAGCTGGGCATCGAGTTCCGCTTGGGCGTCGATGCGGCCGATGCCGACGTGGCTGCGGGTTTGGCTGCGGAGTTCGACGCCGTGGTGGTTGCCGCGGGCGCTTGCAAGGCACGCGGCGTGGGAGCGGAAGGCTTCGACGCCGGCGTTGCCGCGGGGGACGTGGTGTACGCGGTGGATTACCTGACCGAGCAGACGCGCGCGTTGCTCGAGGGCCGCAAGCCCGCCATCAGCGCCGAGGGCAAGGACGTGGTGGTCATCGGCGGCGGTGACACAGGCAACGACTGCATGGGCACCGCGGTGCGCCAGGGCGCGCGCACGGTTCGCCAGCTGGAATATGGCCCGCGTGCGCCGAAGGAGCGCGCGGCGTCGAACCTGTGGCCCGAATGGCCCAACGTGGCCAAGACCGACTACGGTCAGGAGGAAGCTATCGCGCTGCAGGGCGATGACCTGCGCGAATGGTGTGCCGACACGCAAAAGGTGCTGCTTGACGGCGCCGGGCATGTGCGCGGGTTGCAGGTTCGCTCGTTCGATTGGTCGGCCGGCAAGCCCGAGCCCGTGGAAGGCTCCGAGCGCGAGGTCGATGCGCAGCTGGTGCTGGTTGCCTGCGGCTTCGCGGGTCCGGAAGGCGGCGTGTTCGACGCGTTCGGCGTGCCGCTGGCAACGCAGGGCCGTCCGCTTCCGGTAATGGCGGCAGGCGATTCGCATCGCGCTATGCGCGCCGCCGCTGGCAAGGACGACGCCGTCGTGTACGTTGCCGGCGATGCCCGCACGGGCAGCAGCCTGGTGGTCAACGCCATGGCCGACGCCCTCAAGTGCGCTGCCGAAGTCGCTAGCGACCTGGGGTTGTAGGGAGCTGACGGGAGCGCGTAAGCCTGCCGGGCTTTTGGACGCGAAGCGGTTGCCGGCTGACGATACGTTGAGGGAGCGCGCCGTCGAGCAGATTCGCCTTCGAGCGAAGCCCGTTTTGGAAGGCCCTTCGTCCTTGCTGAGGACGAAGGGCCTTCCCCGTTCGGTGCCTAAGCTGTGGCGAAGTTAGCCGAATATCGGATGCATTATTGCGCTTCCTTGATTCGTGCAATAGCATATTCAGCTACTGCTAATCGCAATCGAATCGGAGTCGCATGTCACGTCGTCAAGCCACCTCACGCATCCTCTTCATCTGTCATGGCAACATCTGCAGGTCGACCATGGCCCAGTTCGTGATGCAGGACCTGGTGAACAAGGCGGGGCTTGCCGACGTCCTGTTCATCGATTCGGCCGCCACCACCAACGACGAGATCGGGCATCCGCCGCATCATGGCACGGTCGACAAGCTCAAGCAGGTGGGCGTGCCGGTGCTGCCGCATCGCGCTCGCAAGGTCCGCGCCGACGAGTACGACGAGTGGGACCTGTTCGTGTACATGGATGACGAGAACGAGCGCCATCTGAGCCGCATCTTCGGAAGCGACCCGGAGACGAAATGCGTGCGTCTGCTTGCTTTCGCTCCCGGCGCGGGGCTGGTCGGCGAGGATGGGAAAGTCTTGCCTGATGCGCAGGAAGCACGCATGATCGCGCAAGCCGGCGCGAACGCCGCCGACGTGGCCGACCCCTGGTTCACTGGCAACTTCGATGACACCTATCGTGACGTGCTGGCTGGCTGCAAGGGGCTCCTGACCTGGTGCCAAGCGCAATAACATACGCTCGTTAAACGGGGCCGCCGGCAGATATGCCGGCGGCCCCGTTCTCGTTTCAGCGAAATCGTTCGCTATGCTCGTTGCTTGCCGGTGAAGCGGTCGATGTCGATGCAATAGATGTTCGCGCGGGCGAGCGCTTGGTCGGTGAAGTCGGTCGACGCTTCGGGCGCCAGATGTTGCATGATGCGCGTGAGGCCGTAGCGCTTCGCTTCAATGCCCTGGATGCGATGGATGGTGCCCGTGCCCATGATTGAGCGGTATGCGTATGAATATGCGCAGGCGTATGTGCCCGTGATCAGGCCTTCCTGCACGTCCATCTCGATCGCCACGCGCGGCTCCCGGTTGAACGCGTCCACCTTGCGGCCAACGCCGGCCGAGTGCACCCACAGCGCCAGGCGCGGTGCGTCGGCGTCGATCTCCTCGGGGTCGGCCCAGTCGTAACCGAAGCTCATGGGCACGATGAACGGGCCTTCCTCGTCCACGCACGCGATGCGCACCGTCTGGCAAGCCTCGACCACCGCATGCAGCTGCGTGGTGCTGCGAAGCTGACGGCCCGCTTGCCGCATGGGGCGATGCGAAACGGGCATGCCGGCCTGCGCTGCGGCACCGGCCTGGGTTATGCCGGCGATTTGTTGCGCCTGCGCGGCCTGCGCCATGGCAGCCGCCTGCGCAGCAGCGGTGGCCTGCTGCATTTGCGCGGCGTGCTGCTGCGCCGCGGCGCCCTCGGGATAGACGGTGGGGATGTTCTGCAGATCCATGAGTGCTCCTGGGTTCGTGCGTTTTCGTTGCCCCTATGGTACGGCGTGCCGCTGCGTTCGGTTGCCGCAATCCACCGTTGCGCCAACATCACACGAGTTTCCCCACTCCTGTTCTACTTGCTATAGAACAGGAGTGGGGAAACTGTTATAATGCAGCTATAACAGAATCCCAAGGAAACCTAACGGCGAATGGTAAGAGAAGCGCAAGGGGAAACTCGGGAAGGGATGGGCGAGGGTCCGAGAACCGCAAAAGGCGGAACAGAGGGCCGGTAGAGCGCACGGGTAAAGGCCGTGGCGAAAGCGGGCTGGAAAGCGAAAGCGAGAGGCAAAAGCCGGGCAGAGGACGAAGGGACGGCCGAGGGCGGTGGCCCGCGGCAAAGGCGATGAACCTGCGCAGGCCGCGGCAAAGGATCAGGGAAAGGGGCAACTCATGTTCGCGCGTATCGACCAAGCGCTCGATGTGCCGTTGTATCAGCAGCTTCGCAACGAGATCGTTCGCGGCATTGCGCAGGACGAGCTTGCGCCGGGCGATGCACTGCCGAGTGTTCGAAACCTGGCCTCCGACCTGGGCATCAACCTGCATACCGTCAACAAGGCGTACGCGTTGCTGCGCGATGAGGGCTACGTGGAGATGAAGGGTCGCAAAGGCGCGTTCGTGTCGCAGCCGGCGGCGGCCGCGGACACGGCGGTGGCGAAGGAGCGGCTGTCTCGGGATATCCATCAGCTCGCGTTGGCTTTCAAGGCTTCCGGAGGTGCGCGCCAGGAGTTCGAGCAGCAGGTAAAAGCCCAGTTGGATGAAGTGTTCTGCGAAAAGGAATAGGGAGGTCACGATATGGAATCCGCCGATATGCAGCTTGTCATGTTCGCTCTTATCGCCACAATCCCGCTTGTCGGGGCGATGATGGCGATCACCCCGCTTTTGCAGCCTGATGGGCAGGCCTTCTCCGTTTCGGTGCCCGAGACCGCCCAAAGCGATCCGGGTATTCGCGTCCTGAAGCAACGTTTCGTCGCGATTATTGCGGCGTTAACGACGGTTCTCACCTTGGCGGCGGTCGCCTTTTGCCTGATGGGGAGCATGAAGGCGGTGATGGCGCTTGTCGTGGCCGGTTCTCTTGTCCCCCTTGTGGCGGGCTATGGGCTTATCGTGCGCTATCGCCGCTGCGTTCAGGCGATCAAACGCGAGCGTGGCTGGCAGGCTGAGGCGCAGCAACGTGTTGCGGCGATCGGGGAGGGTGCTGAGGATACGCCGAGGGCGATCTCGCTAGCATGGAATTGGCTGTATGCGCCGGTGATCTTGCTGACCGTTGGCGTTGCCATCGCCGGCTACCCGGTCATGCCCGCTCAGATTCCCGTGCACGTTGATTTTTCCGGTGCCGTCACCGACGTCGCGGTGAAAAGCCCGGTGGTTGCCGCGTTTCCCGTAGCGCTCGAGCTTTTTTTGGCCGGCTGCTTCGTGTTCTCCCATTGGACGGTGCTGCGTTCGAAAAAGGGAACCGAACCGGGCAATCCGGCGAGTTCTGCGTGGGCGTACGGGATGTTCGCTCACGCGCAAACCGTGTTTCTGCTGGTGGGCGGTCTGGTTATCACGGCGGTTTGCGGTCTCCTCATCGAGCTTTCCATGATCGGCGTGCTGCCGATAACGGGGGCGGTCGCCGCCATCGTCGTGGTTGCGATGCTGATAGCGGCGGGCGACGTCATCCTCAATGCGGTATACGGCCAGTCCGGCTCGCGGGTGTTTCGCATGCAGCGGTCCGACACGCTTTTGGTCGACGATGATGCATACTGGAAGCTGGGCCTGTTCTATTACAACCCCGGCGATGTCAGCCTGTTTTTGCCGCAGCGTTCCGGTTTCGGCTGGACGGTGAATTGGGCGCGCCCGGCCGTATGGGCTGTGATGGCGGGCTTTGTCGTTGCGACCGCTCTGCTCGTGGTGCTGTGCGTGGCGATGGTCGATTAATCGCGATACCGCGGATGGGAGCCCTTTTGGGGGCTGATTTCCTGTCGGGCGGTGTCAAGAAGCGAAGGATAAGGTGAAGGAGTTGGCGAACATGGTGCTGCCCGAGAACATAGAGGGTTCCCAAAACGGGGCAGGCGTCGGCGATGCATCCTCCCCGCAACAGCCGCCTGCGCTTTGTGCGCTGGTCACGGGCGCGACGGGCGGCATCGGCCGCGAGCTGTGCGCGCAGCTCGCTCGCGAGTGCGGTACGCTAGCCCTGGTGGGACGCGATCGGCGCAAGCTCGAGGAGCTGGCGAAGGACCTGGCCGAACGCTTCGACGTCGACACGCGAGTCTTCGTCGCCGACTTCGCGCAGCCGGGCGCCGTCGATGCGCTGGCGTCGCAGGTGCAGGCGGCGAACCTGCAGGTGGAGACGCTTGTGAACAACGCCGGCTTCGGTTACGATGCGCCCTTCGCGGAAAGCAGCCTGGAACGCCAACGCGCGCTCGTGCAAACTAACGACATGGCGCTCATGGAGCTTTGCCACGCGTTCGCGCCTGGAATGGCGGCGCGCGGGCACGGCGGCATCCTCAACGTGGCCAGCGTGGCCGGGTTCGTTCCCGGGCCGTACATGTCCACGTACTACGCCTCGAAGGCGTTCGTCCAGTCGTTCTCAAGCGCGTTGCATATGGAGCTGCGCCCGCATGGCGTGCACGTGACCGCGTTGTGCCCCGGGCCTGTTCGCACGCCGTTTTGGGACAATGCCGACGCGGGCGGCACGGCGCTTGCCCGCATGACCATCAGCGCCCCGCGCGTGGCCCGCGCGGCACTTCGCGCGCTGGGCTGCAACCGCCTGCTGTGCTGCCCGGGCGTGCTGGCGAAGTTCATCGTGTTCGGCAGCCGCTTCGTTCCGCGCACCTGGGCCGCCGCCGCGGCCGCGGCCCTGCAAAAACCTGGGAAGTAGCGCAAGGTGCCCTTGTTCGTGCGCGCTTGGCAAAAGGAGCCCCTGAACTCGGGGTTTCCGGTCCTGGCTCGCTTGGGGAGGAGGGCACGCGTTCGCGTGCATTTGGCGAAGGGTGATATGCCTTTCCGCCGGTATATGGTTAAATCAAAGGAACGGCTTTTTCGGCGGGCAATGCCGCCGTGTCAAACATAAAGGAGCATCATGGCAGAGTTCATCTACCAAATGTACAAGGCGCGCAAGGCGCACGGCGACAAGGTCATCCTCGACGATGTCACCCTGTCGTTCTACCCCGGCGCGAAGATCGGCGTGGTGGGCCCGAACGGCATGGGCAAGTCCACGCTGCTCAAGATCATGGCCGGCATCGAGGAGGTCAGCAACGGCGACGCGCGCCTGACCCCCGGCTACTCGGTGGGCATCCTGCAGCAGGAGCCGCCGCTGGACGAGGACAAGACCGTCCTGGAGAACATCGAGATGGCGTTCGCCGAGGTGAAGGCCAACATCGCCCGCTTCAACGAGATCGGCACGCTCATGGGCGAGCCCGACGCCGACTTCGACGCGCTTATGGAGGAGATGGGCAAGTTGCAGGACGCCATCGACGCGGCCAACGGTTGGGACCTGGACAGCCAGCTTTCCCAGGCCATGGACGCGCTGCAGTGCCCCGACCCCGACATGCCGGTGAACGTGCTCTCCGGCGGCGAGCGTCGTCGCGTGGCGTTGTGCCGTCTGCTGCTCGAGGCCCCCGACCTGCTGCTTCTCGACGAGCCCACCAACCACCTGGACGCCGAGTCCGTGCTGTGGCTGGAGAAGTTCCTGCACAAGTACCCCGGCGCCGTGCTGGCCGTCACGCACGATCGCTACTTCCTGGATAACGTGGCCGAGTGGATCTGCGAGGTCGACCGCGGCAGCCTGTACCCGTACAAGGGCAACTACTCCACGTACCTGGAGACCAAGGCCGCGCGTATGGCGGGCCAGAAGCAGCGCGATGAGAAGCTGCAGAAGCGCCTGGCAAGCGAGCTCGAGTGGGTCCGCAGCTCCCCGAAGGCGCGTCAGGCGAAGAGCCGCGCCCGTCTGGAGCGTTACGACCAGATGGCCGCCGAGGCAGCGCAGTCCAAGAAGCTCGACTTCACCGAGATCCAGATCCCGGCCGGTCCGCGCCTGGGCGCCGAGGTCCTCAAGGTCGAGCACCTGCACAAGCAGTTTGGCGACCGCGTGCTCATGGACGACCTGTCCTTCGAGCTGCCGCGCAACGGCATCGTCGGCGTCATCGGCCCCAACGGCGTGGGCAAATCCACCCTGTTCAAGATGATCATGGGCATCGAGCAACCTACCTCCGGCAGCCTGAAGCTCGGCGAGACCGTGAAGGTTTCGTACGTCGACCAGGGTCGCGAGGGCATCGACGGCGACAAGAACGTGTGGGAAGTCGTCTCCGGTGGCTTGGACTACATGATGGTCTGCGAGACCGAGGTGCCCAGCCGCGCGTACGTGGCAAGCTTCGGCTTCAAGGGCTCCGACCAGCAGAAGCCCGCGGGCGTGCTCTCCGGCGGCGAGCGCAACCGCCTGAACCTGGCGCTGACGCTCAAGCAGGGCGGCAACCTGCTGCTGCTCGACGAGCCCACCAACGACCTGGACGTTGAGACGCTGTCCAGCCTGGAGGAGGCGCTGCTGCGCTTCCCGGGTTGCGCCGTGGTGACCAGCCACGACCGTATGCTCCTCGACCGCGTTGCCACGCACATCCTGGCGTGGGAGGGCACCGATGAGAACCCGGGCAACTGGCACTGGTTCGAGGGCAACTTCGAGAGCTATCAGAAGAACCGCATCGAGCGCCTGGGCGAGGAGGCCGCAAAGCCCCACCGCCTGCACCGCAAGCTGACCAGGGACTAAGTCAAGCACCCAAACGCAAACGAACGGCTCCCGCGGCCCTAAGGCCGCGGGAGCCGTTTTTGCGTTGCGGCAAGGAGTCGCTTGTCGCAACGCGTGGAAGGTGCGGTAGCGATGTGTGTTCGCAGTCCTGGTTTTCCTCGGTGGAGATTTCGCTAGATAACCCAAGCCGCGCTCGTTTGACTGATATCCATGCTTGGGGGCGCCGAGGGCTACTTGCCTCCAAGTCAAAAGAAAAGCGGGGATTCCGAGTTTTCGGAATCCCCGCTTGCGTTCGGGCGATGTTTGCCGCCGCTGCTAGTTCTTCAGCGAGTTGATGGGGGCGGGCATGCGGCCGCCGCGGTGGGCGAACACGGTGCCGGCGTGGGTGTTCACGGGCATGACCGGCGCGTAGCCGAGCAGGCCGCCGAAGTCCAGCTTGTCGCCGACCTTCTTGCCAATGGCCGGGATGACGCGCACGGCGGTGGTCTTGTTGTTGATCATGCCGATGGCGCACTCGTCGGCGATGATGCCGAAGATGGCTTCGGCCGGCGTGTCGCCGGGGATGGCGATCATGTCCAGGCCGACGCTGCACACGCAGGTCATGGCCTCGAGCTTCTCCAGGCACAGCGCGCCGGACTCGGCGGCACGGATCATGCCGGCATCCTCGGACACGGGGATGAACGCGCCGGACAGGCCGCCGACGCTGGAGCTGGCCATGACGCCGCCCTTCTTCACGGCGTCATTGAGCATGGCGAGCGCGGCCGTGGTGCCCGGGCCGCCGCACTGACCCACGCCGATGGCTTCCAGGATCTCGGCCACGGAGTCGCCCTCGGCCGGGGTGGGGGCCAGCGACAGGTCCAGGATGCCCTTGGCCACGCCCATGCGGCGGCTGGCTTCGCGGGCCATCAGCTCGCCGGCGCGGGTGATCTTGAACGCGGTTGCCTTGATTGCCTCGGCGACTTCGGTCATATCGGCGTCCTTGGGCATGTTCGCCAGCACCTGGCGCACGACGCCCGGGCCGGAAACGCCCACGTTGACCACGGCGTCGGCCTCGCCCGAGCCGTGGAAGGCGCCGGCCATGAAGGGGTTGTCCTCGACGGCGTTGCAGAACACTACCAGCTTGCCGGCGGCGATGCAGTCGCGATCGGCGGTCAGCTCGGCGCACTGCTTGACGATGCCGGCCATCTTCAGCGCGGCGTCCATGTTGATGCCGGCGCGCGTGGAGCCGACGTTGACGCTCGAGCACACTCGCTCGGTGGCGGCCAGTGCGTTGGGGATGGAATCCATCAGCTTGTTATCGGCGGCAGACGCGCCCTTGTGCACGAGCGCGGAGAAGCCGCCCACGAAGTCGACGCCCACCTCGGCGCCGGCCTTGTCCATGGCCACGGCGATGCGCGACAGGTCGGTGTCGGGCACGGCGGCGCAGATCTCGGCGATGGGCGTGACGGAGATGCGCTTGTTCACAATCGGGATGCCGAATTCGCGCTCGAGCTGCTCGGCGGTGGGCACCAGCTGCTCGGCGGCCTTTGTCATCTTGTCGTACACCTTGCGCGCCATGGTGTTGATGTCCGAATCCGTGCAGGAGCGCAGGTTCAGGCCCAACGTGATGGTGCGGATGTCCAGGTGCTGCTTGCTGACCATGGCAAGCGTTTCGGCGATTTCTTCCGGGGTGATTTGCATGATGCTGTCCTTTTAACGGGCGACGCTTTTGCAACAGGATAGCAAATTGCGACCGCTACCGGGCGCCGCGCCCAACTGTTCCATGAATGATTGACGCTCGGCGGCGCTATTTTGCGGCCTTGTTCGAGTGCTCGGCGGCGCAAAGCGCGATACGTCTGCGCTTGAATTCGAGTGTCCCGAGTAGCCAATAGTGGTCCGAGCCTGTGACCTGGGACTTTTCAGACGGGGGAAGTCTGGCTACTCCCAAGGCCCCATTTAAACGCAGACGTATCGTGGTGAGCCTTGCGTGCGGCAGTATTGGGTGGTTGGGATGGCATTTGCCGGCGTGGATTCGGGTTGGGCTGGTGGGATTGGGGCAAGTGTGGTGAACAGGGGGTGGGTGAACAGGGACGGAGGTGTGTTCAGGATGGTTATTCGGGAGATGCGAACGCTCTCCCCGGAACACACCTCCGTCCCTGTTCACCCTAGGGCGGGCGTGGGAGCCTTTGGCAACGAAAAAGCGGGCCCGTGGGCCCGCTTTCGCGATCAGTTCGTTGCTGTGGCTTAGAAGACCGGAACGACGGCGCCCTCGTAGGTCTTGTTGATGAAGTCGCGCACGGCGTCGGACTTCAGGGCCTTGGCCAGGGCCTGAATCTTCTCGGAATCCTGGTTGCCGTCCTTGACGACCAGCACGTTGGCGTAGGTCTCGGCGGCCAGGGAGTCGGTGGCCTCGACGGCCAGGGCGTCCTTCTCGACGGACAGGCCGGCAGCCTGGGCGTAGTTGCCGTTGATGCAGGCGATGTCGACGTCCTTCAGGGCGTTCGGGATGTTGGCGGCCTCAAGCTCCTTGATCTGCAGGTTCTTGGGGTTCTCCACGATATCCTTGGCGGTTGCGGTGATGCCTGCGCCGTCGGCCAGCTTGATCAGGCCCTCCTGCTGCAGCAGGAGCAGGGCGCGAGCCTCGTTGGTGGTGTCGTTGGGAACGGCGACGGTTGCGCCGTCGGCCAGGGCATCAAGGGAAGCGGTCTTGCCGGCGTACAGGCCGAAGGGCTCGAAGTGGATCGGCTCGACGGAGACCAGATGCGTGCCCTTCTCCTCATTGAAGGAATCCAGGTAGGGCTGATGCTGGAAGTAGTTGGCATCGACCTCGCCCTCCTCGGTGACCGTGTTGGGCTGGATGTAGTCGGTGAACTCCTTCACCTCGAGCGTGTAGCCCTGCTCCTTGAGCTGATCGGCCACGGCGTTGGTGAGGATCTCGGCGTGCGGGGTGGGGCTGGCGGCGACGGTGATGGTCTTGTCGTCGGAGCCGGAGTTGGAACCGGAGCCTGCGCAACCGGCCAAGACGCCGGCGGCCAGGACGCCTGCAGCGGCGAATGCCGCGAGCTTCTTCAGTGCGGACTTCTTCATGTAGGGTCTCCCTCCCATCGTTTGCGCCTGGGCTGCACCGCGAGTTTGCGGGCGGGGCAGTGGCGCCTTGTTTTGCGTGACGCCTAGTATACCGAGCGGGGATTTTTGGGCAATAGCTTTGCTCATACGAAAAGGCGTGTGGAGGCTATCTGTGAAATCGATAACCTGGTCGGCTATGGTGTAGAACAGGGACGAACGGCGGCAAGGCGGCGCCCAACGGCATCGCGGTGCCGGCAGAGCGCCGGAAGCCACGTTGCTCCGCCGATGCTGCCGCTCGGGAAATCGCGTCGCATCGATGCTATTTTGCAAACCGCATTGCGCTGGGCGTTGCTTCGAGTCCATGCCGTGCTGCCGACGTTGCTCTGCGAAACGTACCGTGGTGGAAGGGTCTTCGGGCGTCGCCTTGCATTTCGGGCGCCGTGCAAGACCCACGGCTACCTATATAAGAAGAGGTTGCGGGACTCTTATGCAGGCGCTTAGCGTTCGTTGATTCCCACTTGTGCGCTCGGTAAAATAACGCTATTGAACACCTTGTCCATTATTGCCCGGGTTGTTCAAAATGCAGAACGTTGCGCTGCGGGCCGTCGTGATTTGCGCCTGCGCGCACCTGCAACCCGTGTACGCAAGGAAGGAGGGTATGTGCCTACGCACAATAGTTCGGCGCCGGCTTCGAAGCCTGCTGCCGCAGCGGCAAGCGCTGCCGTGGCGACCGCCGCATCGACCGCTCGTCAGACATCGGAAACCGTCGCATCGTCCGTTGCCGCAACAACATCGATGACAGGCGTGGCCCCCGTCGCAGCCAGCTCGTCCGCCGCAGCTTGCCCGCCCGCCAAGCCCGCGCCGCTCGCCGTCGAGGATCGGCGTATCACGCGCTCGAAGCGCGCGCTGCGCGATGCCCTCGTGGAGCTGATCGAGGAGCGTGGCCTGACCAACTTCAGCGCCAGCGACTTGTGCGCCCGCGCGGACCTCAACCGCGGCACGCTGTACAACAACTTCGGCGACATGGAGGGCCTGCTCGCCGTCCTTGAAGACGACATCATGGCCGACCTGGAGAACCTCCAGTCATGCATGCAGCAGCTCAGCCTGAAGGACGTGCTGCGCTATCGCGTGAACAAGAAGCCCATGCCGTTTCTGGTGAAACTGTTCGACTACCTGCGCGAACAGGGCGACTTCCTGCACGCGATCATGGGTCCGAAAGGCGACCCGAGCTTCGGCCCGCGCGTGCGCGACGCCGTATGCACCGAGATCATCCAAACCATCCTGCACGAGCGCTACCGCAACGACCCCTCGCCGTTCGTGCAATATTATGTGGCGTTCTACGCCACCGCGTATCTAGGGGTCATCACCCACTGGATCGAGACGGGCATGAAGGAAAGCTCGCAGGAGATGGCCCTTGTGGCCATGCGCCTGTTCTTCATCAAACCCGGCGACCCCATTCGACTGTAAGGAATAAGGCGGAACATGAGCGAGAACAACCAGAACGAGAACCTGCATATCGGCATCGACGTGGGCTCCACCACGGTCAAGCTTGCCATTTTGGACGACGCGGACCAGATCCGCTACGCGGTGTACCGTCGTCACCACGCGGACGTGCGCGCCACCATCGTGGAGGTGCTGTCCGAGGCTGCGCGCGACTTCGGCGACAAGCGCATGACCATCGCCATCACCGGCTCGGGCGGCCTGCTTTTGGCCCAATGGCTGGGCATCGAGTTCGTGCAGGAGGTCATCGCCAGCAAAACCGCCGTCGAAACCTTCATCCCGAAAACCGACGTTGCCATCGAGCTGGGCGGCGAGGACGCGAAGATCATCTACTTCGACAACGGCATCGAGCAGCGCATGAACGGCACGTGCGCCGGCGGCACCGGCGCGTTCATCGACCAGATGGCGGCGCTTTTGAACACCGACGCCGGCGGCCTGAACGAGCTGGCGCAGCACGCCACCACCATCTATCCCATCGCCAGCCGCTGCGGCGTGTTCGCGAAAACCGACGTACAGCCGCTGCTTAACGAAGGCGCGCGCCGCGAGGACATCGCCGCGTCCATCTTCCAGTCCGTGGTCACGCAGACCATCTCCGGCCTGGCGTGCGGCCGCCCCATCCGCGGCTACGTGGCCTTCCTGGGCGGCCCGCTGCAGTACCTGCCTGAGCTGCGCAAACGCTTCTACGAAACGCTGAACCTGGACGAGGAGCACCGCATCGTCCCGCAAAACGCCCACCTGTTCGTGGCCGGCGGCTGCGCCATCGCGGGCGCGGCCAGCGAAACGGTGAAGGCCGAGCTGCTCTCCGATGTGCTCGAGCGCCTGAAGAACCTCGGCGACATTCAGGGCAGCGAGGTCGTGCGCCTGCCCCCGCTGTTCGCCGACCAGGCGGAACTGGACGAGTTCAACGCCCGCCACGCCGGCGAGCGCGTGCCCCGCGGCGACCTTGCCAGCTACCGCGGCACCGCCTTCCTGGGCATCGACGCCGGCTCCACCACGTTCAAGGCCGCGCTCATCGGCCAGGACGGCGAGCTGCTGTGGACCCATTACGTGTCGAACAAGGGCGACGTGCTCGGTTGCGCGAAGGCCGCCATCGCCAAGCTCTACCGCGAGCTTCCGCGCGACGCCGCCGGCAACCCGCTGGTGACCATCGGCCACTCCACGGTCACGGGCTACGGCGAGCACCTGCTGCTCGAGGCGCTGCGCGTGGACTCGGGCGAGATCGAGACGGTCGCGCACCTGCGCGGCGCGCAGGAGATGCTGCCGGGCGTGGAGTTCATCCTGGACATCGGCGGCCAGGACATGAAGTGCCTGCGCGTGAAAGACGGCGTCATCGACCACATCATGCTCAACGAGGCGTGCTCCTCGGGCTGCGGCAGCTTCATCGAAAGCTTCGCCAGCGGCCTGAACCTGGACGTGTCCGAGTTCGCGAAAACCGCCATCGGCGCGGAAAACCCCGTCGACCTGGGCAGCCGCTGCACCGTGTTCATGAACAGCCGCGTGAAGCAGGCGCAGAAGGAAGGCGCCACCGTCGGCGACATCGCCGCGGGCCTGGCCATCTCGGTCATTAAGAACGCCCTGTTCAAGGTCATCAAGATCCGCGACCCGCATGACGTGGGCAGCAAGGTCATCGTGCAGGGCGGCACGTTCCTCAACGATGCCGTGCTGCGCGCTTTCGAGCAGCTTTCGGGCGTGAACGCCGTGCGTCCCGACATCGCCGGCAACATGGGCGCGTTCGGCGCGGCGCTTCTGGCCCGCGACCGCTTCAGCCGTCAGGATTCGCAGGTCAGCGGCTTGCTGTCCCTTGATGCGCTCGAGGCCCTCGCTCCCACGCACAGGACCGTGCGCTGCAAGGCGTGCTCGAACCACTGCCTGCTCACCGTCAACGACTTCGGCGTCGACGAGGCCACGGGCAAGCATCGCCGCTTCATCACGGGCAACCGCTGCGAGAAGGGCGCCGGCGCGCTCGGCCAGGCGACGAAGGCTGACAAGGTCCCCAACCTGTTCGAGTACAAGTCCAAGCGCCTGTTCGACCACTACACGCCGCTGGCGGAGCAGGACGCGCCGCGCGGCACCGTGGGCATCCCGCGCGCGCTGAACATGTACGAGAACTACCCGTTCTGGTTCACCTTCTTCACGAAGCTGGGCTGGCGTGTGGTGCTTTCGGACCCGTCCACGAAGAAAACCTACGAGGCCGGCATCGAGTCCATGCCGTCGGAGAGCGTGTGCTATCCGGCGAAGCTCTCGCACGGCCATATCATGAACCTGCTGGACAAGCACCCCGACTTCATCTGGTTCCCCTGCAGCAAGTGGGAGCGCCAGGAGGACGAGGGCGCCGGCAACCACTTCAACTGCCCCATCGTGGCCAGCTACGCCGAGGCGCTGCGCCTCAACATCGACGAGCTGCGCGACTCCGACACGCAGTTCCTGAACCCGTGGTTGCCCTATGACAAGAAGGAGCATCTGAAGAAGCGCCTGTTCGTGGAGCTGATCCAAGCGCATCCCGAGCTGTGCGGCAAGGGCGTGGCGGCGCCCACGCAGGCCGAGGTCGACGCCGCGGTGGACGCCGCGTGGGCCGAGGACGAGGCGTTCAAGGCCGACATCCGCGAGAAGGGCGCCGAGACGCTGCTGTGGATGGAGAAGACCCACACGCACGGCATCGTGCTTGCGGGCCGCCCGTACCACAACGATCCCGAGATCAACCACGCCATCCCCGAGCTCCTGACCAGCTTCGGCCTGGCGGTGCTCACCGAGGACTCCATCGCGCACCTGGGCACGCTCGAGCGCCCCATCCGCCTGGTGGACCAGTGGATGTATCACACGCGCCTGTACGCCGCGGCGAAGGTGGCGTCGGAGCGCAAGGACCTCGACCTCATCCAGCTGAACAGCTTCGGCTGCGGCCTTGACGCGCTGACCACCGACCAGGTGCAGGAGATTTTGGAGCAGGCGGGCAAGGTGTACACCGTGCTGAAGATCGACGAGGTGTCGAACTTGGGCGCTGCGCGCATTCGCGTGCGCAGTCTGCTTGCGGCCCTGAAGGACCAGGCCGACGAGGAGGCCGAGGCCCGTGCAGCCGAGCAGGCGCAGAACGCCGCGGGCTGCGGCGCATGCAGCCTGGACGTGGAGCAGCTGCTGGCCGAGGCCGAGGAGCGCGCGGCGGGCAAGCAGGCCGGCGGCGCCGATGCCGAGGCCGTGCAGGCCGCGGCGGCCGCCATCAAGCCGCCCGCGAGCTTCACGGAGAAGGCCGCGCCCGAGGTGCAGGCCGAGTTCAAGCAGCGCGACAGCGGCGCTTCGACGGAATTCCCGCGCGCCCAGTTCACCAAGGAGATGCGCGACGCGGGCTACACCATCCTGGCCCCGCAGATGGCGCCGTACCACTTCGAGCTGCTCGTGCCCATCTTCGAGCGCTTCGGCTACAACGTGGAGCTGCTGCCCTCCGTGGACCACGGGGCGGTGGACGCGGGCCTGAAGTACGTGAACAACGACATCTGCTACCCATCCATCCTGGTCACGGGCCAGATCATGGAAGCGGTCATGTCCGGCAAGTACGACACCGACAAGCTGGCGGTGCTCATCACTCAGACCGGCGGCGGCTGCCGTGCCACGAACTACATCTCGCTCATCCGCAAGGCGCTCAAGTCGGTGGGTCTGTCGCATATCCCGGTCATCGCCATCAGCTTCAAGGACCTCGGCGAGGTCAACCCCGGCTTCTCCATCACGCCGGCCATGCTCTACCAGGCGGTTTCCGCGTTGCAGTACGGCGACCTGCTCATGATGTGCCTGTACCGCACGCGCCCCTACGAGGTGGAGCCCGGCAGCGCGAACGCCCTGTTCGACCACTGGATGAACGAGTGCAAGCGTCAGCTTGCGCGCGGCGTGAAGCGCGGCGAGTTTAAGCAAACGGTCAAGCAGATCGTCGAGGACTTTGACACGCTGCCGCTGCAGGGCGAGGGCACCAAGCCGCGCGTCGGCGTGGTCGGCGAGATCTTGGTGAAGTTCCACCCCACGGCGAACAACCAGATCGTCGACGTCATCGAGCGCGAGGGCTGCGAGGCCGTGGTGCCGGGGCTCATCGAGTTCTTCCTGTTCGGCGCCGCGGGTGGCATCTTCCAGAAGGACCCGCTCGGCCGTTCGGCCAAGGGCGCGTTCGGCAGCAAGATCGCCCTGCAGGCGGTGAAGACCCTGCGCGCGCCGGTGGCCAAGGCGCTCGAGGAGTCCACGCGCTTCAACCCGCCGGCGAGCATCTACGAGCTGGCCGAGTACGCGAGCGAGATCTTGAGCCTGTGCAACTCCATGGGCGAGGGCTGGCTGCTCACGGCCGAGATGGTGGAGCTCATCCGCACGGGCGCGCCGAACGTGGTGTGCACGCAGCCGTTCGCCTGCCTGCCGAACCACGTGGTGGGCAAGGCGGTCATCAAGGAGCTGCGCCGCCGTTACCCGGAGAGCAACATCGTGGCCGTCGACTACGACCCCGGCGCGTCCGAGGTCAACCAGCTCAACCGCATCAAGCTCATGATCGCGGTGGCGAAGAGCAACCTGGCAGACAAGGAGGCCGAGGCCCGCGCGGCCCGCATGGCGGCGGCCACGCCGGCGGTCGAGGAAGCCGGCGCGCTCGACGTGCAGGAAACCAGGGCGTAAAGCCGTCAGCAGGGGCGATGGGGGACTGTCGCCCCTGTTCACGCGGTCGTCTTGCAACAAGAAAGGAACGTTATGGCTGGCAAGCTGATCATCTGCCCGACGCCCATCGGCAACCTGGGCGATATGCCGCAGCGCGCGCTTGACGCGCTGACCAGCGCCGATGTGGTGTGCGCGGAGGACACGCGCGTCACCGGCAAGCTGTTGGCGGCGTTCGGCATCGGCAAGCGTTTGGAGCGCTTGGACGAGGCGCTCATCGGCTCGCGCGCCGATGGCATCGTGGCGCGCGTGGAGGCGGGCGAGGTCATCGCGTATTGCAGCGACGCCGGCATGCCGGGCGTGTCCGACCCGGGCCTGCGGCTGGTGCGCGCATGCCGCGAGGCGGGCGCTCCGGTGGAGGTGCTGCCCGGGCCTACCGCCACGGCCACGGCGTACGTTGCCAGCGGCTGCACGAACCCGCGCTTCTATTTCGGCGGCTTCTTCCCGCGCAAGGCGGGCGAGCAGAAGGCCGCGCTGGACGCGGTGCGCACGCTGGACGCGGCGCTTATCTATTATGAAAGCCCGAACCGTATCGCCGGGGCCCTGGCGGCGCTGGCCGAGGCGTTCCCGCTGCGCGAGGCGGCGGTGTGCCGCGAGCTCACGAAGCTGCATGAGGAAGTGGTGCGCGATGCGCTGCCCGTGCTGCGCGACGAGTTCGCCGCCCGCGAAGCGGCCGGCGGCATCAAGGGCGAGATCGTCATCGTGATCGACGGCCCCAGCGAGGCCGAGGGGCAGGCGGCCCAGGAAAGCGCCGAGGATTCCGCCCGCGTCCGCGCCGCCCAGCTCAAAGCCGAGGGTGCGCGCAACAAGGATATCGCGAAAACGCTGGCGGCAGAGTTCGGCCTGCCGCGCAACGCCGCGTACGAGATCTCGCTGGAGGCGTAGGGCGTGGCCAGCGAGAACCGATCCGGCCCGGTGCGCACGCGCCGCGTGGACCCGGGCGAGCTCAAGCGCCAGGCGAGGGGCGGATCGCGCGTGGCGGGCACCGCGTCGCAGCGACGTTCGGCCGCTTCCGGTCGCGGGAGCGGAGCGCCGGGGAAGGTTGTGCCGCGGCAACGTTCGTCGAGTGCCGGGCGCACGGCGGCCGGGGCAGGGAAGGCGGGTTCGCAAGCAATGCGCCGCAAGCCTGCGCGCGCGGCAGTGCCCGAGGTGCTTCACGTCGACGGCATCGAGGTGCGCCTGCAGCGCAAAAAGGTGAAGAACCTCAATCTGCGCATCGCCCGCGACGGTGGCCATGTGGACGCCTCCGCGCCCGCCTGGATGTCGCCTGCGGACGTGGCAGATTTCGTTCATCGCAAGCATGATTGGATAGAAGCCCAGATGGAGCGCGTGTCCGCCACGCCCATGGCGCAGGCATCGCAGGCGTCGAAGGACGAGGTGGCGCAGTGGCGGGCGGTGGTGCAGGCCTGCGTGCCGGCGCTGGTGGCGGCATGGGAGCCCATCATGGGGGTGAAGGCGGGCCAGCTGGCGTATCGCAACATGACCAGCCGCTGGGGCAGCTGCCAACCTTCCACGGGCCGCATCTGCATCAACGTGCGCTTGGCGCTCTACCCGCCGGAATGCCTGGAATACGTGGTGGTGCACGAGCTGTGCCACCTGCTCGAGCGCGGCCACGGCCCAAGGTTTCACCAGCTCATGGACCGCTTCATGCCCGACTGGAAACAACGCCGCGACAAGCTGCGGTAGGAGTGCCGTTTCGGCAACTCAGCCCGTCGCGATGTGCGGGGCGAACGAGGGGCGGAGAGACGTTTGGGAGAAGGCTTCTGTCTCCAAACATTTGCTCCGCGCGCTTCTCGCCCTCTGTTCGTCTGATGGAGCCTTCCTTCCGTGCGCGTTTCGTGCGCGGGTGGGTGCGGGTGCGCTGCAACTGCTACCATCGCGGTATGGATACGAACGAAACCAACCTCGAAGACGCGGCGAACGCGTCTCGTTTGAAAACTGCTGCGCCGGCTGCTGTAGCCGACCCCGAACCCGATTCCGAACCCGAGCGCGACGGCTTGCCCCCGCGGCAGCGCCGCTTGGTGCTGGGCATCATGGTGTCGGGCACCACGGCGGCGTGCATCTCCCAAAGCATGATGATCGCTGCGCTGCCGGCGGTCATGCACGAGTACGGCATCAGCGCAAGCTCCGGCCAGCTGCTCACCACGGCATACATCTTCGTATTGGGCCTGATCAGCGCTATGACGGGCTATCTGATGAACCGGTTCGATTCCAAGAAGCTGTTTTTCGCGTCCATGGCGTCGTTCGCCATCGGTTGCGCTGCGGCCATCTTCGCGCCGAACTACCCGTGTCTGCTGGCGGCGCGCCTGCTGCAGGCCGGCGGCGCCGGCATCTGCCTGCCGCTCGTGCAGCTGGTGGCGCTCAACATCTACCCGAAAAGCCAGTACGGCCAGGCCACGGCCATCGTGGGCATGATCATCGGGTTCGCGCCCGCCATCGGCCCCACTATCAGCGGCTTCCTCATTGATGCGTGGGGTTGGCGCTCTATGTTCTGGATGCTTGGCGCCATCGCGCTTGCGGTGATGGTTCTGACGGTTCTGCTGCTCGATGACGTGGTGCAGCGCCCTGATCATCCGGGCCATTTCGACCTGATATCGGCGCTTCTGTATTCCGGCGGCTTCGTGCTGGTGATGATTGCGGCCACCATGTTGGAATCGGGCGGGTCCGTGGGCGCGGGCTTCGTCGTCCCGTTGCTGGCGGGCGTGGCGGGGCTGGTCGTGTTCGCGCGTCGTCAGCTGCGCGTTCCCGAGCCGTTTTTGCGGCTGCAATGCTTCCGCGACAAGACGTTCGCCATCTCCACGCTCATCGTCATATGCGCGCACATGATGTTCATGGCGCCGTCGATCATGGTGCCGCTGTTCGTGCAGGATATCCAGGGGCTTTCCGCAACGGTGTCGGGTCTGACGCTTCTGCCCGGCGCCATCATGATGGGCGTGATGAACCCCATCACCGGGCGCTTGCTCGATCGCCGCGGCCCGCGGCCGCTTATCGCGGCGGGCTGCATCACGGTGCTTGCGGGCACGGTAGCGTTCGCTCTGATTCCCGCAAGCGTCCCCGAATGGGTGGTCACGGTGCTCTACGGCATCCGCGCGACGGGCATCGCGTGTTTGATGATGCCGCTGACGGCGTGGGCGTGCACCACGCTCGATCCCGACGAGCTGGCGCAGGCTTCGGCCATCATCACGTCCGCGCGACAGCTCATCGGCAGCCTTTCGGCATCGGTGTTCATCGCCGCTATGGCGCTGACCTCGCAAAACGCGCTGGGCGTTGACCTCGGCGGCTTCGACTTCAGCTTCTGGCTGCAATGCATCGTCCCCGTGCTGGCGTTCATCCTGGGCATGTTCGTCCTGCCGGCGAAAGGGAAGTGCTAGGGGCGATTGGGCCGGCTTTGGCCCGTTGCCCGACGATGGATAGGCGGAAAGGGGAAGCCCGTACCCCCTATAGCGGCAAGCGGCATGGCGAATGCCGGCGCATTCGGTGGCGAAGCACTCCGCGTGCTATGGCGAAGCATCTGAGATGCGCAGCGGCGAAGATCCCAGCGTCCAATACAGAAAACCTAGTGCGCATGGCGGGGCCGATCGCGCCCCGCAGCAAGAAACCCGGCGCGTGGCCGGGTTCCCTTCTAGATCATATTCATCTGCGCAAGCGTTGCGTTATACCAATGTTCCCAGTTCGGCGGGCAGTACCTCTTGGCGGCATCCACCGAGATGGTGTAGCCGTAGCCGCGGGCAAGGCCGGCCACGTGATCGCGGATGGCCTCCTCCCAGCTTCCCCAGCTGCAGCCGCCCCAGCCCCAGGCGTTGCAGCTGCCGGAGCAGTACAGGCCCTTGGAGCTTTCGGTGTTGGAGATGGCGGGCGACCAGCGCGGGTCCACGCCGTAGTCCCAAGCGGCCTCGGCGAACACCTTGCCGGTGCCTGCCATGGGCGAACCGGCAAGGTACGCATCGATGCGGCCGGCCCACTGCGCCACGAACACGTCGCGCTCGCTTGCCCAGTCGGCGCCGTCGTCGCTGGGCGCCTCAACGGTGCCCGCGGAAGAGCCGCCCGCTGCCTCGGCGGCAGCCGGAGCGCTGGCGGAATCGGCCTGCTCCTGCTTGTCGGCTTCCTTGGCGGTTTCGGCCTTGGCTGCCTCGGCTTCGGCGGCCTTCGCGGCCTCTTCGGCCTGGCGGGCCGCTTCCTCTTGCGCCTTGCGCTGGGCTTCCTGGCGCGCTTGCTGGGCGGCGGAAAGCGCCTGCTCGGCGTTGGTGGCCTCGGTATCGGCGTCCTTCTTCGCTTGCGAAAGGTCGCGCTTCGTTTGGTTGAGCTCGTCTTTCAGCTCGCTAAGGCGTTTGATTTCTGCCTGGTTGCTGCTGTAGATATGGGACACGTACTCAAGCGACGTGAAGAAATCCACGATGTTCTCGGAGCTGAGGATCATTTCCAGCAAGCCGGGCGTGGAAGCCTGGGTCTTGTACAGCTTCACCGCTGCGGCGGAGCTACGCTCCTGCTGAGTGGGAAGGGTCTCCTCGATCTCGGCGATGCGCGCCTCGTTGTCGGCGATCTGCTGGTTCAGATCATCGACGCGGCTTATGGCCTGGTCGTATTCGGCGGCAGTGCGCTCGACCTCCTGCTGTGCGGCGTCGGCCTGCACGTTCGTATCGATGTCCTCCGCCCATGCGGTTCGCTGAGTCATGCCCGCGACCGGCACGCTTGCGAAGGCCAGCGTCGCGCTCAAGGCGACGGTCAGCGGCAAGCGGTGGCGAGGGCGGCTGCTCGGGTTCGTTTGAAGTTTGTTAGAAAACATCCGCCATCCTTCGATTTATAACAATTGGCATTAATTATACCGGCCAGATATGTTCAAACCGTGCCGCTCATTAAACGTGCACAAGCGCTCGAGCCCACCGGATCGCCCGATGATTGCATGTTGCCGGGCCTCGGGGCGTGCGATGGCGGTTTTCAGCGTGGTACAATCAGGGGCACTGCGAAAACCCAGGTTGGCGGGGCATCATTCGCCCGACTGCGGCCGCGAGCAAAAGGAAGCACCATGTCAAAGGGAACCTACTCGTTCACCACGCCCATCTATTATGTGAACGCCGAGCCCCACTTGGGCACGGCTTACACCACCGTCGCCGCCGACACCGTCGCGCGCTACCAGCGCATGAACGGCTACGACGTGGCGTTCGTCACGGGCATGGACGAGCATGGCCAGAAAGTGGCCGATACCGCCGAGTCGAAGGGCATGACCCCGCAGGCCTGGTGCGATTCCATGGAGCCGGCGTTCCGCAACGTGTGGGACCTGCTCGACATCACCTACACCGATTTCGTGCGCACCACCCAGCCGCGCCACGCCCGCACCGTGCAGAAATTCTGGCAGGACCTGTTCGACAAGGGCTGGTGCTACAAGGGCAGCTACGAGGGCTGGTACTGCGTGCACGAGGAAACCTATTACGCCGAGTCCGACCTTGAGAAGAACGAGGACGGCGAGCTGGTGTGCCCCGATTGCCATCGCCCGGTGCAGAAGGCCGGCGGCGAGGAGAACTGGTTCTTCGAGCTTTCCGAGTTCCAGGAGCCGCTGCTGAAGTTCTACGAGGAGAACCCCGACTTCATCCGTCCCGAAACGCGCAAGAACGAGGTGGTCACCTTCGTGAAGAGCGGCCTGAAGGACCTGTCCATCAGCCGTTCCACCTTCGACTGGGGCGTGCCGCTGCCCTTCGACGAGGGCCACGTGGCCTACGTGTGGGCCGACGCCCTGCTG
>JAUNWR010000082.1:0-7177 GCA_030540215.1 Coriobacteriia bacterium | reverse complement strand
TTTCGCCCGGCCAGCGGCGCCGTTCGCAGCAAGCAAGAAGATGAGCAACGACACTGCGTCACCCCTCCCAGAAAGCGCCAGCTTCACTTCACTCGCAGGTGGCGGCAAAGTCAACGAGGGCCGCTGCGGTGCCCCGAATTCGCGGGAGCGTGAAGGCGCCGCGTACTTTGGTACGCAAACCTTCAGGCTCGTGCGAAGGCGGGGTGCCGCAGCGGCCCGCAGTGTCGAGTACATTCGCCGTTCGGCAGAACGGCGAAACAGTTACACTTCGGCGATTACCTCTACCTCCACCAGGGCGCCCTTGGGAAGCTTGGCCACGCCCACGGCCGAACGTGCCGGACGGGCATCGCCGAAGGACTTCGCGTACTCGGCGTTGAACGCGGCGAAATCGTCGATATCGTCCAGGAAACACGTGGCCTTCAGCACGTAGTCGAAGTCGGTGCCGGCCTCTGCCAGGATGGCGGCCACGTTCTTCATGACCTGCGCCGTCTGCTCCTCGATGGTGGTGCCCACAAGCTCGCCGGTCTCCGGGGAGAGCGCGATCTGGCCGCTGGCGAACAGCAGGTTGCCGCAGATGCGGCCCTGCACGTAGGGGCCGATTGCTGCGGGGGCGTTCGGGGTGGCGATGACCTTCATGATGGTCGTCCTTTCCGGGGCTTGCGCCCCAACATGCGCGCTTATGCGCGCGGAACGGCAGCGCGTCGCGCGCTTCGCCCCCAGCTGACACATGGGGACGTAGCACTATCTGTCCGAAACCGGGCAGCGTTTTCGCGCCCTTCGCCAAGCCTTAAACCTAGGCAAAGCGTCGAATTTTGTCGCGCTGATATGGAACCTCACCATTGTAGCGCTCGCACGGCTATGATGTTCACCGACATTAAACCGCCGCGAACCGAAAACAAAAGGGGTGAAACTATGCTGACGCTGGACGCATTCGAAGAAGCCGCAGCCAAAGTCAAGGAAGTTACACAGGAGACGAAGCTTATTGAAAGCCCCTACTTCAGCGAGATTTCCCGCAACCGCGTGTTCTTCAAGCCCGAGAACATGCAGCGCACCGGTGCCTACAAGGTGCGCGGCGCTTACTATAAAATCAGCACGCTGACCGACGAGGAGCGCGCACACGGCCTGATCACCGCTTCCGCCGGCAACCATGCGCAGGGCGTCGCCTACGCCGCGCAGCATTACGGAGTCAAGGCCACCATCGTCATGCCCACCACCACCCCGCTCATCAAGGTCGAGCGAACCAAGGCCCTGGGCGCCGACGTGGTGCTGGCCGGCAACGTCTACGACGAGGCCTACGAGCATGCGCTCAAGCTTGCCGAGGAGAACAGCTACACCTTCATCCACCCCTTCAACGACCTGGGCGTGGCCACCGGCCAGGGCACCATCGCCATGGAGATCGTGCAGGAGCTGCCGCTGGTCGACTACATCCTGGTGCCCATCGGCGGCGGCGGGCTTGCCACGGGCGTCTCCA
The DNA here is from genome assembly GCA_030540215.1 of Coriobacteriia bacterium. Taxonomy (GTDB): domain Bacteria; phylum Actinomycetota; class Coriobacteriia; order Coriobacteriales; family Eggerthellaceae; genus Senegalimassilia. The sequence goes on along the minus strand of JAUNWR010000082.1, from coordinate 5,706 downwards.
CGCTGGCCAAGCTGCTCAACCCCCACATCAAGGTCATCGGCGTGGAGCCCTCCGGCGCCGCATGCATGAAGGCCTCCCTTGAGGCCGGCCACGTGGTGAAGCTGCCGCGCGCCAACACCATCGCCGACGGCACCGCGGTGCTCGAGCCCGGCGACAAGATCTTCCCCTACATCCAGGAGAACCTCGACGGCATCATCACCGTCGACGACGATGAGCTGATCGCGGCGTTCCTGGACATGGTCGAGAACCACAAGATGGTCGTCGAGAACTCCGGTCTGCTCACCGTGGCCGCCCTTCGCCATCTGGACTTCCAGGGCAAGAAGGTCGTCTCCATCCTCTCCGGCGGCAACATGGACGTCATCACCATGTCCTCGGTGGTGCAGCACGGCCTGATCCAGCGCGACCGCATCTTCACCGTGTCGGTGCTTCTGCCCGACCGCCCCGGCGAGCTGGTGCGCGTGGCGCAGGTCATCGCCGACAACAAGGGCAACGTCATCCGCCTGGACCACAACCAGTTCGTCACCACGAACCGCCAGGCCGCCGTGGAGCTGCGCGTCACCATCGAGGCGTTCGGCACCGACCACAAGCAGCAGATCGTCAAGGCGCTCGAAGGCGAAGGCTTCCGCCCGAAGCTCATCAACGCGCATCTGTAAGGCAACCCCGGCGAGGGGATGAAGCTGCCGCATAAGACCCCTCGCCCTACAACCGCATACGCAAGTCGCACAACGCGCAGGCCCCTGACCGGTTTCTTTCGGGATTCGATTGGTTGGGGGTTTGCGCGTTTTCCCGTTTTGCGCAGGGAAAACGCCGACGGGCTTCTCGAAGGGGCCTAGGAAGAAAGAACAGCATGGAAACCGCACTCATCAAAGTATTCGCCTTCGTCTGCATCATCATCGCAGGCTACTGGATGGGCCACACCGGCAAGCTCGGCAACACGCCGGGCACGTTCGTGTCGAAGATCGTGTTCACGTTCACGCTGCCTTGCGCGGTGTTGCACGCGTTCGGCGCCGCCGACTTCTCGCCGGAGATGCTGCTGCTCGTGCCGCTCGGCTTCGCCTTCGCCTTCGGCGCGTACCTGGTCACCTTCGCCATCACCCCGCGGACCAAGCGCGAGGACCGCGCGTTCTTCCTGCTCAACGGCTGCGGATTCAACCTGGGATGCTTCGCGCTGCCGTTCGTGCAGGCCATCTTCTCGCCCACCATGGCCATGGCAACCTGCCTCTATGACGCCGGCAACGCGTTCATGATGGCCGGCGGGTCCTATGCGCTCACCGGCCTGATCGCCGGAGGCAAGCGCATCGAGCACTCGGTGCGCTTCGTTGCCAAGCGCCTGTTCTCCAGCCTGCCGTTCGATACGTACCTGCTGATCATCGTGCTGTCGGTGGCGGGAGTGCGCCTGCCCGCCGAGCTGGTCGCGTTCACCGAGCCCATCGCCAACGCCAACTCGTTTCTGGCCATGTTCATGCTGGGGCTCATGATGAGTTTCTCCGTCTCGCGCGAGCGCTTGGCGAAGGTGGCGCGCCTGGTGGGCTTGCGCGCTGCGTTCAGCGTGGCGCTGACCTGCATCGTTTGGCTGGCGCTTCCGGTCGACGACGTCATGCGCGCCCTGCTCACGCTGCTGGTATGGAGCCCGGCAAGCGCGCTTGCGCCTATGTATACCCAGATGTCGGGCGGCGACGGCGGCCTAGCCGGCTTCGCGAACGCCCTTACCATCATCCTTGGCGTGATCGCCGCCACCCTCATCGCGCTGACGCTGGTGTAGCGCTTCGGCGAAAAATCTTTTGCGAAGATTCCCCAAACATGTTGACTGCGGCTTACTTATGCTTACTATGTTAGCCACGGATTACATGAATGGGGAGGAGCCGCCTTGATCTCAAACGTATCGAGCGCGAAACCAAGCCGCGCCATGGACCTGGAGCGCAAGCTGGTGCATCACTGCTCCCCTGCGCTGGCTGGGCTGAAGCCGGCGAACATGTTCGTATACCGCGAAGGCGCCGACACCGGCGAAAACCCCGACGGAAGCGCCGCGCTCAATGCCCTCGACTCAACCAAGTTCGCCCATGAACTGGGCATCTGCCGCAAAAAACTCGAGCCGTGCGGAGTGCGTATCGAGATATTGGCACGGCGAAAGACCGGCCTATTGTTGTACGTGTATCGTCCAACCATGCTGAGGGAATACCTTATGCAGCCCGAGGTATTCCGCTATCTGCAAGACGATGGCTACGACCCCTCCGACCTTTCCGCCTGCATCGCCAAGCTGCACCGCCGCATCTGCGGAACCGACCTGGCCGCCACGCTTTCCGGCAGCTGTGCGTTCCCGCACGAGATCGGGTTCTTCCTGGGCTACCCCTACGACGACGTGGTGGGCTTCATCGAGAACAAGGGCGAGAACAGCCTGTGCAGCGGCTGCTGGAAGGTGTACAGCCGCGCCCGCGATGCGCAGGCGTGCTTCTGCTGTTACAAAACCTGCACCGCGGCCTACGAGGACCTGTTCGAAGAGGGCGTGCCCATCGACTGCCTTGCCTCCATCGATGAGAACTTCCCCGCTCAGGAGGCGTTCGCGGCAGCGGTGTAACCTGCGTCCGCAGGCGCGAAAGGCTCGCAAGCGCGCAAACGCCGCAAGCATGGAACGCCGGCGGCGGAACGCACCCTTGCCGCATTCGCGCCGAACGGCCGGTGCGCTCGCCCGAAGCGCCTCGACCGTTCGGCACAAGACCGACGCTTCCCTTGCAAACGAAAGGATATGCAGATGAGCAAAGTAGCAGTGGTGTACTGGAGCGGCACGGGCAACACCGAAGCCATGGCGGATCTGGTGGCGCAGGGCGTGCGCGCAGCGGGCGGCACTGCCGACCTGGTGCAGTGCAACGACTTCAGCGCCGACCGCATCGGCGATTTCGACGCGTTCGCCTTCGGCTGCCCGGCCATGGGCGACGAGGAGCTCGAGGACACCGAGTTCCTGCCCATGTACGACGAGGTGGAGCCCGCCCTGTCCGGCCAGAAGGTGGCGCTGTTCGGCTCCTACGACTGGAACGACGGCGAATGGATGGAGCTGTGGGAGCAGCGCGCCGACGAGGCCGGTCTGAACGTGGTGGACAGCGTCATCGCCAAGGATTACCCCGACGATGACGCCGCTGCCGAGTGCATGCGCCTAGGCGCGCTGCTGGCATAGCGCGGTTCGCGAAACCGCCGATCGGCCACGAAAAAGGGCTTCCCTCGGGAAGCCCTTTTCGCGTTTGAGGCAAGCCGCGCCGCACAATGCCGCGGCCGGCGCCCTCCCTTGCCATAGATGCGTACCGCCCAGCGGAGAGGCCGCCGCATGCGGCCCCTTGCCCTTCGACGACCTGCGGCTAACGCTGGATCACGTAGTAGCCGGCTTCGCGGACGACGTCCTTCACACGATCCATGTCAAGCGGCTGCTTGGACAGCACATGCGCGTTCTTCGCCGCCAAATCGACCCGCGCCCACACGCCATCGATGCCGTTCAGCGCGTTCTCAACCGCAGCGGAGCATCTTTCGCACGTCATGCCGCCGATCGGCACATCCGTCGCATGCGGATAGTTTGCCTCATCGGTGTCCTCGACATGCGTGCGCTTTGCCTTCTTCGCGCTCTTCCCGCCACAACACGAGCCATCGCCAGAGAACGTGCGAACGGCCCTTTTGCCCGCGAACACGGCGGCAACGGCGATGACAGCGCAGATGATTACGGTCGCGACCATGGCACCACCTTTCTTAGCTTTGGTTAACAGTACAAGACGATTGTAGCACTTGTATACCCCCATGGGGCATATTCGGAGCGGTATTTCCCATTTATTCGCTAGGCTTATCGACAGCATGAAAAACCAGGTATCTGAATTTCGAAATACCCCGCAAACGGAATCTCCTATATTCCTATTGACCCGCTTCCTTTGCTTCGGTATAACTACGAACCGTCATCAAGTTATATGAGAACAAGAAAGCTATAGCAATCGATTTAGGAGATAGCCAGATGTCTGAGAAGCAGAAGTACGCATTCGAAACCCTGCAGGTGCACGCCGGCCAGGAGCAGCCCGATCCGGCAACCGACGCCCGCGCCGTGCCGATCTACCTGACCTCGTCCTTCGTGTTCAAGGACGCCGCCACCGCCGCCGGCCGCTTCGGCCTGACCGAGCCCGGCAACATCTACAGCCGCCTGACCAACCCCACGGTCAGCACCTTCGAGGAGCGCGTGGCCGCGCTCGAGGGCGGCGTCGGGTCCCTGGGTGTGGCGACCGGTTCCGCCGCCATCACCATCGCCGTGCAGAACATCGCCACGGCCGGCGACCACATCGTGTCCTCCACCAACCTGTACGGCGGCACGCTGAATCTGTTCGAGCACACGCTGGCCGAACAGGGCCTTTCCACCACGTTCGTCAACCCGGCCGACCTGGACGCCGTCGAGGCCGCCATCCAGGACAACACCAAGCTGCTCTACGCCGAGACGCTGGGCAACCCCAACTCCGACGTGCTCGACCTTAAGGCCTGGGCCGACATCGCGCACCGCCACAACGTGCCGCTCATCGTGGACGCCACCTTCTCCACCCCCTACCTGCTGCGCCCCATCGAGCACGGCGCCGACGTGGTCGTCCACTCCGCCACGAAGTTCATCGGCGGCCACGGCACGGCCATGGGCGGCGTGATCACCGACGCCGGCACGTTCGACTGGGCCGCCAACGCCGATAAGTTCCCCGGTGTTGCCAAGCCCAACCCCAGCTACCACGGCGTGGTGTTCACCGAGGCAGCAGGCCCCGCAGCCTACATCACGAAGGCCCGCGCCACGCTGCTGCGCGACCAGGGCGCCACGCTCTCCCCGTTCAACGCATGGTTGCTGCTGCTGGGTCTGGAGACGCTCTCCCTGCGCGTCGACCGCCATGTGGAGAACGCGCTGAAGGTGGTGGAGTTCCTGAACAACCATCCGCAGGTGGCTTCCGTGAACCATCCGGCGCTGGCAACCGGCCGCGCCAAGGAGCTCTATGACGAGTACTACCCCGACGGCGCCGGCTCCATCTTCACCTTCGACGTGAAGGGCACCGCCGATGACGCCCGCAAGTTCACCGAGTCTTTGAGCCTGTTCAGCCTGCTGGCCAACGTGGCCGACGTGAAGTCGCTGGTCATCCACCCGGCTTCCACCACGCACTCCCAGCTGACCGAGGACGAGCTGCTGGCCGCCGGCATCAAGCCCACCACCGTGCGCCTGTCCATCGGCACCGAGAACATCGACGACATCATCGCCGACCTGGCCGCTGGCTTCGAAGCCATCAAGTAGCCCTTCCGACGACCGAATGCCCATGGCGGGGCGCGCAATCGGCTCATATTTCCCCGGCCGAAAGTAGAAGCGCCGCTAGGTGGCAACCTCCCAATGGCTATGGCGCTTCCGTTTCCCCAACGACACGCGCCATAGCCAAAGTTAGGGAAGCTCCACAAGATGCTTCCCGACCCGAACAACCCCTTGTCAGGACTTCCGTTCGCCAGGATTTCCCGGCAGCAAAGCGAAGGCCCGCTCGGTTGAGCGGGCCTTCGTGATGAATGCGGTTGTGAAACGCGTTATCCGCGAGAAGCTGCACGAGGAACCAACGGGCACGGGGCGGGGCGATTGCCGCGACGCGCGAAACGGATCAGGAAGCTTGCGCCGGAAAGCGCCAGCGCAATGCCCAGGCCGGTGTAGAAGAACGCGATGAACCATGCAGGAAC
>JAUNWR010000081.1:0-7234 GCA_030540215.1 Coriobacteriia bacterium | reverse complement strand
CATACGCGGGCCGCGCTCGAGCGCGTAACGCCGGGGCAGGCCGATGTAGACCACCAGCCACACGTTATTCAAGCCGCGCGCGGCGAACGACGGGCCCGACTCGGGCGGCGCGCCGACGAACAGATAGACGGCCAGGTTCACGCACGCGCTGTCCACCAGGACAAGCCCCATGTACAGCGCCGTCTTCGACGCCGAGTCGAATCGCGGGTACGGGCGCGGGCTCCTCGCGTTCACAAGGTACCACACCCAGCGCGGCAGGCCGTTGTACATGATCTGTATCATGAAGTAGCCCGCCAGCATGAACGGCGTAGCGCCTTCGTGCAGGATATCCGAAACCAGGTTGGCAGTCGCGCAACCGAAAACGCCCGGCAAGCCGAAGAACAGCCCGAGCACCGGCCCCAACGCCGACGCCGGGCGGATCTGCACGACGTCGTTGAACTGCGGAACCGCCAGAAAGCCTTCAAGGACCGCCAGGTACGCGACGAAGCAGGCGGCGAACATGCTCAACGACCGCTTCCAGCCAGGCCGCAATGGCGCCTGCGGGGCTTCTGACGCAACGGAAGCTACCGGCGCCTCCCCGACATCGCGAACAGTGGTTGCGGGCATCTCATTATGTTCCGGTCGATCCGGTTCCATGGTGTCGCACCTCCCGCATCCGTTCGCTAAAACGCCATCCAGATTCGTTCGCCCTTACTATAACGAATGTCGCTGGCGCAGAAGAAGAAGGCAACCGAGACGAAGGATAAAAGCCATCCCCCGCCCCGGCAACCGGCAGGATGTCCAGCCCTTCGCAGGCGCGCTGCAGATACGCGATGCGGATTCGTCCAATCTTCGCCGGATCGCAATAGCATCCGCAAGCCCGCCCACCTGTCGCAGCAGGGCGCTACGACAACGAGGCAATCGCCTCGGGAATGGCGGCCACCACGTCTTCAGCGGTTACGCAAATGCTGGTCAGGCGCTTTGCCGCCGCCCGCGCCGCCCGTGCGTGCAGCGCCGAAGCAAGCACGCACGCGTCTACCGGGGCCAAACCCTGCGCAAGCAGCGCCGCAGCCATGCCGGCAAGCACATCGCCCGTTCCCGCCTTCGCCAAGGCAGAGGTTCCATCCGACATGCGCACGATGGTTTCACCGTCAGATATATAGGTAACAGGGCCTTTTACCATGGCGGTCACGCCATAAGCTTGCGAAAGCAACAACGCCAACTGCGCCGGGTCATCGGTAGGCAGGGCCAGCGGAGCGGCAAGGCGCGCAGCTTCTCCCGCGTGCGGCGTGACAACCGTGGGCAAGCCGTCGATGAAGCGGCGGCGCAGCAGCAGGCGGCCTTCGGGAGCGGTCAGCGCGTCAAGACCGCCGCCGTCGACAAGCACCGCAGCGGCCGCGCCCTCGAGAACGGTGCAGGTCAGCTGGGCGGAAAGGGGATCGGCGGCATCGAAGCCGCTGCCGACGAGGAACGCCAGCGGATGACGGGGCGCCACGGGACCAAGCACTTTCGGGCGCGGCGCCGCATGCACCGGACGGCCCGATCGGCATGCGCGATACACGCTCGCCCGCCCGTCCGAGCTTGCGGGCGCAGCCTGAACCGCGGCAGAGCTTCCAGCGATGCTCCCCCGTTCATCAGGATCAAGCTGCGCGTACGCCGCCAACTCATCCCACGCGCGCGCCACAAGCGACGGGCTTGCCGCACGCACCGCCGCGACGGATTCTGGCGAGCAGGCAACTTCGGTATATCCCGCGCCCATGCGCTGCGAGGCAACCGCCGCAAGACATGCGGCGCCTGGATAGTCAGCGCAACCGGCGATCAACGTTAACTTGCCGCGCGAATACTTGTTCGCCAGGTCATCGGGCCACGGAAGCAATGCCGCCACCTGCTCCAACGTATACTTCTTCGCTCGCTGCATCCGTCCTCCATTCGCCAAGCGCTACGCACGCATATGCTCGCACCCAGTGTACTCCAACCACGTAAGAGCGAAGTAAAACATGGCATTCGCCAACGCGAGCAGGAAGCCCGGCGCCAACGCGCAAACCGCAGCACCGCCCCAAGCACAAGCGCGACCGCGTCAATCGCCAGGGAAAGCCGAACCCCTACGCGCACCAAAGCCCCCAGCATGCGCCAGAGCCCCCAGCGCGCGCCGGGACGAAAACCGGACTCCGGAGCGTTAGCCTGGCCAAGCATCGGACTTCGGGGTGCTCATCGAGCCGAGCAGCGAGTACCCAGAGCATTAGCCGGGCCAAGCAGCAAGTTCCCGCGGCGAAAAATCGTTTGCTTTGTCCAGCCGTGGTCAAAATCGACAATTCTTCGCAGCCTCAAGGCCAAAACGCTCGATTATTTGCGCTATCGGAAAGCCCATACGCGTACAACCGGCAAAAAAGTCCGTTTCTCACTTCCGAAACCGTGAAAAACCGTCTATTTTGACCGACAACGACCAAAACAGACGGTTTTTCGCATCGCGCGCCCCGCACGACAGCCTGATCCCATGCCCAACAAGCAACACTTCCATCATCGATCTCAGCGTGCATTCCGTAAATGCAGTCGCAAACTCGCAGCCGTTAGCCACGACGCCTGCGCAAGCCCTCCATATCACAACTACCTTGCGCAAACCTTGCCGATTCCTTACGCAAACCTTGCTGGCCCCTTCCCTGATCCTTACCAAAGCCTTCCCCATTTCTTGCACCGCAAAATTCTCGTTCTACCTGGTGAAATACTCTGATACCTTAGATTGTATGGCCATTGTGATCTCACATATTTCAGCAATCGAGTACTGGCTTGCGCACGAATCGCTCAAGCCCAAGGCCGCGTCTGCCCATGCAGCAACCGAACTCCCGTCCGCGGGTCCCACCATCGATGACCGCCGCCGCGCCGAGCAGCTTCTAAAACAGTGCGCCAGCATCCCGTTGCATATCGCTACCACGAAGCCGCTCCATAGCAGCACGCGCTTCCGCTGCCACGTTTGGTCCCCGCCCGTAGCACGGGCGCTCTACAGAATCGCGGATGACGTTTACGTTTGCTCTCCCGAACTCGCCTTCGTCCAATCGGCGGCTGCGCTCGACAAAATCGATACCGTGCGTTTAGGGTGCGAATTGTGCGCAACGTATTCCATCGACCGCCATGCGCGCAGAGGATTCTTTCAGCGCAATACCATCACCACGCGCGAAAAGCTCGGCGCGACCGTTTGCGAAAACCAGGGGGCAAACGGGATCAAAACCGCACGATGGGCGCTCGATCACGTGCTCGACCGATCAGCGTCGCCTGCCGAGACGAAAGTTGCGCTCGCTCTTACGCTCCCCTGCAAAATCGGCGGAATGGGACTCCCCCAGCCTTCGCTTAACCGCTTCATCCCGCTCAATGCAGCAGAGCAAAAGGCGCTCAATAGAAGCTATTTCCTTTGCGACCTCTATTGGGAGCAAGCAAAGCTCGCTATTGAGTACGACAGCGATGCCGAGCACTCCGGATCAGAGCGCATCGCCTCGGATGCCGCACGAAGAAATGCGCTGCTCCGCCTGGGAATCACGGTCATCACCGTGGGAAACCAGACGTTTCGCGACAGGTCGGAATTCAAAAGGGTCGGCGCAACTGTCGCGCGACTTCTCGGAACGCGCATCAGACCGAGGAGCGAACACTACGACCGTCGGCAAATCGAGCTTCGCAAGCGTCTGAGCAGCCAACCGATCTGGGAAAGCGCCCGTCATAGCGAGTAGCGCCATTGCGGACAAGATCGCCGAACCAGTGCCGATCCGGAGAACGCACACGAACGAAGTTCCGCGCAAGTACAGGTAAGCAAACTATAAGAGATTATCCGCTTTCCGCCGAAATACATGCGCCGCTTCCGCATTCGACGCACGCGGCACAGCGTAGGTCGCCTACAGCGAGCTCTTCGACAAACCAGTTTGTTGATGCAACGGATCCGGCAGGCAAGGGCGCTGCCGCGCCCAACGGGCGTCCATCTGCTGCGACCATCAAGCGCGCGTGCTTTCCCCAGGTACACGAGCGCCTAGATTGTGCGCCATCTAAGCTCGCCAGAGAGTAACGTCACAAGCACGAAAACGAAACTGCCGCAGCAAGCGATCCCTGCTCAGTAAGCGAACGAACACGCCGGGGCGACGGATTCGCAAATTCGCCTAGACAAGAACCGTTCATTTTGTCCCTCGGCGGCCAAAATGAACGGTTCTTCGCCACTGAGTAGGTCAAAAGAAACGATTATTCGCGCCGCGCTCCCCATTCGCACGAAATACCGTCAATATTGTCCATCCCTCGCCCCAGAAAACGCGAAGAATCGCTCGTTATGTCCCGCTGGGGCCAAAACGAGCGATTCTTCGCAACTCATACCCCGCGACCAACGTACGCCTCGCTTCGCGCCGGCATCCAACTTGCGAGAAGTGGTCATCGAGCCTGACGCGGCCGCTAATCAGCCTCCTCTTGCGCATCGCGCACCATGCCCATGGCCGAATGCGCGTCGGGTACCTGGGGCTGCAAGGGAGCAGGCGCTGTCGCATCCAGGTCGTCGAGCATGGTGCGCGCCTCCTTGAACTGGCGCGCCAGCTCCTCCATGGGGTCGCGCCGCTCCTGCTGCGCGCGCACCGACCCCTCGGTGATGGCCATGGCGCACGCCACCGCATCGGTGTGCGTGTACGACAGCGAAAGCGGCAGCTCGCGCACGCCGAGCGCCTGCGCCACCTGCTTGGCACGACCGGTGAGCACGGCATAGGGGCGGCCCTTCGACGTTCGGCGCACCTCCACGTCGCGCACGCCGATGCCCTGGGAGAAGCCCGTGCCCAGCGCCTTGAGCACCGCCTCCTTCGCCGCGAAACGGGTGGAGTAATGGACGGCAGGCTGCGCGGTGGCGTCACAATAGCGGCACTCCTCGGCGCTGAACACCTTGCGCGCGAACGCGGGAGACCGCTTGAGGATCTTACGCATGCGCTCGATCTCGACGATGTCCACGCCCAGGCCCACGGCCCCCTCGACGGCGCCGAACGCAGCTTCCACCTGCGACGATGCGTCGTCGTTTCGGTTTTCGCCCGCTACTTTCGCGTCCTCGACCACAAGCGACCTCCCTGTAAAGCAAGCGGGCGCCCGAACGGCGCCCGCACCAACGTTGCCCTTATTGTACGCGAACCTACTCCACCGTCACGCTTTTCGCCAGATTGCGCGGCTGATCGACATCGCAGCCGCGGGCCACGGCGATGGCGCGCGCCAGCAGCTGCAGCGGGACGCTGGCCGTGATGGCCGAGAACGCGTCGCGCACCTTCGGGATGTAGATGACATGATCGGCGTGCTTGCGGATCTCCTCGTCGCCCTCGGTGGCGATGGCCACCACCATGGCGCCGCGCGCCTTGCTCTCCTGCAGGTTGGACACCAGCTTGTCGTAGACGGGGCTTTTCGTCGCCACGGCGATGACGGGGAAGCCCTCGTCGATCAGCGCGATGGGGCCGTGCTTCATCTCGCCGGCCGGATAGGACTCGGCGTGCAGGTAGCTGATCTCCTTGAGCTTGAGGGCGCCCTCGCGGCTGACCGCCGCGCCCATGCCGCGGCCCACGAACAGCGCGCTGCGGGCGTCCTTGCACGCCTGCGCCGCCTCCTCGACCGCCGGGCCGCACTCGGCCAAGATGCGCTCGACCTGCTCGGCGGTGTCGGCGAGCTCGCGGAACAGCAGGCGGATCTGGTTCATCTTCAACTTGCCCTTGACCTGCGCCAACAGCATGGCAAGCAGCGTGAGCGAGACCACTTGGCCCAGGAACGACTTCGTGGAGGCCACGGCGATCTCCTTGTTGGCCTTCGTGTAGATGACGCCGTCGGACTCGCGCGCCACGGGGCTTCCCACCACGTTGGTGATACCGAACACGCGCGCGCCCTTCACGCGGGCGTCGCGGATGGCCGCCAGCGTATCGGCCGTCTCGCCGGACTGGGACACCGCCACCACGAGTGTGGTGGGCGTGATGATGGGGTTGCGATAGCGGAACTCGCTTGCGACCTCGCATTCGCAGGGGATGCGCGCCCAGCCCTCGATGAGGTTCTTCGCGATAAGGCCGGCATGGTAGCTGGTGCCGCACGCGATGATGTAAACGCGGTCGATGAGGTTGAGCTCCTCCACGGAAAGGTCCAGCTCATCGATGGAAAGAGCGCCGCCCACCAGACGGCCCGCAAGCGTGTCGCGGATGACGCGCGGCTGCTCGTGGATCTCCTTGAGCATGAAGTCAGGGTATCCGCCCTTCTCGGCCACGTCGAGGTTCCAGTCCACGTGCGTGACCTTGGGGTTCTCGATGACCTGACCGGCGGCGGTGTAGTACGTCACGCCCTCGGGCGTGAGCTTGGCCAGCTCGCCGTCGTTCATGACCACCACGTCGCGCGTGGCGTCGATCATGGCGATGATGTCGCTGGCGACGTAGGCGCCCTCGGCGCCCTGGCCCACCACCAGCGGGGAATCCTTGCGCGTGGCCACGATGGTGCCCGGCTCGTCGGCGGACACGACGGCCAGCGCATAGGCGCCCACCAAACGCTCGCTTGCCGCACGGACGGCGGACAGCAGGTCGGGCGCGCCGTCGCGCAGCGCCTGCTCGATCAGATGCGGCACCACCTCGGTGTCGGTGTCGCTGGTGAAGGTATGCCCCGCGGCCTGCAGCTCCTCGCGCAGATCGGCGAAGTTCTCGATGATGCCGTTGTGCACCACGGCGATGCGGCCGTCGCAGCTGGTGTGCGGATGGGCGTTTGCCTCGCTCGGGCGGCCGTGGGTCGCCCAGCGCGTGTGACCGATGCCGCAGGCGCCTTCGAAGTTGAAATGCCCCAACGTGTGCGCCAAGCTGGAAACCTTGCCCTTGCGGTGCACCACCTCGAGCTTGCCGTCCTGGTAGATGGCCACTCCGGCGCTGTCGTAGCCGCGATACTCAAGGCGCGACAGGCCCTCGATCAGGATGCCCTGCGCCGGGCGCGTGCCCGTGAAACCGACGATTCCGCACATGCGATTGCTCCTCACAGGTAGGTTGCGGCCCGAAGGCACCGCACGGCGGGCGCGAACGCTCAAAGCCGAGCTGCCTGGTCGGGCTTTTCATCGCGTACATGGTAGGGCAGCGTCCGGCGCGCGCACCAAGGCTGCAGACAATCTCTAGCGCGCACGCCGTTCGCCCCGCCAGCGGCGCCGTTCGCAGCAAGCAAGCACATGAGCAACGACACTGCGTCACCCCTCCCCGAAAGCGCCAGCTTCACTTCACTCGCAGGTGGCGGCAAAGTCAACGAGGGCCGC
>JAUNWR010000080.1:0-7511 GCA_030540215.1 Coriobacteriia bacterium | reverse complement strand
TGGGGCCTTGGCTGGGAGGTGTGGCTCAACGGCATGGAGGTCACGCAGTTCACCTACTTCCAGCAGGTGGGCGGCTTCGAGTGCGCTCCCGTGCCCGTGGAGATCGCATACGGCCTTGAGCGTCTGACCATGTACATCCAGGGCGTCGACAGCGTCTACGACATCATCTGGGCCCGCGGCGACGACGGCGTGGAGTTCACCTACGGCGACGTGTACCTGGAGAACGAGCGCGAATTCTCCACGTACAACTTCGAGGTGGGCAACACCGAGTTCCTGTTCGAGGCATTCAACCAGTACGAGCGCGAGGCCGGCCTGTGCCTGGAGCACAACCTGCCGCTGCCCGCCTACGACTGGGTGCTGAAGTGCTGCCATACGTTCAACCTGCTCGACGCCCGCGGCGTCATCTCCGCAACCGAGCGCATGGCCTACATCCTGCGCGTGCGCTCCATGGTCAAGGAGTGCTGCGCCTCCTACATAGCCACCGTCGTCGGCGACGATCAGGACGATCAGAACGAGAAAGGGGAGTAACCATGGCCGATAAGCACACTCTCGCGTTCGAGATCGGCGTGGAGGAGATCCCCGCGTTCGACCTCGATTCCGCTAACAAGCAGCTCGAGAAGATGGTGCCCGCGGCGTTTGCCGATGCGCGCATCCCCTACGATTCCATCGAGATCCACTCCAGCCCCCGCCGCCTGATCGTCATGGCATACGGCGTGGCCGACGCCACCGAGGCGCTCGTGGAGGAGTACAAGGGCCCTGCGGCCAAGATCGCCTTCGACGCCGACGGCAACCCCACCAAGGCGGCCATCGGCTTCGCCCGCGGCAAGGGCCTCTCGCCCGAGAGCCTCGAGCGCCGCGAGGTCAACGGCACCGAGTACGTGTTCGCCACCAAGAACATCCCGGCAACGCCCGTGGCCGACCTGCTGCCCGATGTGCTGGCGGGCTTCATCACCGCCATCAAGTGGCCCCGCTCCTGCCGCTGGGCCGCATACCGCGAGTACTTCGTACGCCCGGTGCGTTGGATCGTGGCCATGCTCGACGACGTCGTGCTACCCGTCAGCTACGCCGGCGCCGAGTCCTCCAACTTCACCATGGGCCATCGCGTGCTGGCTCCCGGCAAGCACACGGTCGACACCGCTGCGAACCTGCTCGACGTCATCCGCGCCGCCTACGTGATCCCCACGCAGGCCGAGCGTGAGCGCATCATCCGCGAGGGCGTGGCAGCCATCGAGGCTGAAACCGGCTTCACCGCCGATCTTCCCGCGAAGACGCTGCTCGAGGTGGTCAACCTTTCCGAGTACCCGCAGCCGCTCGTCTCCACCTTCGACGAGGAGTTTTTGCAGGTGCCCGAGGAGATCATCGTCGACGCCATGCTCATGCATCAGCGATACTTCCCGCTCTACGATGCTGACGGAAAGCTGACGAACAAGTTCATCATCGTCTCCAACGGCAACCCCGAGTGCGCCGCCACCATCATCGACGGCAACGAGCGCGTGGTGCGCGCCCGTCTCGACGACGCGAAGTTCTTCTACGAGGAGGACCTCAAGCATCCGCTGGAGTCCTACATCGAGAAGCTCGACAAGGTGGTGTTCCAGGAGTCCCTAGGCACGGTGCGCCAGAAGGCCGAGCGCCTGGAGAAGCTGGCCTGTGACCTTTCCGCCGACGCGCAGCTCGACGCGGCCGACGCCGCCGATGCGAAGCGCGCCGCGCGCCTGTGCAAGGCCGACCTGGTCACCAACGCCGTCATCGAGTTCACCAGCGTCCAGGGCGTCATGGGCAGCTACTACGCTGCCGCCTCTGGGGAAACGCCGCAGGTCGCCCAGGCCATCGGCCAGCACTATCAGCCGCGCTTCGCCGGCGATGCGCTGCCCGACACCACGGTGGGCAAGCTGGTCGCCTTGGCTGACAAGCTCGACACCATCTGCGGTCTGTTCGCGGTCGGCCAGGGTCCCACCGGCTCTTCCGACCCGTTCGCGCTGCGCCGTAGCGCCATCGGCATCGTGAACATGCTCGAGGCGGGCCTGCCTATCTCGCTTGCCGCCGCCATCGACGAGTCGCTGGCCAGCTTCGCCGACCAAGGCGTCGCCTTCGACGCCGCTGCCGTGCGCGCCGAGGTGGTGGACTTCTTCGTCACCCGCACCAAGGTCATGCTGCGCGACGCCGGCATCAACGCCGACACCATCGACGCCGTGCTGGCCGCGGGCGTGGAGGAGCCGGCCGTCATCAGCCAGCGCGCCCATGCGCTCGAGGATGCCCGCGCCAACGACGCCGAGACGTTCGACAACCTGGCCACGGCCTACGCGCGTGCAAACAACCTGCGCAAGCCCGAGCTTGGCGAGGACGTGGACGATGCCTTGCTCACCGATCCCGAGCGTGCGCTCGCGGGCGCCGTGGCAACCGCCGAGCAGGCAGTGGCCGATGCGCTTGCGTCCGACGACTTCGCAGCCGCGCTGTCCCAGCTGGCCGCCCTGCGTGCGCCCATCGACGGCTTCTTCGCCGACGTCATGGTCATGGACGAGGACGCGGCTCTGCGCGACAACCGTCTGCGCCTGCTCAACCGCTTCGTCGCGGTGTTCGCCAACGTGGCCGACTTCGGCAAGATGGCGAAGTCCAAATAACGCCGGTTACCGTTTTCAACCGGCAGCGAAGGGGAGGCGAGGGCAACCTTGCGCACCCCGCAACGCGAAAGCGTGTACACTTCATAGGGCGGCGGCCGTCAGGGCCGGCCGCCCTTTTCCATACCCGCAAGGCACCGTCTGTAAGGAGGACGCCCATGCAAGGCGAGTTCATCGTGCACGAGAACAACACGCCGTTGCCCACCATCCACGTCGTCAGCGACTCGGTGGGCTTGACGGCGCAGGCGCTTGCCCGCGCCGCGGCCGCCCAGTTCGGCGTCACGAACCCCAACATCGAGGTGCTGCCGCACGTGCGCTCGTTCGAGGAGGTCAAGCAGTTCATCGCCGAGCACGGCGAGCTGCACAAGCGCCTGAAGGGCGACGAGAACCTGCTCATCTTCTACACGCTCGTCGACGGCGATCTGCGCCGTAGCCTGTCGGATTATTGCGAAAGCCTGCCCAACGTGGTGGCGGTCGACCTCATGACCGACGCCATGAACGCCATCGCCAAGCTGTCGGGGCAGACCCCCTCGAAGCGCCCCGGCGGCCTGCACGTGGCCGACCAGCATTACTTCCGCCGCATCGAGGCCATCGAGTTCACCATCGCCCACGACGACGGCCGCAACCCGCAGGAGATGTCGCAGGCCGATATCGTGCTGCTCGGCGTGTCGCGCTCGTCGAAGACGCCCACATCCATCTATCTGGCACAGCAGGGCTACAAGGTCTCCAACATCCCGCTCGACCCGTCCACCGAGCCTCCGAAGGAGGTCTACGAGGTGGATCGCACGCGCCTGTTCGGCTTGATGACCACCGCCGACGTTTTGGTGGGTATCCGCCAGCGCCGCCTGGGCAACGCGGCCGTGGCGGCATCGCAATACGCCGACCCCGAATACGTTTACGAGGACCTCGACCGCGCCCGCGCGCTCATGCGAAAACTGGGGGCCATCGTCATTCACACCGAAAATCGCGCCGTTGAGGAAACCGCTCAAGAGATTTTGCGGTACTACGAACGGGCTCACCCGCAAGGTGCTGATATAGTAATACGGTCCTGATTGAACTAAGTCCCGTTTTCGGACGACCTTACGTTAGGAGTAAGAAAGTGACTGCAGAAGTCAAGCGTGTGTACGCTTTCGGCAAGGACGCCGAGGGCAACAACGTCACCGAGGGCAATACCAATATGAAGGCCATCCTTGGCGGCAAGGGCGCCAACCTGGCCGAGATGGCCAACATCGGCCTGCCGGTGCCTCCGGGATTCACCATCACGTGCCAAACCTGCATGGAGTATGCCAACGCAGACAACACCTGGCCCGAGGGCGCGCTCGACACCATTCACGAGTATCGTCTTGACCTGGAAAAGCGTATCGGCAAGAAGATCGGCGACGCCGAGGACCCGCTGCTGGTCTCCGTGCGCTCCGGCGCTCCCATGTCCATGCCGGGCATGATGGACACGGTTTTGAACCTGGGCCTGAACGATCAGTCCATCAACGGCCTGATCAAGCAGACCGAGAACCCGCGCTTCGCATGGGACTCCTATCGCCGCTTCATCCAGATGTTCTCCAACGTGGTCATGGGTCTGGACGGCGATCTGTTCGAGAACGCCATCAACGTCATGAAGAACAGCCGCAACGCCGCTTCCGACACCGACCTGACCGCAGAGGACCTGCAGGAGCTCGTGGCCGAGTTCAAGAAGATCTTCTCCGAGAACGTCTCCGGCGTCGAGTATCCCAGCCTGCTGGTCGACGGCGTCGTCGCCTTCCCGCAGGACCCCATGGTGCAGCTCAAGCTGGCCATCGAGGCCGTGTTCGGCAGCTGGAACAACCCCCGCGCCGTCCTGTATCGCAAGAAGAACAAGATCGCCGATGACCTGGGCACCGCAGTCAACGTGCAGTCCATGGTGTTCGGCAACAAGGGCAACTCCTCGGCCACCGGCGTCGCGTTCACGCGCAACCCCGCCAACGGCCAGAAGGAGTTCTACGGCGACTACCTGGTCAACGCCCAGGGCGAGGACGTCGTCGCCGGCATCCGCAACACCAGCCCCATCGCCGAGCTGAAGCATGTGGCAGGCCTTGAAGAGGCCGGCAAGCAGCTCGAGGAGATCTTCGTCGTCCTCGAGAACCACTTCCGCGACATGTGCGACATCGAGTTCACCATCGAGCAGGGCAAGCTGTACATGCTGCAGACCCGCGTCGGCAAGCGCACCGCCGCCGCCGCGCTGCACATCGCCATCGAGATGGAGAAGGAGGGCCTCATCTCCAAGGAGGAGGCCGTCATGCGCGTCGAGCCCGAGCAGCTCGACCAGCTGCTGCACCCGCAGTTCGATAAGAACGCCGAGTACGACGTGCTGGCCCGCGGCCTGAACGCCTCTCCGGGCGCTGCCGTCGGCGAGGCCGTGTTCTCCGCTGCCGACGCCGTGGCCGCCGCAGAGGCCGGCCGCAAGTGCGTGCTCGTCCGCTGGGAGACCAACCCCGATGACCTGGCCGGCATGATCGCCGCCGAGGGCATCCTGACCAGCCATGGTGGCAAGACCTCCCATGCTGCCGTTATCGCCCGCGGCATGGGCGCCCCGTGCGTGTGCGGCGTCGAGGCCCTCAAGATCGACGCTGAGAAGAAGCAGGCCGTCGTCACCGGCACCGATGTCGTCATCAAGGAAGGCGACATGATCTCGCTGGACGGCACCACCGGCATCGTGGTGCTCGGCGCCGTTGAGCTGGTGCTCCCCGAGCTCACCGGCGACCTGGACACCATCCTGGAGTGGGCCGACGAGTTCCGCACCCTGGGTGTTCGCGCCAACGCCGACAACCCCGAGGACGCTCAGCTGTCCCGCGACTTCGGCGCGCAGGGCATCGGCCTGTGCCGTACCGAGCATATGTTCCTGGGCGATCGCAAGCAGATCATCCAGACCTTCATCCTCAACGAGGACGAGGATGTCCGCCAGAAGGCCGTCGACCAGCTGTTCGAGGCTCAGACGGGCGACTTCTACGGCATGTTCAAGGCCATGGACGGCCTGCCGGTCATCGTGCGCCTGCTCGATCCGCCGCTGCATGAGTTCCTGGAGAGCCCGCGTGCCCTCGACGTAGAAATCGCACGCCTCGAGGCAACCGGTGGCGACAAGGGCGTCATCGCCGAGAAGCGCGCCCTCATGGAGCAGATCGACGCCATGGCGGAGGCCAACCCCATGCTGGGTCTTCGCGGCTGCCGCCTGGGCATCGTGTACCCCATCCTCCCTGTGATGCAGGTGCGCGCCATCGCAACCGCCGCCGCCCAGCTGAAGAAGGAGGGCCTCGACCCGCAGCCCGAGATCATGATCCCGCTGGTGTCCGTGGTTCCCGAGCTGGCCAAGCTGCGCGAGGTCGCCGAGCAGACCATCGCCGAGGTTGCCGCCGAGCAGGGCGTCGAGCTGAACATCCAGATCGGCACCATGATCGAGCTGCCGCGCGCTGCCGTCACCGCCGATGAGATCGCCACGAAGGCCGACTTCTTCTCCTTCGGCACCAACGACCTCACCCAGACCACGTTCGGCTTCAGCCGCGACGACGTCGAGGCCGAGTTCATCCCGCAGTACCTGCAGGAGCGCCTGCTGCCCTTCAACCCGTTCGCCACGGTCGACCCCGGCGTTGCGAAGCTGGTGAAGATGGGCGTCGAGCTGGGTCACCAGGGCAACCCCGACCTGACCTGCGGCGTGTGCGGCGAGCACGGCGGCGATCCGGACTCCATCCACACGTTCAATGCCATCGGCCTTGATTACGTGTCCTGCAGCCCGTACCGCGTGCCGCTGGCCCGTCTGGCCGCCGGCCAGGCAGCCATCGAGGCCAAGAAGGCCGAGTAGGCTAGCGTTTGTGCAATAGTCGCATCATGAAGGGAGCTCCCGCATGCGGGAGCTCCCTTTTTTCGGCCGATGCAGGCGGGGTATCTGGCAGAAGAAGGGACTCTGCTTACCGTAGAGCCCGAATCACGAAGAGATCTCCTGATAAGGGAGCTATCTATTTGTTCCAACAGGCGAAAGTTCTCTTTCTTTCAGCAAGCGTAGGATGTTCTTGCTTCCGGCAAGCGCAGAATGCTCCTGCGAAAAGAAGGGAGCTCTCACATGGAAGCTCCCTTCTATTTGCGATGAATCGCGATGTTCGTTAGGTTTTGGCTCGCTGGCTGTTTTCGATCAAGCGCGCCATGCTTGGAGATGGCTTTACTTGACGGCTGATTCTGCGATTTGCTTTCCGGTCTTATAATCCACCCAGCCCTCTGGCATACTTGCTGCGGCATCGTTGTGGCATTGCGTGCACTGCATCACCGATGCGCGGTGCGATTTATGGCAATCGCTGCAGTTTGCTTCGCCGTGATGGTTGCTATGCGGGTTGAACGTTTTGTCTGCAGTCGCCTTCATCAAGTCCTCGCGCGTGGATATCTCGGTGCCGCTTGCATCGGTATGGCAGCCGCTTTTCAGGCAGAAGGCGGCCTCGTCGCTTGCGTTCTGTCCGGAATTCTCCTGCAAAGCGGAAATGCTGACTTCAGATAGCGGGTAGTAATAATCGCCCGTGATAGTCTCGGTCACCTCGCCGATTTGCTGAGTGATGCTCGGGACGTGGCACGACAGGCATTCCACGCCGGCTTCTTTATGCGTGACCACCAACATGGCGTTCGAATTCGTCACATCGTTGCCCCATTTGTCCGTCGCTTGCGTGTTAGGTTGCGCTTCGTACGTTGCAACGTACGTGCTCATGGGCGTATGGCACACGCCGCAAAAACCTGGCGTGTTGTGCCATGTCCAAAAACCGATGCCCGCTAGCACCACAACCGCAACGACGATACCCGCGATCAGCGGTTTCTTACTCTTCTTGCTGCGCGCGTCTGCGCTGTTCGTCGGCGCTTCCATGGTGTGCTCCTTTTGTTTCGGTTCAATCA
>JAUNWR010000079.1:0-7622 GCA_030540215.1 Coriobacteriia bacterium | reverse complement strand
ATTGACATGACTGAAAAGGCTGTATATTTCGATTCCTCCAAGTGCACCGCCTGCAAGGGCTGCCAGGTTGCCTGCAAGACGTGGAACAACCTGCCGAGCCCTCTGGGCACGAACGAGGCAAAATGGTCCGGCACGCATCAGAACCCGGCCGACCTCAACGGCGACACGCGTCTGATCATCACCTTCAACGAGCTTGAGGGCGATAGTAAGATCAAGCCGGTGAAGTGGGCGTTCGGTCGTCGCGCATGCCAGCATTGCACCGATGCCCCGTGCGCTTCGGTGTGCCCTGGCGGCGCGCTCGTGCGCAACGAGGAGACCGGTTTCGTGGAGGTCTACCAGGACAAGTGCGTCGGCTGCCAGTACTGCCACAGCGCCTGCCCGTTCGATGTGCCGCGCTACGAGTCCAACGGGCTTCTCGACAAGACCGTCATCGACAAATGCACGGGTTGCGCCGACCGCGTGGCCCACGGCATGGCGCCGGCCTGCGTTTCCGCATGCCAGCCCAACGCCCTGCAGTTCGGCGACCGCGATGAGATGATCGCCAAGGGCAAGGAAAAGGTCGCATGGCTCCACGAGAACGGCTATCCCGATGCCTGCCTGTACGGCGAGCACGAGATGGGCGGCTTGCACGTCATCCAGGTGCTCAAGTACGGCATCGACGCTCATGACCAGGTGCAGAACCCGAAGGCTCCCGCCACGGCCCAGCTCACCCAGATCATGAAGCCGGTCACCGGTGCCATCTCCGGTCTGACCGTTGCCGGTTTGGCAGCCATGTTCGGCCTGGCCATCGGCTACAAGCGCGACAAGCTGGCGTACAACCCCGAGACCGAGGATACGGTGTCGGTCATCACCGGCGACGTTGTGCAGCACGGCGACCCGCAGGACGATAAGACGGTGATGGAGCACATCACCGAGAACCTTCCGATCGGTAAGAAGGGGGACAAATAATGAGCCACTCCGTTAACGTTTCCCCGGAAGCCCGCGCCAAGGACGCGGCGTTCCTGAAGGAGCGCGCGGCATCCGGCAAGGAGAAGTACATCGTCCGTCATTCGAAGCAGGCGCGTCTCACGCATGGCATCACGGTCATCGCGTGTATCCTGCTTGCCATCTCGGGCCTGTTCGTGTTCGTTCCGCAGCTTGCGCAAGCTGTCGGCGCCGACACCGTGTTCGTCATCCGCATGTCGCATCGCGTGCTCGGCTTCATCTTCGTGCTGGTGCCGCTAATCAGCGCGATCATGGCCCCGAAGGGCGTGGCCCACATCTTCAAGAACCTGTTCGCGAAATGGAACAGCGACGACAAGAAGTGGATGATGCTGTTCTTCCCGTACCTGTTCATGGCGAAGTGGATTCACATGCCTGATCAGGACGAGGTGAAGTCCGGCCAACGTTTCGCCGACGGCATGCTGTGGGTGGCTGGCGCGCTTATGGGCATCACGGGCCTGATCTTGGTGGCCGGTTCGACCATCGTCGACCTGGGCACGGGTTACGGCGTGGTGCTGTTCCTGCACGACCTGGGCTTTTTGCTCATCGCCGTGTTTGGCTTGGCCCATATCTTCCTGGGCGGCGGCATCTTCCAGCCTTACCGCGGCACCTACAAGCTGATGTTCGGTAACGGTTTGGTATCCGAAGCCGATGCTCTGTACCACTGGGGCCACTGGGCTCGCAAGGAGATTACCTCCGGCAAGAACGTGGTCGAGAAGGATGCCAAGTAGCTCCTGATCGTCCATGAAACCATGACGGGCGGCGTGCGATGCGCCGCCCATCTAGCCGGTAGCCCGGTGCTTCGCAGACGCTTCCCTTGTGGAGGTGAGCGTCGGGCTACCGTTTATCTTTGATGTGCCGTGCTGGTGCGCAGCTGGATGGCATGACGTGCATGCAGCTGTTTGCCAACAGGCTTCGATCGCGTCAACGGGTTTTGCGATGGCTTGGCGAGCCCTGTTCGGTGCTCGATCGTTTCAATGAGATGAAAGCGGTAATCAACTATGGATCTTAATCAAATCGATATGGCCATGAAGGCGTATCTGCCTAAGCTCTCCGAATCCGAGCAGGAACGCTTGCGCTTCTTCCGCACCCTGTGGGGTGTTCAGGCAGAGGTGCAGAAGGAACATGCCGCTAAGGTCGAGCATGTGGTTCCCGATGTGGGCACGCTCAAGGAGTGCTCGAAAGCCGAGCAGCCGGTGCTGCGCTCGTACCCTGCCGGCATCCCGGCTGGTGTGCTGGCAGATGCTGTGCAGCGTTTGGCGGTTGCCATGGCGGCGTTCGAGCAGTTTGACCAGGCAACGCGCGATGCGCTTGCAGGCGTGCGTTGGGACCGTATGGTGGCGGCATCGGATGTGAAACTTGCCGGGAGCGATCCGTCGGCATACGTGGAAGCATTCGCGGGTCTTTTGCAAGATGATGGGCTTGGCGAGGATGCTGCGCGCATGGGTGCAGCTGCGGTTTCGCTGGCGCTCCGCGCGCTGCTGGAGCCCATTGCCCAGGAGGTGCAGGCTGCGCGCGTTGACGGGAACGCCGATCAGCCGTATCCGGTCCATTGCCCGGTGTGCGGGTGCGAGGCATCTGTGGCGCATGTCGGCCAAGCCGGCACGAAGACCAAGGGCCGCGGCCGTGCGTTGTGGTGCGCGCAATGTGGTTGCGTCTGGGATATCGAGCGCGTGCGTTGCGCCCGCTGCGGCACGCAGAACCAGGGCCACCTGCATTTCTTCAACGTCGAAGGCGACGACGATCATCGCATTGCCACGTGTGATGAGTGCGGCGGCTATGTGCGTACCGTTTACGAAGAGGATGGCCCTATGGCTCAGTTGTATCCGTTCAGCTATGAGGTCGAGGATGTGGTCATGGCCAAGCTCGACCTGATCGCATACCGTCAGCTTGTGGCACAGGAGGCTCAGCAGGACTAGCTGTCAGGCTGCATATCTTTCACTATCCGTTCGAAGGCAGGGGTTCGCCCCTGCCTTTTTTTGTTTTGCGAGTAGAGCTGCCGCTGAAGTCCGGATGGGCATGTGCAGCGAAGGCGAACACCCTGAATCTTGCGGATGTCGTGACAGGGCTTGCGCATGTTGCCGCCGCCCATGGTTGACATGGGCTCGCTGGAGCTCTGACGGGCGTGATGCATCGCGATTCTGGGACATGTTGTCGAGAATCTTGTACTATAGCTCCCTCATCAGGCAAAACGTCATTTGTACTTAATTTGCATGACAGTTGTTTTGGGTGCTTTAGGTACGAAATCACGGGTTTGCATGATAGACGGATCCCTCCAACGAAGGCATCATCGATTGCGTTGAAACGAGCTGACGGGTGCGATCGCCTGTCACGGTACAAGCGATGCGGGCGATGTCGGTTCCGCTTTGCAACATCCTAAAAGGAGGAGTCATCAATGAAGTTTTTGGGCATGGGCGTTCCCGAGCTGCTTATCATCCTGGTCGTCGTTCTGCTTATCTTCGGCCCGAAGAACCTTCCCAAGCTCGGCAGCGCCATCGGCAAGTCCGTTAAAAGCCTGCGCGAGGGCATGACCTCCGACGAGGGCAAGCCTGAGATCGACCTTGACGAAGATGATGAGGTCGAGGTCGAGGAGCAGCCGAAGAAGAAGGCCGTGAAGGCCGCCAAGAAGGCTCCCGCCGCAAGCGAGGAATAGTATTTCCTTGGGGGTTCAAAACCTCCGTTACCGGAAATACAGCAAACAGTGAAACGCCCGCGCAAGGTTTTGCACGGGCGTTTCGCTATGTCCCTTGGTTTGCTGCGTTTTGGTGGAAACGGGTTCACGGGTTCGCGTGGCGATGGCGCCCTTGGTTTCGCCTATGTCGGGTAGAAGCGATGGTGATATGGGCTCTGGGGGTGCGAATGCCCGGGAGCTCGGATTTGCCCGGGTAATCTTGTGGTCCCTTGCGTGCAGCCGAGGTCTGAACGGTGCTTGCTGGTACACTTCGGTACATGCAGAATTCTTCAACCCATCATACCGGCGCACCTGAGAAGCGCTTCGATCCCACTCTTGTGCGTACGCTGCTCGGGTACGCGTGCCATCAGGCGTTCATGTTCGCGCTCTTCTACATGGGATGGAACAGCGCGCTCACTGTTGGCGGCTTCACTTTTGAACGCATCGATTTGCTGATCACCTTGCTTGCCGCGGCTGTCACCCTTATCGTGCTGCGCGCCGTTGCGCTGCGCGTGCGGGATGTGCTGCTGAACCGTTCGCTCATGTGGTGTTATGCGGTGTTGCTGGCCATCGGTTCCTCCGTTTCCCTCCCTGCCGAATACGGCCTTGCATCCATGGTTATGGAAGGGGTTTTGGTGGGCGTTCCCTTCGCGTGCATGCTCGCGGCGTGGGGTAGGGCGCTCGGTGCCCGATCGCACGGGGAAAGCTCTCGCGGCGTGTTGCTTGCAACCGCCGTTGCCGCCGTCTTCACGTTCTTGCTCGCCGTCGTCTGCTCGCAGGTACCGCTCGCTGCTGCGGTGGCGAATTTGCTTCCCTTTGGCAGTGCGTGGGCGCTTGTCGGCGTCGAGCCGTTGCTGTCGAGCGAGCGCATCGAGGAGATCGCGGACCCGCAGAGAAAAACTGCTCTTACTATCGCAACGCTGTTCGCTTCCAAACAGCAACGAGCTGAGACGCATCGCATTTCGCGTAAGGTGCTGGGCGGCTCGGTTGTATTCGGTTTGGCGGGCGGGCTCATGGAAACCTATGCTTCGGATCCGGGTAGCGTCGCCACGCCTACGTTTGCGGCGACATTGCTGCTGCTGGCGCTGTTCTGCGCCGGGTCGTTGCAGGTTGTGGGCGTGACTGCCCGCCGTAGCGGCTCCGATGGCGAAGTGAGCAGGCTTTTGGTGGGCGTATATCGTCTCGCGTTGCTGCTTATGATGACAGGGTACCTGTTCATGCCCATCCTGGGGCCCTACGGCGTCCCAGGCGATTCCATCGTGCTTGCGGGCTACCTGGGCCTTTCCGCCGTGCTCGTTTCGCTGTTCGTGTTGATGGCGAAGCTGACCGGCATGGACGCCGCGCTTTCCTTCTCCAGGGGTTTTGCCGCGCTCTACCTTGGCGAAGCGGGGGGCTTAGCGCTCGGCAACGTTTTGCAGGTCGCATCTCCTTCGGGCGACATCCCCTTCGCCGTGGCCTCTTGCGCAGGTTTCGCCACGTTGTTCGCGTACCTGTTCCTTTTCACTGAGGGGGATTTTTTGGCACTGTCCCGCATCGCCAAGCAGGCCGATCGGTTCGAGGATGCGTGCCGTGTCATGGCATCCAAGTTCAAGCTTTCCAAGCGCGAATCCGAGATCTTGCCGTTGGCGCTTCGGGGTCGTACGGGCGAGCGCATGGCTGCGGAGCTGTTCATCGCAAAAAGCACCGTTGATACGCAT
Organism: Coriobacteriia bacterium; assembly: GCA_030540215.1. Lineage (GTDB taxonomy): Bacteria > Actinomycetota > Coriobacteriia > Coriobacteriales > Eggerthellaceae > Senegalimassilia. The sequence continues at coordinate 2,273 of JAUNWR010000079.1, read as the reverse complement.
TTGCGCCGTATCTACGGGAAATGCGGCGTACATAGCCGACAAGAGTTGATCGACCTGGGCGAACGCGAATCCCAGGCATTGCTATCCGGTAAGGAGTCGTGATCCATATGGTGAACGAGACGTTGTTGGAGACGTTGCGGGAAATCGTTGGGGCTCAGGCGGTGCGCAGGGATGTGCCCATGAGCGGGCTGACCACGTTTCAGATCGGCGGCCCTGCTGCCGTGGTGGTCGAGCCGGCCAGCGTTCAGGAGGCGGCTGATGTTCTTGCCGCATGCCATGGCGCTGGCCAGCCTGTGCGCTTGCTGGGCCTGGGCAGCGACTTGCTCGTTGCCGATGCGGGCTTGCCTGAGGTGATCGTCCGCTTCGCCGAGCGCTTTTCGGACATCGTTGTTGAGGGTTCCCGCATGACGGTGCAGGCCGGTGCGTCGAACGCCCAGGTGGCGGAGGCCGCATACGCTGCCGGCTTGGCCGGCTATGAGTTCGCCAGCGGAATCCCGGGTACTATCGGCGGCGCCGCTATCATGAACGCCGGCGCCTATGGCGGCGAGTTCCGAGACGTGTGCTGTTCGCTCGTGTGCGCAACGCCGCAGGGGAGCATCGTCGAGCTGCATGCTTGGCAGGCGTGCTGGGGATATCGCCATTCCATGATGGGCGATGCCGGCTGGGCCGTGCTCTCGGCAACCTTGCAGCTGCGTCCCGATTCGCCTGTTGCGATTCGTGCGCGCATGGACGACCTGGCCCAGCGCCGTGCTGAGAAGCAGCCCCTGGAAATGCCGAGCGCTGGCAGCACCTTCAAGCGTCCCGCTGGCTATTTCGCCGGCAAGCTGATCCAGGATGCCGGATTGCGCGGTTTCCGCGTCGGCGGCGCGCAGGTTTCCGAAAAGCATACGGGGTTCGTGGTGAACGCCGGTGGCGCGACGGCGTGCGATGTCCGCGACCTGATCGCCGAGGTGCAGCGCCGCGTGTACGAGATGGAAGGCGTGTGCATGCACCCCGAGGTGCGCATGTGGGGTTTCGAGGACGAAGAATAGCGTTGCGCCCGTTTCGAAGGCGGGCAAAAGGCGTGCGTTTGTAAGGCGGATCGCCACCCTTGCGTTCGCAAGGTTGGATGTCGCTAGGGCGTTCTGAGGTGAAGGTTCGAAGTAGGCAGGGGAGAGGCTGGATGTTCAAGATCAACCACGCGGTGCTGCACGTGTTCGATTTCGTGTCGTGCGTGAACGTGTTTTCCGAAGACGAGCTGGATTTGACGAACAAGAACGTCAAATCCTACGTCATGCGCATTGCCCGGCATGCGTTGGGCGGCATGGATAATCGTCGTGGGGAGTTCTTCCCTGACAGCGGTTTTGCGGTGGAATTGAGCGCGTATTTCAAGGGCGAGCTTGACTTCGTGGACCTTTCCGTGCAGGTGGCACAGTTCATGTCCGAGGAGCTTGGGCGTATGGAGAACCCCACTTCCTGCGATCTGCTGGTGGTTGACTTCGAGGACCAGGAGAAGCCGCCCGCCATGCCCCCGTTGGCCGATGATGCCACCGAGGAGGAGATCGCCGCGGCAACCGCAGCCGCGGAGGCTGCCGCTTACCATGCGCGCAGCGAGCATTACTTCGGCTTGCTGCTGCTTGAGAGCAAGCCCGCCTTCATGCATGAGGTTGGGCACGGCGAAGATGGCGCCACTCGCAACAACATCGAGCGTCATCACGCCATTTTGCCGAACCCTTCGCAGAAGATTGCATCGTTTGCGCTGGTGAATGCCCGCACCATGGCGGTGCAGTTCGTCGATAAGCCTCGTGAGATCGCCGGCGAGGAGCGTTGGCTCATCCCCGACGGCTTGCTGCAGTGCTCCAACGAGGCTTCCAGCAAGGAACTGTTCGATACCACCATGGGCTTGGTGGAAGAAGTGGCCGAGGAGTTTGGGGTGAACTCCGCTGTTGCCATGGGCCGCGCCAAGGCGTATCTGGCCGAGAACGCCGATGATTCCGATGAGGTGCCGTTCGACGAGTTCGTGGACGAGGTGTTCGACGATGAAGGTCCGCGCCGCCGTTTTGAGCAGGCGGCCGCTGATGAGCAACTCGGCGATCGTGTGCACATGGAGCGCGATGTGGCGAAACGCGCCAGCCGCAACCATAAGATCGTCACCGACACGGGCATTGTGCTGACGTTCCCCGCCGAATACAGCCATAACACCGAGCTCATTGAGTTCAAAAGCGCGCCGAACGGCCTCATCCAAATCGAGCTCAAAAACATCGGCAGCATCGAGAACCGCTAACCCAAACGTT
>JAUNWR010000078.1:0-7801 GCA_030540215.1 Coriobacteriia bacterium | reverse complement strand
GGCCTTCGCCGCCTCAAGCTCCTCGCACTCAAGCACCTGCTGCATGGCGGCGATGGCGCACTCAAGCATGCCGTCGTCGGGCTCGTTGGTGGTCAGGTACTGCATCTGCATACCCGGCCACAGCACCACCTTCACCAGCGGGTTTTCCGGATGGCTGCCCGCCCAGCGCACGGTGATCTCGTAGCTGATGCCCGCGATCACCGGCATCAGCGCGATGCGCGCCGCGATGACGAGCGCCAGCTTCGGAGCACCGTCGGGCACGCCCCACGCCGAGATGAGCGCGTTGAGCGGCGTGACGGTATACACCAAAATGGCGATGATCATCACCATGATCAGAAACGCCGTGCCGCAGCGCACGTGCAGCCGCGGGAACTGCCGCGCGTTTTCCGGGGTGAGCGGCAACCCGTGCTCGTAGCAGTGGATGGTCTTGTGCTCGGCGCCGTGATATCCGAACATGCGCTTGATATCGCTCATGCGCCCAATCAGCCATATGTAGAACACGAACACGACCACGCGCAAAACACCGTCCACAATGTTCCAGGCAAGCGTGTGCGCATCGTACTCGCCCACCAGCAGGTTCGTGATGAACGCCGGCGCCACGATGAACAACACCACGCCCATGACCAGGCCCAGCACCATGGAGAATGCCATTTCCTTCTTGCCGAACACCGCATCGCCGTCGGACTTCGCCGCAGACTCGCTTGCCGCCGCAGCGGAGGCAGCGGGTGCGGGGACCGGCTCGGAAACCACCTCTAGCGAACGCTGCGCGCCCAAGGCGTCGATCATGGTGTCAGGGCGGCCGAAATCGTCCTTCCAGGAGAACGTTGCATCGGCGGGCGTAGGCGCAGATGCTTCACCGTAAGAGTCGCAAGCGGGCAAATGCGCTGGCGACTCCACATCGGCATCGCCGACAAGCGGATGCGACGAAGCGGCGCCTACGCCCGCCGCGTCCTCCGCCACCGAAGGTTCAAAGACCGCCTTCTCCTCAACGTGCTTGCCGGACCCGGAAGCTTCTGCGTGCCGCATCGAAGCTGTAGCCTTCTCAGCGATTCCATCGGAACCGACCACCCTCGCCCGCTGCGAGGGCGCTGAATCGTCCCCGTCTTCCGCGTCCTCGTTGAACGCATGGAGCGCGGCGATTTCCAACGCCTTGTAGCCCAGCACCAGCGATTCCACCATGGCACGGCAGCCACGCACGCACGGCCAGTACATCCAGCCGTTCTTCGCACGGCCGCTTGCCAGGTCATGGGATTCCTCGTACACGCCGCCGTCCGGCTCGCGCACGCCCACGGCCCAGTTGTACTTGCCGCGCATCATCACGCCCTCGAGCAGCGCCTGGCCGCCCACGTGCGTCTTGCGCGCGCCGTCCTCGGAAAACGCGCGGGAAAGGTCGCTCTTGGGTTTCGCCACGTTACTCACGCACGACCTTCGGATACGGGTTTCCGCAGGTCATCTTGCCCTCCGGGCACGTACCGCGCACGCACGGCGCGCCGGCGTCGGCAAAGATGAACGGAGCTGTGGGGTGCGCTAACTCGAGCATGCGATGCGCCATGTCGCGAATCTCCCATTGAGCACGGTTGCAGCAGCGCAAGCTGAAGAAGTGCAGCAGCTCGCGAACGTTCATGGTGATGACGATCTTGCTCTCCGCAGCGTTGGGCAGCAGATAGCGCGCATCCTCGGCAGGCACGCCCGCCTCGAGCAGCGCATGATAGGCATCAACCGCGGCCTGGATGGCCTTGTCGAACACCTCGGATGCCTCAGCGTTGCCCGCGATGCTTTCAGGCTTGACCACTGCCACGTCGCCCGTGAACTTCACGTAACGCTGGCTTTGCTGGTTGAAGCTGGCGATGCGATGGCGCACAAGCTGATGCGTGAGCGCTCGCGACACGCCGTCGACGGCGAACGTGTAGCTTGCATGCTCAAGGGTGCTGAAATGCCCCGAGGACATGATGGTGGTGAGCACGCTCTTGATGCGCTCGGGCGGCATGGTCTCCATCAGCTCGGCCGCGCCCACGGGCGCGTAGCACAGGCGCGCAGCCGTGGCGATGGCGCGCTCCGGGTCGGGCGTGTGGTAGAGCAGTTCTACGTGCATTGTATGCTCCTTATCTGAGAACGATTGCCCATCCGTCGCTTAGGCGGGCGCGCAATCGGATATTATGGTTATACGTGCTAATGAATATATCGGCCGCCAAGCCGTTTCATAGAAGGGATGCCCAAAATGGCCGGAAACAACACGCCCGAACCCGCTTCATCCTTCGAGCAGGCGAACCGCTCCCACCTTGACCCCGCAACCGCATCCGCCGATCAAACGGGCAACGGCCGACTCGACCGAGCTCCGGCATCCGCCGAGTCATTCGGAGAGAGCGCCCCCGCCGACGAAACCGCACTCCATTTCGAGAACGACGAGCGGCAGTTCACCCCGAAGCTCACCACCACCGACTGGAACGCAGAATGGATGGCTCTGCAACAGGCGCGCCGCAAGGCCGACGACCCCTCCTACTGGGACTCCCGCTCCCACACCTTCCCAACCAGCACCGAACCCAGCGCTTACGCTCGACGCTTCATCGAGCTGGCGCATATCCAGCCTAGGGAAACCGTGTTCGATATGGGATGCGGTACCGGGGCGCTTGCCGTGCCGCTTGGGCTTGCCGGCCACAAGGTGGTTGCCGCCGACTTCTCGCGCGGCATGCTTGGCCGCATGTCGGAAGCGCTTAAGCAGGCCGATGTCCACACGGTCTTCCCCATGCAGCTGAGCTGGGAGGAAGATTGGGCGGCTAAGGGCGTACGCCCGGGCATGGTGGACGTGTGCACCGCCTCCCGCAGCATCGCCACCGCCAACCTGCGCGATAGCTTGCTGCGCCTGACCGACATCGCGCGTCGGCGCGTATGCATCACGCTGACCACCGGCTCAAGCCCTCGCACCGACGAGCGCATCATGGCCGAGCTGGGGCTTAAGGATGCGCTGTGCCCCGACTACCTGTACGCCATCAACATCCTGGCCGCAGAAGGAATCCTTCCCCAGGTCGACTTCATCCGCTCCGAGCGCAACGACACCTTCGATACCCCCGAGCAGGCTGCGGAAAGCCTGCGCCGCATGATCGACGGGGCCGCCGGCGCCGTCGTCGGCGAGCAGCAGCGCCAAGCCGCCTACGTGCGCTTGCACGCCTGGCTCAACGACAACCTCGTGCCCAACGAGCACGCCGGATCGCCCGACGGCCACGGCGGCGTGCAAAAGGCGCTGCGCCTGCGCAACCCCCGCGTGATCACCTGGGCCTTCATCGCCTGGGATAAATAGACCCCATGCGAAACGAGAAACGGCCGCGAAACCATCCGCGGCCGTTTCTCGTTTCGCTAAACGCGCTTTTGCGCAAACCCGTTTACGCCACCTGCGTCTTCGGGGCATACTGCTTCGACGTCTCGCCGAAGAACACCTCGTACCAGCACAGGAAGCAGTACACGTTCCAGATGCGCATCATCTTGAGCTTGGAACGGCCCTCCTGCGTGCTAAAGTCGGCGCTGCGATGATCGTCGAGCATCTTCATCAGGTAGTCCACGTTGAAGAACTCGTGCGCGGCGGGGCTGGTGAACGCCTCTTTGATGCGCTCGTAGTACAGGTCGGTCTGCAGCCACACGGTCAACGGCGTGATGAACGGCTGCTTGGGCATGTCGGCCACCTTCTGCGGGAAGCCCAGGTGGGCGGCCGCACGGCGCAGCGCGTACTTCGAATGCTCGTCGGTGACGCGGCAGTCGGTGGGCAGCTGCAGCGCCACGTCGAGCACCTTCTTGTCCAAGAAGGGGACGCGCAGCTCAAGGGAGTGCGCCATGGACATGCGGTCGGCCTTCAGGCAGATGTCGTAGGGCATGTAGGAGACCATGTCCACGTACTGCGTCTGCGTGATCACGTCGCCGCCGCCCGTTTGCACTGCGGCCTCGTCGAAATGCGGCTTGCACCATTCCCACGGCTTGCACGGGCCGTTGTAGCCCTTCAGCACGTTGGGGACCTCGTCCCACATGTAGTTCATGCACGCGCGCTGATAGCTTTTCTCCGGACCGCCCGAGCCGCGCATGGCGAAGTGACGCCCATGGAACGGCGGCAGCTTCTGAGCGACCGCGCCGCCGGCCGCGCGCAGCGCACGGGGCACCTTGAAGTACTTGGAGAACTCGTACTGGTCGTGATAGATCCAGTAGCCGCCGAACAGCTCGTCGGCGCCCTCGCCGGACTGCACCACCTTCACCTCTTTGGATGCAAGCTGGCTGACGAAGTACAGCGGGATGGCCGACGGCGCGCCGAGCGGCTCGTCCATGTGATACTGCTCGGTGGGAACGATATCCAAGAATTCCTTGGCCGTGACCTGCACGTCCTTGTTGGAAAGCCCCGCCCACTCGGCGAACTCGCGCGCGTCTTTCAGCTCGTCCAGCTTGATCTTGAAGCCGGCGTTCTCAGCCTTGTCGCGCTGCTCCTCGCTGCCGGAAATATCGTAACCCACGGAGAACGTCTTCACGCCCTCGTCGTGATGCTGGCCCATGCAGTACGCGGCCAGCGAGCTGTCGATGCCGCCGGACAGGAAGCTGCCGATCTCCACGTCGGCGATCTCGTGAGCGCGCACGCTCTCGTCGAACGTGTCCTTGATGATGTCGGCCCATTCCTCAAGGCCCTTGGAACGGTCGATCTTATAGGTGATCTTGTAGAAGCACTCGATGGTGGCTTTGCCGTCCTTGAACACCATGAAATGACCGGGCGTCATCTTATGGACGTCCTTGAACATGGTCTGCGAGTCGTTCATGTACTCGAAGCACAGGTACTGCGGCAGGGCCTCGCGGTTCAGCTCCTTCTTGAAGCGCGGGTGCGCCAAGAAGGACTTGATCTCGCTGCCCCAGATCAGACGATCGCCCTCATGCTGGTAGTACAGCGGCTTGATGCCGAAGATATCGCGCGCCAACACCAGCTGCTTGCGCTTGTCGTCCCAAATGGCGATGGCGAACATGCCGCGCAAGCGCTCGAACACGCCCGTGCCCCACTCCTCATAGCCGTGGACGACGGTCTCGGTATCGCCGTTGGTTTTGAACTCGTAGCCCTTGCCCTGAAGCTCGGCACGCAGCTCCTGGAAGTTGTAGATCTCGCCGTTGAACGTGACAGTCACGCTGCCGTCGGCGTTCTGCATGGGCTGGCGGCTTCCCTCAAGGTCGATGATGGACAGGCGGCGAAAGCCCATTGCCACATCATCGTTGACGAAAAAGCCCTCATCATCAGGGCCGCGATGGATAATACGATCCGCCATGTCCTTGACGATGGCGCGATTGGCCCGCTCATCGAAATCAACGGCGGTGAATCCCACGAATCCGCACATGCGCTGGAATGCTCCTTCTCTTACAGGTTCGCCGACCGGCGTTTTGTATTCGCCCATCATACGCCACCGGCCCGCCCTATGGGCACTTTCCACGAAACGCGCGTCACGCCTACGCGCGGTTGCCGGCGTGTGCGATAATGCAAGGCTGCATACGTTATCGGGTCTCAAAGGAGATTTCATGACCGCAAACGTCGATCCCGCACCTATCACCCGCATCGAGGATGTGGCGCGCCTGCTGCAACCGGTAGTGGTAGGCGGCGACATCCTTGCATACAGCTACGTGCGCGAGCTGCATCGCGCCTTCGGTATCGAAAGCACCATCGTGCTCGCCACGCAAAACATCAAGATGCTCTCCGAAAGCCGCTTCACCGACTATCGCCTGGAGCCGCATATCCACGAGCAGGACGGCCTGTACAACGCCCTCGAGCGCATCGCCCAGGAAGTTCATGGAGCGCATCCGGAGAAGACGCTGCTCATCCTGGGCTGCGACGACTGCCATGCCCGCATGCTCTCGCAGGGCAAGCAGCGCCTGCAAGACCTTGGCTTCGTGGTTCCCTACATCGATTTCCCCCTGCTCGACGACATCACGCAGAAGCGCCGCTTCTACGAGATCTGCGAGGAACTTGATATCCCGTTCCCGAAAACCTGGTACTTCGACTGCGGCAACGGCCCCGACGAGCTGCCCGTTAACGAGTTCCCCTACCCGCTTATCGCCAAGCCTTCCAACTCGGCCCAGTTCCAAGATGCCGAGCCCACCATCGAAGGCTGGCGAAAGATCTACGAGATCGAAAGCCCTGAAGAACTTGCGCAGGTTTGGCGCAGCATCCGCACGTCGAACTATAACAACCTGCTGGTTCTGCAGGACTTCATCCCCGGCGGCGACGACGCCATCCGCACGCTCACCACGTTCTCGGACGCTTCCGGCGACATGCGCGTAGTGGCAGGCGGCGTCGTGTACCTGCAGGACCACGACCCCACCGCGCTTGGCAACCCGCTGTGCATCATGGGCGAGCGCGAGGAGGCCATCATCTCCTGCGCCAAGCGCTTCCTGTCGCATGTGGGCTATCGCGGCTTCGCCAACTTCGACATCAAGTACGACAGCCGCGACGGCAGCTTCCGCTTCTTCGAGGTGAACACCCGCTGTGGGCGTAACACCTACTACATGAGCCTTGGCGGGCAGAACTTCGTCGAGCTGATCGTGCGCGAGTTCGTCATGGGCCAGCCGGTGGAGTATCACGAGGCCTATAACCCGTTCTTGTACTGCTGCGTGCCTACCTACGTGCTCAAACGCAGCATGGACAACCAAGAGCGCCTCGCTCAGGCCCTGAAGGCCCTGAAGGCTACCGACGAGCCCTACCCACTGCACTACGCTCCCGACTCCTTCAAGCACAACATGTGGGCGAAGATCATGCACCTGAACCAGATCCGCAAGTTCAAGCGCTTCTACTGGGACACGAACGGAAAGCAGCTGAAGTAGAAGGCCCTTGCCAATTCTCTTCCCATAAAGCTAAGGGGTGCAGCACGCGTGCGCGCTGCACCCCTTTACTATGCTTACTGCGGAATCGCTGTTACCTAAGCTCCCATCGGCACGACCCATCTGCCGTACACGCTGCGTACCAGTGTCTTGCCTGGCACTTCACAACCCACAGAAATGATTCGCGAGGAGCGCTCGCCTTTTTACAGAGGACGCCTATGGTCCGGTTCGGTGGTGAGAATCACGGGGCCGGCTTCGGTGATGGCGACCATCTTCTCGAAGTGCGCGCTGGGCTTGCCATCGCGCGTGCTAACCAGCCACCCATCCTTGCCCTGAAGCACTTTTCTGGTTCCCATATTGATCATAGGCTCGATAGCCAGCACCATACCAACCTGCAGCTTCATGCCTAAATGCCTATGTCCATAGTTGGGAACGTTGGGCTCTTCGTGCATGTTTCTGCCCACGCCATGGCCGACATACTCGCGAACAACTCCGAAACCGGCATTCTCGGCAATCGATTGCACAGCATGACCGATATCACCTAAGTGATTCCCTGCAACAGCGCAGTCCAAGCCGGCCCACATGCACTCTTCGGTTACCTTAAGCAGCTTTCGCTGTTGGTCGGATATCTTCCCAACTGCGAACGTCCATGCATTATCCCCAACCCAGCCGTCGACCGTTGCGCCGGTATCAACGCTCAGGATATCGCCGTCTCGAAGCACAACCTTTTTCGAAGGAATACCATGAACGATTTGCTCGTTTACCGATGCGCAGATCGTTCCCGGAAATCCCCCGTAGCCTTTGAACGCCGGGATTCCGCCGTGCTCGCGGATATAGGTTTCGGCGAACTCGTCAAGCTCCAAAGTAGAGACACCGGGCTTTACCAACTCCCCTACCTTGCGCAACACCTCGGCGGAAAGCTGCCCTGCAGCCTTCATGGCCTCAATCTCACCCGGAGACTTCAAGATAACCGACATGC
>JAUNWR010000077.1:0-7858 GCA_030540215.1 Coriobacteriia bacterium | reverse complement strand
TCATCGCCGCCGGCCACGGCTTCGGCTTCGCCATCGGCTGCGTGGCCTGCATCTATGTGGTCGCGTTCATCGCGATGTTCTTCCTGCCCGAGAAGAAGGGCTCCGACCTGGAGTAACGGGCTGCGAAGTAGGCTGGCGCGCCGAGTGCGCTATGCCAGTTCGACCGCGCTTGCAAGTTTGCAAAGGCGTCGTCCCTGCAAGGGGCGACGCCTTTTTGTTGCAGCTAGGGTTTTCCGCTGTCGGCATGAAAAAAGCCCCTGCGCAGCACACGCAGGGGCTTTCAGCTACCTGTTTAAGAAAGCGGTGGGTTACAGACGAACCACGTTGCTTGCCTGGAGCTTGCCGTTCTGACCAGTGGTCACGTCGAAGGAAACAGCCTGGCCCTCGTCGAGGGTCTTGAAGCCGTCCATCTTGATCTCAGAGAAGTGCACGAACAGGTCCTCGCCGTCGTTCTGAGAGATGAAGCCGTAACCCTTCTCGGGGTTAAACCACTTAACAGTACCTTCCGCCATTTTAAATCCTCTTTTCTCTCCCGCGCTATCGCACGGGGGTAACACTGCGCGTTGCATGGCGGCAACACTCGCCCTCACCTCGAGAGCACGCGTTCCATCATACGCTAACAGCCAAAGAAAACGTCCGGGAATCTGGCGGGGCGGGAAGATTTAACGTTGTGTTACCAATGTAGCTGCGATCGGCGGCCGAGCATTTGCCAAGACCGAAACCGCAGCCATTTCATAGGGGTTTTCTGCTGGCGCTCAGCGGACTGGACGATCCATTTCCGGCGCTATCGCGCGCGCAACTCCCAAAAGGCTACGGCGCTGGCGGCGGCTACGTTGAGGCTGTCCACGCCGTGGGCCATGGGGATCTTCACCGTGTAGTCGCAGGCGGCAATGGTCGAGGGAAACAGGCCCGCCCCCTCGGTGCCGAGCACCATGGCCAAGCGCTCGCATGCGGCAAGCTGCGGGTCGCCCAGCGCAAGCGAGCGGTCCTCGAGTGCTAGCGCCGCCACCTTGAACCCGGCTGCGTGCAGCAGCGGGATGCCCTCGGCAGCCCATTGGCGTTGCGTGCCGATGCGCGTCCACGGCACCTGCAGCACCGTGCCCTGGCTCGTGCGGCTGGCGCGACGGAACAGCGGGTCGTGGCACGACGGCGTGACCAGCACGGCATCGATGCCGAACGCGTGCGCCGCACGGAATGCGCTGCCGATGTTGGCATAGTTGCCCACGTCCTCGAGCACAGCCACGCGGCGGGCGCCGGCGAGCAGCTGCGCGGGATCGGACAGCGCAGGTCGTTCGAAGGCTGCCACGGGGCCGCGCACGATCTTGTAGCCGGTAACCTGGGAGAATAATGCGTCGGGAACGCACAGCGCCGGGCAGTCGGGGTGCTGCGCGAGCAGCTGGCGAGCGAGCGGCGCGGCGTCGTCGGCCCAGGACTCGCTTACTAGGAAGGAACGCGGGCGGATGCCGGCCTCGATCGCCGCAGCGATGACCGCACGCGACTCCGCCATGAACAAGCCGGCGGGAGCGTCGGGCCAAGCTGCCAGATCGGCATCGCGCACACGCGCATACGGCGCCAAGCGCGCATCTTTTGCGCTGGTCAGATGCTCATACGGCATAGAGTAGTCCTTTCTTTGCCTAGACGCTTGCGGCAAGGGCATCCTGAAATCCGCGCAGGTCACGCGAGTTGCACGGGTCGCAAGGCTCATGCGGTTTGCGAGGATCGCGAGAGCCGTCGCATCACGCTATTTTATCGCCCAAAAGGCGCCTGCGGCCAAATCGGTCGATACGTCTGCGTTTAAACGGGCGGTTGGCAAGTAGCCACCTCTAGGTGACCAGCATACCCCCAGGTCAGAAGCGTGCTGAAAAACCGGCTACTTCGGGTATGCACATTTAAACGCAGACGTATCGCTGCGTTCTGCCGCGCTGCCGCTCGGCGACGGCTTTAGCATTGCGGTTGGCTCATCGTTGCAGCAAGGTTCGGCTGGTTTGCGCGATTTGCTCGCGCAGTTGGGCGGGGTCGTCGCCTCGCAAGACCGCAAGCTGGGTCAGCGTTTCCTCGAGTAGCTCGCGCACGCGGGTGGCGTCCCACGGGGCGCGCGCGGACGCGGGTTCATCGGTCTCAAGCAGCAACCGGTCAACGGGGATGGCCTGCAGGTAGGCTCGTCCGCGTTTCGATTGCAGCATGCGCGGGTTCACGCTGAAGTAGCAGCCCGTCCGCCGAGCGCGCGTGAGCTGGTCGGACGTACCGGAAAACCAATGGATGATGCAGGCGTTGCCCGCGTCGACAGTCAGCGCGTCGGCACGTTCAAGCACGTCGAGCACGTCATCAACCGCGCGAACCGCATGCACGGACAGCACCTTGTCGCCCGTTCGGGCGCACGCATGAGCGACGCACGCCAGCGCATCAAGCTGCGCCTTGCGCGTATCGGCATGACGCGGCGAGAGATCCAATCCCACCTCGCCGATGAATCGATTGCGCGCAACAAGGCCGTACAAGCGATCCCAATTAGCAGCGACGTCGTATTCGCCAATCCACCAGGGATGCAGGCCCGCACCCGTGCGCACGTTGCCCGCGCCGGCAAGCGCAACCCGCTGCTCGGCAAACTCCGCCGGCGTCACCGTATTCGAAAAAGCCCCCACACCAGCGGCCGCAAGGGCCCGCGCCGCCTGTGTCGCATCTTCGCAAAACCCCAGGTGGCAATGCATATCGAAATAAGCGAGCTCGCCCATTCTCATGCGCCCCCGACAACCAGGCGCACCACCTTGGTGGACAAGCCATAGCGCTGCTTCACGTCAGCGAGCTTCGCAAAATGCGCCGTGCCCGTATGCGCTTGCTGCGCCTCGCTGCTCGACCAACGCTCCAACAAAACCACCTGATCAGGCGCATCGACTGGCAGCAAGTACTCATACTGCAGACAACCTTGCTCCGCGCGACTCAACTCCTCCATGCGTAGCTGAGCCAAATCGCGCAGAAAGTCATCGCGTTCGCCCACCGTTACCGTATAGCGAACCTGAAAGAATACCTCATCGTTCATGAAAGCCTCCCCGTAGCCCTTACGCTTCCGGCACCTGGGCGATCTCGCAGAGCACCTTGCCTGCTAGCGTCTGGCCGAAGATGGGCGGCATGAACGATGCCGTGCCCAGGTTCGTGCGCTCGCGGCGCTCGGCGCCCTCCACGGCGGGGCGCTTCACCGGCTCTTCGCACGAGTACAGCACGCGCAGGCTGCGGATGCCGCGCTTACGGCACTCCTTGCGCATGACGCGCGCGAGCGGGTCGTTGCGCGTTTCGGAGACGTCGGCGAAGCGCAGGCACTCGGGGTGCAGCTTGTTGGCGCCGCCCATGCTGGAGATGAGCGGCATCCCCGTGCGATCGGCGTACTCGGCGATGGCCAGTTTTGCGGAAACGGAATCGATGGCGTCGATGAGCATATCGATTTTCCCCAGGTAGCGGTCGAGCAGCGGCGCCACGTCATCGGCGCGCAGGAACATGTCGAGCGCCTCCACCTGGCAGTCGGGGTTGATGTCGTGCACCATGTCGCGCACCACTTCGTGCTTTTTGCGCCCGAGCGTGCTGTGGAACGCGATGGCCTGGCGGTTGATGTTGGACAGGCCGACGATATCGTGATCGAGGACGATCAGGTGCCCCACGCCGCCGCGCGCCAGCGCCTCCACGCAGTTCGAGCCCACGCCGCCCAAGCCGATGACCATTACGGTGGCGGCCTCCACGCGGTCGAGGCCGGCGCTGGTCATGATGACCTCGAGCTTCTCGGTAGGCGTGCCGCGGCGCGTGCGGACGCGCAGCGATTCGGCGATTTCCTCCCGCGTACGCGGCGTTGGCGCCGGAGCACCAGCGACCGCCGCTCCGCTCGAGGCCGCCTCGTCCGCAATAGTCGCATTCTTGCTGTTCACGTTCTCGGTCATGCCGCCCCTTTCGCGCGCGCCGCAAAAGCGGCGGTTTCGTGTTTCGCGTTCATCCTAGCATCGCGGGGCGCACGCAGCCCTCCGGCTGCCGGCATCATCACGGAAGAAGGGGAAGCGCGAGCGCAAAGGCCCGATGTTCGTACAAACCCGCAAGTTGAGCGAACGCAAAAGCGGGGCAGGCGCGATCGATTTGCGCCCGCCCCGCTTGCCTGTTACGAAGCTGTGGTGGAGCTTGTGGAGCTGTTGGTCGAGGAACCAGACGAGGAACCACCCGTGGACCCCGCGGAGCCGCTGTTCGACGAGGAGCTCTCCGCTCCCGTGGAGCCGCTGGTCGAGGAACCGCTCGACGAGCTGCCGGAGCCGCTTGCGCTGCCGCTGCCGGAACCGCCGGTTTGCGAACCGGACGTGCTGCCGGAACTGCTGCCGGAACCGCCGGTGGTGGAACCCGTCGAGCTGCCGGTGCCGCTCGCGCTGCCCGACTCCGTGCCGCTGGTCGAGGACCCGCTAGCGCTGCCAGACCCGGAAGCCGAACTATCCGACGACGCGGTGCCGTCCTGATGCACCGGTGCGGCGGAATCCTTCGTGGCGGTGCTTTGCTGATCCTGTGTCGCCGACTGCTGGGACTTGCCGCTCTGCTTGCCCTTCGCCGTGGAACCGTCATCGGTTTGCGACGTCGAGGTGCCGGTGAACAGCGGTTCAGTCTTGGTCCCCACGCCTTCGCCCGCCGTCACCAGGTTGATGATGCCTGCGGAAATGGCCACCGCGGCCAGGGCCGATACCACCGACACCGCGATGACCCCGCGCTGCATGCGCTGGCGGCGCTGATGCTCGGCACGGCCGCGCAGCACGCCCGTCTCGCCGCTTTCTCGCAGATCGCGCACGCTGCGGGTAGGGGTTGCGGAAGCAGCCGGGCCGCCAGCCGCGGCGGAATCGCCAGGCGTCGGCGCGGCGCCGGACGCTGCCGCGGCGCCCATCACGCGGGTTGCCGAGGAGCTTTCCCCGGCCGCCGGCATCACGCGGGTTTCGCCCGCGGCTGCGGAAGCGCCCGCCTCATCGAGCGGGTTCAACTCGCGCAGCTTGTCGGCGGATGCCTGCAGAAACTGCTTGTACACCTGCGATGCGACCGTGGACACCACCGAGCCTACCGCCACGCCGATGACCGAGCCGGCGATGCCGATTTTCGACGACAGCAGCATCGACGTCACCGCCGCCAACGCGCCGGCCGCCACCTGCGGCACGGACAAGCCCTCGAGCAACCCGCCGAGCCCCTTGCGCTTGGGCGCCTCCTCCGCTTCGGCGGCTTCTGCGAAAGCGGCGCCGTTCGCGCCGAGGGCCGCGTTTGCGCTGGGAATCCCGTTCGCAGCATTTGCCGCAAACGCGCCGTTCGCGGCAGGCGAACCCGATGCGGCTTCTGCAGCCGCGAAGCCGTTCGCGCCGGGCACACCAGGCGCGGCGCTCGAGGCATTCCCGCCATTCCCACTGGGAGCGGCGAACGGCGTGGCTATCCGTTGCGTCGGCGCCGGGCGACCCCGAAGCGGGTACGGCGCCTGTGCCGTTTGCGCCGGCTTATCGGCCCGCAAGGGCATTTGCCGCGTTTCGCCCGCCGCCGGCATCCTTGTATCCTTACCCGCGGTTTGCGGGTTTTCCTGCATATGCGCCATGAGCAACCTCCTCATGCTCGCGTTTTCCTGAGCGCGGTTGGCAATCATCGCGCTCGAACCTTATATCAAGCTGAAGGCTACGCGCTTCGTCACCGCCCCGATACCCTTTCAGCGAACATTCACCGAAGCGATACCGACCCGTCAAACAACAACCGCCGAATCCGCGCAAAACCAAACGAGGCCGGCGCTCCCGAGGGAGTGCCGGCCTCGCTTCATGCCGTTTGCAATCGCGAAATCCCGCAAGAGGGGGTGTGGGTTGCCCATCCGTCGCCTGGCGAAACGAAACCGGCAAGCTTTATCGCAGGACCCAGCCCTAAAAGAACCGGAAGGCGAAGCAGCTCGCCGATTTCGCCAGCAAAGCGCCCCCGGCGCCCCTACTCCGCGATCTCGATGTGGGGCTGGGGCGCGTCGGCCAGGTCGGCGACGGTCACGCCGTCCACGTACTTCTCGATGACCTCGTCAAGGCCCGCCCAGAAACGCACCGTGGTGCACACGCCGGCGCGATGACACGGCTCGGGGCCGTCGAGCGCCGCGCAGGTCACCGACACCGTGGTCCCCTCGACCGCGCGCAACACGTCGCCCGCCAGGATTTCTTGCGGGTCGCGCGCCAGACGGTATCCGCCGCCCTTGCCGCGCACGCTTGCCAACAGGCCCGCCGACACCATGGGGCGGGCGATCTGCTCGAGATACTTCAGGGACAGCTCCTCGTGTTCGGCCACTTCGCGAAGCGACACCTTCGCCTCGGGCCCCGCCTGCGCGATGCACACCGCCAAGCGCAATGCATATCGTCCCTTCGATGAGATAAGCACGATTCCCCCTTATCGACTCCAACTACCTTCGCAAAACCACCGAAACGCTCGCCGCGAACCTCGCGCACCGCATGCCGGCTTCCCAACGCCGCCGCGCGAGCATCACGCGCTCGCCGACATGACGACCCCCGGTCACCCGTCGGCCGCACATATCGTCCGGTGTCGCCCTCTGAACATATAGGTTACACTAGACGTAAAGCATGCGCGTTCGCGCTCATTCCGCGGATTGATCCCTTGCGGCAAGCATTTCGCTTGACAAATCCGCGTGTCACGATATCTTAATCCTATCAAACGTATATGAATAAGCAAAGCCTTATTTATAAGAAATGAGAAGGGGAAGAAGATGGCAGACGAGAACATCCTCCTCAACGTGGCAGGCCTTTCGGCCGCCGTGGATGAGAAGGTCATTCTTCACGACGTCGACCTGACCGTGGGCGCTGGAGAGACCCACGTGCTGATGGGCCCGAACGGCGCCGGCAAATCGACGCTGGGCCACGTGGTTATGGGCGATCCCGAGTACACGGTGACCGGCGGAAAAATCACGTTCAACGGACAGGATATCACAGATCTGTCCACCGATAAACGCTCGCACGCGGGTCTTTTCCTGAGCTTCCAGGCGCCGGTGGAGATTCCCGGCGTGCCCGTCAGCAGCTTCCTGCGCGCAATCTCCGCAGGCCGCCCGGGGGTGGGCGACATGAAGGGCAAGCAGTTCCGCAAGCACGTCAAGGAGCTGGCCGAGGAGCTGAACATGGACCCGGCCTACCTGGACCGCGAGCTGGGCGTGGGCTTCTCCGGCGGCGAGAAGAAGAAGCTCGAGATGCTGCAGCTGCTGCTGCTCGAGCCGAAACTGGCCTTCCTGGACGAGACCGACTCCGGCCTGGACGTGGACGCGCTGTCCGTCGTCTCGCGCGGCATGGAGGTCTATCGCAAGCGCTGCAACGGCACGCTCGTCATCATCACGCACAACACCCGCATCCTGGAGCATGTGGACGTCAACCGCGTGCACGTCCTGGTCAAGGGCCGCATGACGGCCGAGGGCGACGCGTCCATGATCGCCGACATCGACGAGAACGGCTTCGAGCAGTTCGAGCAGGCCGCGGCCGCAGCCGCCGAATAAGGGGCAGCCATGGCTAAGCAACGCACCGAGGTAGCGGACATCGACCGCAGCCTCTACGACTTTTCATACGGCGACAGCACCGAGAAGCTCGAGGCGGGCCTGACGCCCGAGATCGTCCGCGAGATCTCGGAGAAGAAGGACGAGCCGGAGTGGATGCTCCAGCACCGCCTGAAGTCGCTGGAAATCTACCAGAGCATGCCCACGTCGGACTGGGGCCCCTCCATCGCCGGCCTTGACATGGACAACATCGTCACCTACGTCAAGCCCAACACCGACCAGAAGTCGGACTGGGACAGCCTGCCCGACGACGTGAAGAACACCTTCGACCGCCTGGGCATCCCCGAGGCCGAG
>JAUNWR010000076.1:0-7943 GCA_030540215.1 Coriobacteriia bacterium | reverse complement strand
TTCGCCACGCTGTTCGTGGGAATCGGGTTCGCCAGTATGCTGCTGCTGTTTTCGCTGGCCATTCTGCCGACCATGACACATTACGCTGAAAACCTGCACAACAACGTGGTGGCCGAGCACATGTACACGTTGAAGGCGCCGCTGGAGATCGACAACGCGCAGGCCGAGAAGTATGCCGTGTATTCGCTGGAATACGATCGCGGCGAGGGGTCGGGCACGGAGTCGATCACCGTGTACGGCGTGCCCGAGGATTCGCGTTATTGGGACGACCTTGCCGTGGGCGACGGGCGCGTGGTGTTCGGCAACGGGCTGATCGATAAGTTCGGTTTCGCCGACGGGCAAACCGTCAGTTTGTACGACAAGTACGAGGACGAAACGCGCGAGGTGACCTACAAGGGCGACGGCTGCACCTGGGGCACGAAGTCCGACATGGCCGTGTACATGAGCCTTGACGACTTCAACCGCTTCTTCGAAAACGACGCCGGGTACTTCAACGGCTACGCCTCCGATCAGGCGCTTGACCTGGACGCTCATTACCTTGCCAGCGACCTGACACCCGAGAGCATGGATGCCATCGGCGAGCAGTTCGTCGGCATGATGGACGACATGATCGGCATGCTGGTGGGGCTTTCCGTGTTCATCTTCCTGGTGTTCATGTACCTGCTGACGAAAGCGGTGATCGACCGGTCGGCACGCGCGATCAGCTACATGAAGGTGTTCGGCTACCGCGATTCCGAAATCAGCCGCCTGTATGTTCGCTCCATCACGCTGACGGTGGTCGTGTCGCTGGTGGTGTGCCAACCGCTGATCATCGGCGGACTGACGCTGCTTTTCCGCGCCATGCTGCTGGCCTACAACGGCAACATCGAGATTTACGTGCCCATGATGGCGATCGCGCAGGTCATCGCCATCGGGTTCGCCACGTACCTGGCGGTGGCGCTGCTGCACATCCGCCGCATCAAGCGCGTGCCCCTAGCCCTGGCGCTGAAGGTGCAGGAGTAGGGCAACGCCCCTGCGAGCCAAAGAGACTTGCAGGGGCGTTCGCCGTTTGTGGGGTTTTGCGGATTCGCAATTCGCACGTTTCCGCGTTTCCGTGGGTTTTGCGCTTCCGCAAACTCGCGGGTTTTGCCGCGTGGCGCTTCGTTCCCTTACTGCTCGAAGTCGACGTCCTTGCTTTCGCGGAAGAAGGCCAGCGCCACCAGGGCGATCAGGGCCATGCCGCCCAGATACCAGCCGAGCGACTGAATGCCGAAGTTCATGACCAGGGCCGATGCGATGGTCGGAGCGAACGCGCCGCCGGTGATGGCCGCCAGGTTGTAACTCAGGCCGGCTCCGGAATAGCGCACCTTAGCGGGGAACAGCTCGGGCAGATAGCTGCCACAGGGGCCGAAGATCGTGCCCATGCAGGCGAAGCCGACGCACAGGAACACCATCACGGACAGCACGCTATGGGCGGCCAGCAGCATAGGCGCCACCAAGGCGAACAGCACAGTGCACACGTTGCCGACCACCAGGACGGGCTTGCGGCCGCGCTTGTCGGCGGTCAGGCAGCCCACCAGGATGAACCCGGCGAAGAAGAAGACCGAGATCATCTGCATGCCCAGGTACTGCTGCTGCGTGAAGCCCAGCGTGGACACGCCGTAGGACAGCGACCAGGTGCCAAGCACGTAGAACAGCGTGTAGGTGATGCTCATCGTGCAGGTGCCGAGCACCAGGCGGCGCCAATGATGGACCAGGTCGCGCAGCGGGGTCTTCGTCGTGCGGTTCTCGGCGGCGGCCTTTTGGAAGACGGGGGTCTCGCTCATGCGCATGCGCACGACCAGGCCGACGATCACAAGCAGGCACGACAGCAGGAACGGGACGCGCCAGCCCCAAGCGACCATCGCGTCGGCGGGCAGCAGGGTGTCGAGCAGCAGATTCACGCCGTACGCGCAGAAGAATCCAATGGGCGCGCCGAGGTTCGGGAAGCTGCCGAACAGAGCGCGCTTATCGGCCGGGGCGTTCTCGGTGGCCACCAGCGCGGCGCCGGACCACTCGCCGGCAAGACCCAGGCCCTGGCAGGCGCGGCAGACGCACAGCAGCACCACGGCCGCGGGGCCGAGCACGTCGTACCCCGGCAGCAGGCCGACGCAAAACGTTGCGGTGCCCATGAGCATCAGGGCTGCGACCAGGGTTTTCTTCCGGCCGAGGCGGTCGCCGAAGTGGCCGAACAACAGGCTGCCGAACGGACGCGCCAGGAAGCTCACCGCGAACGTGACGAACGCCAGCAGCGTGGCGAGCACCGGGTCGGACTTGGCGACGTCCGTGAAGAAGATGAGACCGAAGTAGCTAGCCGCCGCGATGGAGTAACAGTAGTTGTCGTAGAACTCGATAGCCGTGCCAATCATGGATGCGACCATGACCTCAAGGGTGGAGTCGCATTTGACCTGCGGCTTTGCGGCAACTGCAGCTGCCGGGGACGCAACGCCGACGGTAGCGGTTGCAGGGGTCTGACCGACAGCCAGCTTGACGGATGAGATTTCCGCGGATGCGGGTGCGGGTGCTGCCGAGGCGCCGGCCAGGGCCGGCTTCATGCCGAGCTGCGGCATGCTTGCGAGGGGTTTTGCGCCGCGCATCTGCTCGTTCGCCCCCTGAGTCTTCCCCCTGCCGAACAGGGGATTTCGCTGTTGCCGATCGTTCATTTGCCTTGCCTTTCCTTTCCTGCCGCGTTGCCGGTTGGCGAAGCGGCACGTGTGGTCGATGACCGGCCCTGCAAGCGAACGTTGCTTGGGAAAAACGGAAGGCTTTGGCAAAAGACCGGGTGGGAAAGCCATAAGACGGAAGGCGAAACACATCAGGCGAAATGCCGGCGCCGCAAAACACGGCGCAAAAAAGCCGGAGGCCGTTTTTCTCAAACAGCCTCCGGCTTGAAGAACCATCAGCTGCCCGTTTAGGGTTCGGGCAGCTGAAATGCAACCCGGACCCTAGATAATGGAGCTGATAATTCGGATATCCAGATTGGTGCAGGTCATCATGTTTCCTAACGTTTGCGGGCCGCGGCGAAACCGCAAAACCCTGCTTAGTGCGCCGAAACGACGCGGTTTGCGAAGCACTTGCGCGCTCCCCCGAACGCCCATTGCGTTCGATGGGCCTATATTCGCACTCCCCCGGCAAACGTCAACCCAAGCTGCGCCCATCGTCACAGACTCTTGACATTTCCGACTACGCAGGTGGGGTTTTGCTGAAATCTACTTCTGCACGAACACTAAGTCGAGCTTGAGGATCTTCCCGCTGGGACCTTGGTGGACGGGAATCCACCCTGCATATTCGAAGCCTTGCTCCGCGTATCGTGCGATGATCTCGCGATGCCCGTTGAGCTCCGACGATTTCGGCGTGGTGAACGGTTCCACGCTTACCTGCTCGAATCGATACTCCACGTCATTCGCCCCTTTCGGAATCGGCTGCCCTCATTTCGCGCTTGAAGTGCTCAATGCTTGCCAAAAACGCGCTGGACTTCACCAAGGCCAGGCCGCGTTCCTCGTCGCCCAGCAACAGCAGCTCATCGCCCGGCTCGATGCCGAACACCTCGCGGGCGCGTTTCGGAATGACCATCTGCCCGCGCTCGCCGACGCGCACCGAGCCGAAGATGTGCTTGCCGCGCGGCGGCGGGGTTTCCCCGAGCTCGGTCGGCTTGTAGTTCGCCAGGACATCGAGCGTGACGCCGAGCGCCTCGGCAAGCGCGCTACCGTTTGCCAGGTCGGGCACGCTTTCGCCCGCCTCCCATTTCGCCACCGTCTGCCGCGACACGCCCACGCGATGCGCCAAAGCCTCTTGCGTCAACCCTTTCGCCCGGCGAAGCATCTGAATATTCGAACTGATCATGCGACACCTCCTGATTGGGATTGTCGCAGGTAAACGCATCGTTTTCCACCAACTAAGCGAGGAATCCGATGGGTGCGCATGTTAAGAACGCTTGGCATGTTGCGCAAGACATGTAGCGCAAGAAAGAAAAAAAAGCCCGGATCGTCTCCGTACGCGCATTGCGTGCGGGCTTCTCCAGGCAAGCCTATGGTGCGCGAATCGCGCGTGGCTGTCAACAGGCCCGTCAGCGCGCAAATCGCCCTTAAACGCAGAAGGGCCGCCGCCCGGGGATACGGGCGGCGGCCTGGGGAAGGGAGGGCGGCGGCTCGGGGGGCCGCCGCTCCAAGGGAAGGGGCCCGCTCGGGGCCCCGAGCCCCTTGCGGGGACGGCGCCCGGACGGGAAGGGGGCGTCCGGGCGCTCGCGGCCCCCGCGGGGCCGGGGGCCGGCCCCGCGGGCGGCTAGGCTAGAGCGTCCAGGCGACCGTCATGGTCACCGGCAGCGCGGCCAGCAGCACCAGCAGGCGCAGCACGAAGCCGCCGACCAGCACGCCGATGTCGGAGCCGGCGCTGATCATGTGGGCCTTGCGGGACTCCTCGAACTCCTTGGGGCTGAAGAACAGCATCTTGGTCTCCAGCGCCGTCGGGATCACGAGGCCCACGGCGACGAACAGCACCCAGAAGACCACGGCGTACCTGCCGCACACCAGCGCCTGCACGGAGGCCAGGCCCGCGGTGGAGTTGGTCGCCGTGATGAACAGCAGCGCCGCCACCAGCAGCATCTCGATGCACGGGAAGCAGAAGTGGAACTTCTTGAGCACGCCCACGCGGTTGAACTCCTCGGGGCACTTGAACACGCCGGCCAGCAGCACGGCCGCCATGCCCGTGGACACCGCCGACACCAGGAACAGGATGGGCAGCAGCGCGTTGTTCCACAGCGGGAACGTCTTGCACACGCCCAGCAGGCAGCCGGTGTAGATGGCCACGCAGATGCCGAGCACGGCGCCGACGATCTCGAGGGCCATGGGCACGCGGCGCTTCGTCAGGTCGAGGACCAGCGCGGCCAGCGCGACGATCACGAACGCCGCCAGGATGACGACGCCCCAGGTCATCACGGACCCGAAGTTGGTCAGCAGCAGCGCGAAGCGCAGCGGGTTGTGCAGGCCCGCCTTGGCGTCGAACATCAGCAGCACGAGGCCGACGATGACGACGATCGGCGCGATCCAGTGGCCGAGCTTGCGCATGGTGACCGCCTCGGGATGGCGCCAGGCCAGGAAGGCCGAGGTGGCGAACGCGCCGCCGCCCAGGCCGCCTAGGAACAGATAGCAGGCGATGATGCCGCTCCAAATAGGTGTGTACTCCATCTCAGCATCACCTCACGTAATAGACTTTGGACTTGGTAAGGTCGCCGGCGATGGGGGCCGCGTGCGTGGCGGCGATCTCCTTCACCAGCTCGCAGTCCGGGTCGTCCAGGTCGCCGAAGATGCGCGCGCCGGTCGGGCAGGCCGTCACGCAGCTGCACATCTCGGTGCCGCTCGTGTAGTTGGACACGTTGCAGAAGCGGCACTTGTCGACGGCGCCGGTCTTCTCGTTGCGGTTGCGCACCTGGTAGGGGCAGGCGGCCATGCAGTACAGGCAGCCGATGCAGCGGCCCTGGTCGACCTCGACGATGCCGTCGGGGCCGATGTGGGCGGCGCCGGTCGGGCAGACGCTGGCGCACGGCGCGTCCTCGCAGTGCATGCACTGCAGCGGCACGTGCTCGACGCTCACGCTCGGGTACTCGCCGACCTCGCGCTCCTCGAAGCGGATGAACGAGTCGGTCGGGTCCAAGCCGTTCTGGCGCTGGCACGCGGTGCGGCAGGCGTAGCAGCCGATGCACTTCTTGGTGTTGATAAGCATTCCATAGCGTGCCATATGCTATGCACCTACTTTCTTGACGGTGACGACGGCCTCCTGGGAGCAGATTCCGCCGTAGCCGGGCTCGATGCGGAAGGGCACGTAGTCCATCTGGCGCAGGCCGACGCCGTACGCCGTCTTCTCCTCCTTCGAGGAGCAGCCGTAGTGGCTGGGCATGTACAGCGCGTCGGGGTTGATGCGCTGGGTGACCTTCACCTGGACCTTGCCCGCGTGCTGCTCGTTGGAGACCTCGACGGTGTCGCCGTCGGAGATGCCGAGCTCCTCGGCGCGCTGGGCGTTCATCCACACGCGCTCGAGGCCGTACTGCTTCGTGATGGCCATGAGCGGCTCGCAGTTGGCGGTCTGCGTGTGGGTGTGGATCGCCTGCTTGCCGCCGATCAGGCGGAAGGACCTGCCGTCCTCGGGCACGGCCACCGCGGGCTCGAGCCACTGCGGGGTGCGGGGCAGGCCCGCCTTCTCGCACGCGTCGGAGGCGAACTGGAACTTGCCGGAGGGCGTCTTCCACTTCGGGTACGGGCCGTACTTGAACGCCTTCTCGGGGAAGGAGCTCACGCCGCAGGCGCGCAGGCCGTCGAGCGACAGGCCCACGGTCGCAAGCTGCGCGTCGGCGAGCTCCTCGACGGTGAAGCCGAAGTACTGGCCCACGCCGCACGCCTCTGCCAGCTCGGAGAAGATCTGGTCGACGGGGCGGGTGTTGGGGTGCACCTTCTCGATGACCTGGTCGCGGATGGCCACGGCCGGGACCTTGCCGCCGTAGAACTCGGGGAGCTCGAGGCGCTCGAGGTAGCTGGTGTCGGGCAGGACGTAGTCGCACGCGTGGCACGTCTCGGTCATCTGGACGTCGATGCACACCGACAGCTCCAGGTTGGCCAGGCACTCCTCAAGGTAGGCCGGGCTGGAATAGCCCGCCACCATGTTGGAGTTGTAGAAGAACATGCCCTTCATCTTGCCTTCGCGGGCAAGCTGCGCGGCGTGGACGTTGACGCCCATGCCGGACAGGGACAGCGGGTACTCGGACTGGCCCGCGATCTTCGCCTCGACCTTGGGCACGGACGGGAACTTGTCCTTGTCCACGTCGCCGGCCTTGACCGACGCGCCGAACAGGGCGCCGCCCTTCTGGTTCCAGCAGCCCAGAAGGCCGTTGAAGCAGGCCACGGCGCGGGCGGTCTCGCCGGAGTTGGCGTAGCTGCAGCCGTAGGCGCCGCGCCAGCTGGGCTCGATGCAGGCGGCAGGCGCGCACTCGGCGAACTTAACCGCGACGCGCTCGATGTCGGCGGCCTTCAGGCCGGTGATGCCGGCGGCCCACTCGGGCGTGTACTGGCCCAGGGTGGCGGCCCACTCGTCGAAGCCGGTGGCCTGCTCGGCCACGAACTTCTTGTCGTACAGGCCGCGGTCGACGAGCACGTGGCTCATGGCCAGCACCAGCGCCAGGTCGGTGCCCGGGTTGATGGGCAGCCACTCGTCGGCGAAGGCGATGGAGTTGTTCAGGCGCGGGTCGACCAGCACGATGTACGCGCCGTTCTCGTGCGCCTTCTCAAGGGCGTGCAGCTGGCTCGGGCGGATGGCGTCGGCGTAGCTGCGGCCGATGAACATGCAGGCCTTGGTGTTCTCCACGTCGGCCAGGTAGTCGCCCGCGCCGATGACCTGCGTGAAGCCGGCGTTCTTGGACATGTTGCAGGCGGCGCCGTGCGTGTAGACGTTGGCGCTGCCGAGCGCCTGCATGAAGCGCTTGGTGTAGTAGGAGCCGGACGGGCGCGGGTCCTGGACCATGGCCAGGGCCTCGGGGCCGTCGGAGCCGATGATGGACTTGACCTTCTCGGCGATCTCGGAGTAGGCCTGGTCCCAGCTGATCTTCTCGAACTCGCCCTTGGCGTTCTTCTTCAAGGGGTCGGTCAAGCGGTCCTCGGAGTAGGCGATGGACGCGTAGCCGTATGCGCGGCCGCACAGCGTGCCCTCGCAGTGGGGATGGCCGGGCTCGCCGATCATCTTGGTGAGCTTGCCGTCGACCACGTACCCCTTGAACCCGCACTTGGAAGAGCAGGAGTTGCACAGCGAGTAAGCGGTGTGGGATTCCACATCCTTCGTCCCGCTCGCGTCAGCCTGCTCCCAGGCGCCGAAGCTCATGAAGCCCGTGCCGGCCGCTACTGCTGCGACCCCGGCGCTGCCGGCCAGAAAGCTTCGCCTGGTAA
>JAUNWR010000075.1:0-7973 GCA_030540215.1 Coriobacteriia bacterium | reverse complement strand
GAGCTATTCGTCGCAAAAGCCCTTAAAACCCAGTTTACCGCCGTGTTAATTCTGCGCTGAATGCGGGGCTGCTAATTGCAAAAAGGTATAATGACCTTGGAAAATACTAGGCGGTATGGAGGATTACCACATGGCTGGAAGCATGGATGTCATCGAGTTCGTGGCGCGTGAAGCGCTCACGAACGAGGACAAATTCAAGCGATTGGTCGCGCAATTGGGCGACTCTTCGCGTCGTAATCGACAGAATGCTGCGGGATCGCTTGCGTACATTGCTAAGGTTAGCCCCGAGTTGCTCGTTCCCTATGCATCCGATTTGGTCGATGCCCTGAATCGTCCCGAGGCTCAAACTCGTTGGGAAAGCTTGGATGCGCTTACCGCGCTCGTCCCCGTTGAGTCGCGCTGCACCGACAAGGCGCTTGCCGGTGCTGAGAACGCGCTGTTCGATGAGGAGAACGGTTTTGTTCGCCTGGCTGCCATGCGCTTCTTCTGCGCATATGGTGCCACCACCGAAAAGCGTAGCGAAAACGTCTGGCCGCTCATTGACGAAGCCATCCAGTGCTATCACGGCGATGTCGAGTTCAACGACATGCTGAATGCTGTTGCGGAGTTCGCCACTGGCAAGCTTTCGGAGCACGTTAAGGAAGCACTTGTTGAACGTATGTCGTTTGATGCGCATAATGGCAGGGGTGCCTTGAAGCGCAAGGCGCAAACCATCATTGACAACGTTCAAGGACAATAAGCTTGGAACCTCGGGCTGTGCCGCGTTGCGGTGCAGCCTGTTTCTTTCAACCCGTATGCGCTGCGGCGCAGGACAGAAGGAGTGGCAATGGCACAGCATACTGTAACCTTGATTCCGGGCGACGGCATCGGCTTGGAAACGTCTGCTGCAATGCAGCAGGTCGTAGAAGCTGCAGGTGCGGACATCGTTTGGGAAGTCGCTGAGGCCGGTGCGGCATGCGCCGAGAAAACGGGCACTCCGCTGCCTGATGAGACCATCGAGGCGGTGAAGCGCAACAAGGTAGCCATCAAGGGCCCGTGCACCACTCCCGTTGGAACCGGTTTCCGCAGCGTCAACGTTGCGCTTCGCAAGACGCTCGATTTGTATGTGTGCCTGCGTCCGGTGCTGTCCATGCCTGGTGCCGGTGGTCGTTATGACGACGTCGACCTGGTCATCGTTCGTGAGAACTCCGAGGATCTGTACGCAGGCGTGGAATTCGAAGAGGGCTCCGAGGCAGCTTCGAAGCTCATCAAGTTCTGCGAGGACGAGGGTGCGGGCGTTATCCGTCCCGATTCCGGCATCTCCATCAAGCCCATCTCCATCACGGCTACCCAGAACATCGTTCGCTATGCCTTCGAGTACGCTCTGAAGCATGGCCGCAAAAAGGTCACTGCGGCTCATAAGGCCAACATCATGAAGTACTCCGACGGCCTGTTCCTGCGCACGGCGCGCGAGGTGGCTAAGGAATACGAGGGCCGCGTGGAATTCGATGACCGCATCATCGACGCCTTCTGCATGAACATGGTCATCGACCCGGCGCAGTTCGACGTGGTGGTGTTCCCCAACCTGTACGGCGACATTGCCAGCGACCTGGCTGCGGGCCTGGTCGGCGGCCTGGGCATCGCCCCGGGCGCGAACATCGGCAAGGAATACGCCGTCTTCGAGGCTGTGCACGGCTCCGCTCCCGACATCGCGGGCCAGAACAAGGCCAACCCCACCGCGGAGATCATGTCCGCGGCCATGATGCTCGATCATCTTGGGGAGCTGGAAATCGCCGAGCGCATCCGCCGCGGCGTCCGCGCCGTGTACGCTGACGGCTCCGTGTTGACGGGCGATATCCGCAAGGCCACGGGCAGCAGCGCCCCCGCGGCTAGCTGCACCGAGTTCACCGAGGCGCTCATCGCCGCCATCAAGGCTCAGGCGTAATCGTACGGCGGGCGCTGGCCGGCAAGCTGCGGGAAGCGGGGTGCCGGCCCGTGCTCACTCCCGTAGCGGGCTTGAGCTGGGAGGTGCTGCTGCCGGTTTAAGTTGGTTGCAGGTAGGTTTCATCCTGCGTGCACGGCAGCCGGCCGACGTTGATTGTCGGATTTGCTCCTGCCGACGTGTGTGACTATCGGTTGCCGACGAGCGCGACTGTCGGCTGAATCGTGTTCAGCAAGATCGATATCAGGGTGCGACACGCACCAAGAGGGGACGATATGAAGAACGAGAAGTTCGCCGCTACCCTTTCCGTGGGCGATGCGGCTTACACCTATTATCCGGTTGAGCAGATCGAGGGCTCCGAGAAGCTTCCGTATGCGCTGAAGGTGCTGCTCGAAAACGTGCTGCGCAACGCCGAGAGCCCGGAGGCGGCTGCTGACTTGGCGAAACGCGTGGTCGAGGCTGGTTGCGCAGGCGAGGTGGGCAGCGAGGTCGAGTTCAGCCCCGCGCGCGTGCTGTTCCAGGACTTCACGGGCGTGCCGGTGTTCGTGGACTTCGCTGTGATGCGCGAAGCTTGCGCGAACCTGGGCGGCGACCCGGCGAAGATCAACCCGCAGATTCCCTGCGACCTGGTCATCGACCACTCGGTCATCGCTGATGTGGCGGGCTGCTCCTGCGCCATGGAGAAGAACATGGAGCTGGAGTTCCAGCGCAACGGCGAGCGCTATAACTTCCTGAAGTGGGCGCAGAAGTCGTTCCAGAACGTGCGCATCGTCCCTCCGGGAGCGGGCATCTGCCATCAGCTGAACATCGAGCAGTTCGCGCAGGTTGCCATGACCTCCACGGCCGCCGGTGTGGAAACGCCGGAGGGCGAGAACCCCACGGTGTACTTCGACACCCTGGTGGGCACGGACAGCCACACGCCTACCGCCAACGGCATCGGCGTGCTGGGTTGGGGCGTCGGCGGCATCGAGGCCGAGGCGGCGGCGCTGGGCCAGCCGATCACCACGCTGGTTCCCAAGGTCGTGGGCGTGCGCCTGACCGGCAAGCTGTCCGAGGGCGTTGCGGCCATGGACGTGGCGCTGACGTTCGCGAAGATGCTGCGCGAGAAGGGCGTTGTCGGCTGCTTCGTCGAGTGCTTCGGCCCTGGCCTGGACAGCCTGAACGCCACGCAGCGCACGTGCATCTCCAACATGACGCCGGAATACGGCAGCACCTGCACGCTGTTCCCCGTTGACAACCAGACGCTGGCGTACCTGTGCCTGACCGGTCGCAGCGAGCAGCAGGTGGCGCTGGTCGAGCAGTATGCGAAGGCGCAGGGCTTCTGGAACGACCCGCAGGCGCCCGAGCGCGTGTACGCCGACGTGGTCGAGCTGGACCTGAGCAGCGTGAAGCGCAGCATCGCCGGCCCGTCGCGCCCGCATGATCGCATCTTCCTTGAGCAGGCGCAGGAGCGCTTCCATGAGATTTGCGCCGATCGCGGCCTTGACCTGGGCAAGAAGGAAACGGTCGACGTGAACGGCCAGGCATACGAGCTGGGTCACGGCGCGCTTGCCATCGCCGCGGTGACCAGCTGCACCACCGCCACCGACCCGTCCATGATGCTGACGGCCGGTTTGGTGGCTAAGAAGGCCGCCGAAGCGGGGCTGAAGCCCAAGCCGTGGGTGAAGTGCATCCTGGCTCCGGGTAGCCACGCCACCGAGCTGCTGCTTGAGCGTGCCGGCCTGATGGATGGGTTGCGCGACCTGGGCTTTTACACGTGCGGCTTTGGCTGCATGAGCTGCATCGGCAACTCCGGCCCCATTATGCCGGCGCTGCACGATATCGCCGACGATCTGGAGCTTGCCAGCGTGCTTTCGGGTAACCGCAACTTCGAGGGCCGCATTTCTCCCGACGTGTCGCAGAACTACCTGGGCGCTCCGGCAACGGTGATCGCCTACTCGCTGGCGGGCACTATGGACGTGGATCTGCCCAACGCCGTGCTCGGCGAGCGCACCGACGGCACGCCGGTGAAGTTGGCCGACATCTGGCCGACCGATGCCGAGGTTGCCGATCTGCTGGAGCGTTTCGCCACGAAGGAGCTTTACGAGGAGGGCTCGCGCGGCCTGTATGATGGCGACGCCGCCTGGCAGCAGCTTGGCAGCGAGCCGTCCGACACGTTCGCGTGGGACGAAGCCTCCACGTACGTGCGCCGCGCGCCGTACTTCGACGGCATGGGCGCACAGCCTGCGCCGGCCGAGCCCATCAAGGATGCGCGCGCGTTGGCCCTCCTGGGTGACTTCATCACCACCGACCACATCTCGCCCGCGGGCAGCATCGCGCTGGATTCCCCGGCGGCGAAGTATCTGGAGGAGCGCGGCGTTGTTCCGGCGGACTTCAACACCTATGGTGCCCGTCGCGGCAACCATGAGGTCATGATGCGCGGCACGTTCGCCAACGTGAAGCTGTCCAATAAACTGGCGGAGGGCAAGAAGGGCGGCTGGACGCGCGACTTCCTGAAGGGCGAGATCACCCCGCTGTTCGATGCGGCTATGGACTATGAGCAGGCCGATGTGCCGCTGGTCGTGGTGGCCGGCAAGATGTACGGTAGCGGCAGCTCGCGCGACTGGGCGGCGAAGGGCCCCATGCTGCTGGGCATCCGCGCGGCGTTCGCGGAAAGCTTCGAGCGCATCCATCGCTCGAACCTCATCGGCATGGGCGTGATGCCGCTGCAGTTCGAAGAGGGCGAAAGCGCCGAAAGCCTGGGTCTGGACGGATCCGAGCAGTACACGGTCGGCGCCGTGGACTTCTCGAAGGGCCTGCCCGAGCCGCGCGTGGTGGACGTGACGGCGAAGAAGGCCGACGGGTCCGAGGTCGCCTTTAAGGCGACGGTTCGCGTGGACACGCCTACCGAGGGCAAGTACTTCGAGCATGGCGGCATTCTGCAGTACGTCCTTCGCCAGCTGGCAAAATAGGGGCGGCAGCCGAACGCGGCGCTTCGCCAAGGGGAGTGCCGCGCTTCCCGGAAGGGCACGGCGTTGACCGGCCGTCATCGCAACGAATATAAAAGGTAACGGAACGCGTTCGGTTTCAAGGGAAGCTGGACGCGTTCCGCTACAATGTGGAACATTGTTCATCCATCAATGGAGAAAGGGATGCCGTGAAACAGACATCCGGTTTTGAGTCGCTCATCGATGCCCTGAAGCAATCGGGCTTCGACATGGGCGCAGGCTTCGGAGGGCCCGCTGGCGCCTCCGGCGAGGGGGGTGCCAGCAGCTCGTCGGGCAACGGCGCTGGCGGCCAAGGTTCCGAAAACCCGTTCACCGCGTTCAGCGGCGGTCGCGGTCACAAGGGCGGCAACGGCGGGGGCATCCCCGAGTTCTCGTTCGGCGACAAGATGGGCCAGATGGGCAAGAAGGCGCTCATCATCGCTGCGGTGCTGGTGCTGCTCATCGTGGCGGCGGCCTACTGGTGGTTCCATCCGCCGATCAACATCCACAGCGTGGACACGTGGATGTTCGTGGTCGTGCTCATCCTGCTGCCGCTGTTCCTGCTGTGGGACGTGAAATCGCGCACGTACGAAACGGGCAACAGCAAGGTCGACCCCAACCGCACGAAGGCGAAGGCGTTCAAGG
The DNA here is from genome assembly GCA_030540215.1 of Coriobacteriia bacterium. Taxonomy (GTDB): domain Bacteria; phylum Actinomycetota; class Coriobacteriia; order Coriobacteriales; family Eggerthellaceae; genus Senegalimassilia. The sequence goes on along the minus strand of JAUNWR010000075.1, from coordinate 2,441 downwards.
TGGCGTCGTGGATTCCCGTGGCCATCACGCTAGTCGGCGTGCTGGGTGCCGTGGCATCGCTGTCGGTGTTTCCCGGCAACGCTGCCAAGTACGCTAGCGTGCTGGATACGCAGGATGCTGACTTCGCGCAGGACATCCAGCAGGTCGACTACTCCGAGATTCCCATCATCGACCGTGATTCCGCGGCGCTGCTGGGCAATCGCGCCATGGGCAACATCCCCGAGTACGTTAGCCAGTTCGAGATCGCCAATACGTATAGCCAGATCAACTACCAGGGCACGCCCGTGCGCGTGAGCCCGCTGGGCTATGCCGACCTGTTCAAGTGGCTGACGAACCGAGCCGAGGGCATCCCGGCGTACGCGCTGGTGGATATGACCACGCAGGATGCGCAGATCGTGAAGCTGGGCGACCGCGCCATCTTCTATTCGCGTTCCGAGCCTTTGGCCCGCAATATCGACCGTTACGTGCAGTTGAAGTACCCCTTCTATATGTTCGATGAGAAGTCGTTCGAGATTGACGAGGACGGCCAGCCCTGGTGGATCTGCCCGGTGCAGACGCGTACCATCGGCCTGTTCGGCGGCACCACCATCGAGCGTGTGGTCATGGTGAACGCCACCACGGGCGAGTGCACGGACCTTGCCATCGGCGATGTGCCCCAGTGGGTCGACCGCGCCTATCCGGCCGAGCTGCTCATCCAGCAGTACAACTGGTCGGGCAAGTACCAGGACGGCTGGCTGAACAGCTGGCTGGGCCAGAAGAACGTGGTGCAGACCACGCCGGGCACCGATGGCAACGTGGGCTACAACTACATTGCCAAGGACGATGACGTGTGGGTGTACACGGGCGTGACGTCTGCCACGGCGGACAACTCCATCGTTGGCTTCGTGCTGGTGAACCAGCGCACGGCGGAATCCCATTACTACCCGGTGGCGGGCGCTACCGAGGAATCGGCCATGCAGTCGGCAGAGGGCGCGGTGCAGAACCTGCGCTACTCCGCCACGTTCCCCATCCTGATCAACGTGTCCGAGCAGCCGACGTACTTCATGGCGCTGAAGGATAACGCGGGCACCGTGAAGAAGTTCGCGATGGTGGACATCCAGCATTACCAGAACGTGGCAACGGGCGACACGGTTGCGGAGACGCAGAAGTCCTATCAGGCGATGCTTGCAACCAGCGGAACGCTTTCCGGCGATGCCGCGGAGGCCAACACGCAGGAGCAGACGGGCGCGATCCGCAGCATGACGCAGGCGGTCCTGGACGGTAACTCCCACTTCTATGTGACGCTGGAAGGCGTTAAGGGTATCTACGACTTCGCTTTGCCTGCGCAGCTCGGCATCGTGGGCTATAGGGAGGGCGATACCATCACCTTCAAGTACATCGCCGGCGATACCACAAATTCCGTCCAAGAACTTGTTGACACGCAGAATAAATCTGATACTATAGATAAGTCATCTTCTGAGCAGGCCGCGAAGACGGTTGAACAAACCGCGGAAACGGCCAACCAGCAGAAGACGGAGCAACAACAGTAGTTCCGCTGCCCGAGACAGCAGGCACCGAAAGGTTCAATCGCAAGCAATTGCGGCCCGCCGAGGTGGTTGTTAAGTATCGCACTTCAACGACCCCTGTGTCTTAGGACGGCAGGGGTCGTTCTTTTTCTCAAGCGCGACTCCACCCGCATGGGGCGGAACCCGAGTTTGAGAAGAAGGAGGTGTAACAATGCCGAACGCAAAGAACCAATCCATGCTGTCCGCGATCAAGGAAGATCTGGAGGGTGCGGGTGCTGTGTGGGTCGTCGACGCCTGCGGTCTGACCGTCAAGGAGGTCGAGGCTCTGCGCAACGCAGTCCGCGAGTCCGGTGCATGCATGAAGGTGTACAAGAACACCGTTATGCGCATCGCTCTGTCCGAGTCCGAGCTGCCTACGCTGGACGACATGCTGCATGGCCCGAGCGCATTCGTGTTCGCCGGTTCCGATGTGGCTGCTGCCGCGAAGGCCGTTAAGGAATTCGCCAAGTCCAACGAGAACCTGCAGATCAAGGGTGGCTTGATGGAGGGTGCTGCAGTCAGCGCCGCAGAGGTGGAGGCCATCGCTTCCCTGCCCTCTCGCGAGGAGCTGTACGCTCACATCGCCGCTGCCATCAATGGTGTGGCTCAGGGTCTGGCAACCGCTATCAACGGTGTGCCACGTGGCCTGGCTCAGGTCGCAAAGGCCGTTGCCGATCAGAAGGTTGCGTAAGCAAGCTTCTTGCGGCATAAGACGTGCCGCGTAATGCATTTGAAATTTCGGCTGGAACATAAGGATGATCCAGCCCCTTTGAAAGGAAACTAACATGGCTGTTTCTCGCGAAGAGATCATCGAGGCTCTGAAGGAAATGTCCCTGCTCGAGGCTTCTGAGCTGGTCAAGGACATCGAGGAGACCTTTGGCGTGTCCGCTGCTGCTC
>JAUNWR010000074.1:0-8273 GCA_030540215.1 Coriobacteriia bacterium | reverse complement strand
CAACTACGGCCAGTGCGCTTACGCCGCAGCTAAGGAAGGCACCCGCGGCCTGACGCGCGTCGCCGCCACCGAGTGGGGTCCCGACGGCATCAACGCCAACGTGGTCTGCCCGCTAGCTTGGACCGCTGCGCTCGAGAACTTCAAGGAGCAGTACCCCGAGGCCTACGAGGCCAACGTGCCCATGCCTCCGATGGGTCACTACGGCAACGTCGAGACCGAGATCGGTCGCGCTGTCGTGCAGCTGTGCGGTCCCGACTTCAAGTTCATGAGCGGCGAAACCATCACGCTCGAAGGCGGCATGGGTCTGCGCCCGTAACCCTGAACAGGGGGACGGAGGTGCGTTCACCGTGTCTCCCTAGCCCAACTTGCTCGCTGAGCAGGGACGGAAGGGTGCTTGCCTCGCACAGGCCTGTATTCGCAACCGTCAAGCTGGGCAACACGGCCGGATCGGCCATCTACTCCTTATGATTCTATCCGGACCCCTCCGGTGGAATATCGAAAGCGCCTCGGGCATCTGCGGTCCGAGGCGCTTTTGCGTTCTCTACTCCCCTAGCGCCTCCGCGGCTTCGAGCCATTGCTCGTCGAGCTCGTCGATTTGGGCTTGGAAGTCGTCGATCTGCTGCTGGAACTTGCCAAGGGCCTCGAAATCGGACGGGTCGGCGGCGGCCATGTCGGCTTGGGCCTGCTCGATCTTGCCGCGCAGCGTGTTCGTCTTGTTCTCGCAGCTGCGCATGCGCTTCTTCAGCTCACGGATCTCGCCGCCGGACAGCTGCGGGCCATCGCCGGCAGCAGCGTCCTTCGCGCTCTCGCCTGCCGCTGCGCCCTGCGGCGCCTTCGCGTGCGCAACCGGCTTCGGTGCGCGCGCCGACATCTCCAGGTACTCCTCAACGCCGCGCGGCAAGTGGCGGATATGCCCATCTACCAGGGCGAACTGATGATCGGTAACGCGCTCCATCAGGAAACGGTCGTGCGTGACCAAAAGCAGCGTGCCCGGCCATGCGTCCAGCAGCTCCTCGATGGCGGCCAGCATGTCGGTATCCATGTCGTTGCCCGGCTCGTCCAGGATGAGCACGTTGGGCTCGTCCAGCAAGATGAGCATAAGGGCCAGACGGCGCTTTTGACCGCCGGACAGATCGCACACCGGCTCGTTGAGGTCGGCGCGCGAGAAGCCCAGCTTCTCCAGCAGCTGCGCGGGCGTCATCTCCTTGCCATCGAGCATCATGCGGCGCGTGTAGTTGCTGATCACCTGCCGAACGCGGTCGTCGCCGAAGCGGGTGAGGTTGTCCAGATGCTGCGACAGCACCGCGAACTTCACCGTTTTGCCGATCTTCACAAAGCCCGACGTGGGCGCCTGCACACCCTGGATCACCTTCAAAAGCGTGGTTTTGCCCACGCCGTTGGCGCCGACGATGCCATAGCGGTCCCCAGGCCCGATGATCCAATCAACGCCGTCGAGCACGGGCGCGGGCTTGCCGTCGAAGCGCACGGTGACGTTCTTCAGCTCCACCACCTGCTTGCCCAGGCGCGCCATGGCCATGCGCTTGAGCTCCAGCTCGTTGCGCAGCGGCGGCACGTCGGCGATCAACTCGTGCGCGGCGTCCACGCGGAACTTCGGCTTCGTGCCGCGAGCCTTCGGGCCGCGCGCCAGCCAGGCAAGCTCGCGGCGCAGGGCGTTCTGCCGCTTCTCCTCGGCCAGGGCCGCCAAGCGATCGCGTTCGACGCGCTGCAGGATGTACGCGGAGAAGCCGCCCTCGAACGGCTCGACCATGCGGTCGTGCACCTCCCACATGCGCGTGCACACTTCGTCCAAGAACCAGCGGTCGTGCGTGACCACCAGCAATGCGCCCTGGCCGGCACGCCAGCGGTTCTTCAGATGGTTCGCCAGCCAGGTGATGGCGCGAACGTCCAGGTGGTTGGTGGGCTCGTCAAGCGCCAAGATGTCCCAGTCGCCGATGAGCAGGCGCACCAGGTCGACGCGGCGGCGCTGGCCGCCGGAAAGCGTGCCCACCTTCGCGTCCCAAGGGATATCGCTGGCAAGGCCCGCGATGATGTCGCGGATGCGCGCGTCGCCGGCCCATTCGTACTCGGGGATGTCGCCCACCACGGCGCGTTCGACGGTGTCGTCGTCGTTCAGCTTGTCGAACTGCCCCAGCACGCCCACGCGCACGGCGCCGTTGCGCAGCACGCGGCCCTCGTCAGGCTCGAGCATGCCCGCCATCACCGACAGCAGCGTGGACTTGCCGTCGCCGTTGCGGCCCACGATGCCGATGCGATCGCCCTCGTCAACGCCCAGCGACACGTTTTCGAACACCGTTTTCGTGGGGAAATCCACGCGCACTTTCTCGCAGCCCAGCATAAACGCCATAGATACCAACTTCCTTGCATATATAAGCGCCTTGGCGCAACCGCGCAGAAAGCGCGGACGCAGCCAAGGACCTGCATCGATTCCAACGCACCATGATAACAAATGGCGGGACAGCTATCGCCTAAGGCCCGCAGCGTCCCAACTTCGCCATACCGAAGGCACTTTTGCCTTTTCGCTTTTTGCCATGATGCTACGCCCCCTGATTGCAGGCACAATTCGCGTTATGTTCTGACTATGTCCAAAGTTGGTCATTTTAAGTCCTTGTTTTCGCCAGAATCGGCGAAAACAAGGACTTACCTACATGCAGTCGATATGCCTGAAACTTTGCGGCGCACCCCCTCTACGACTTGGTCATCACCGCGATGGTCATCCAGGTGCGTTCGTAGGGGCGATAGTAGGTGTGGTATTCCACCAGGTTGAAGCCGTCTTTTTGGCTAAGGTCGGAAATGTCGCGCGGCAGGCTGTCGTTTTGCGCCTGGCCCAGGCAGATGAACGTGCCGTGGAAGTTGTCGAAGATGATCTCCCAGCTCATCTTGCTCACAAGCGTGGGCGAGTACGCCATGTACGCGCGGTCCCAGTTGCCCTTTTGCCAGTCCATATAGGTTTGCGGGATGTCGGGGCACATGACCGACGTGACGCCCATGTAGCCGATGTCGGTGGAAACCACCAGGGGCGACTGGCCGCCGTTCTGGTCGGCAACGCGGTCGATCGTCTCGCGGAACTGCTGTACGGGAACGTTGTTGGCCGGGTCGTAGTCGTCGCGCACAAGCAGCGCCTGGTTCATGACGGAAGCTGCCAGCGTGACGGCAACCACGCCTGCCACCAGCGGTTTCGTGCGAACATGCGACAGCACTGCCGCAATGGCGAACAGCAGCGGGCCAATGGCCACGAACAGGTAGCGGTAATACAAGATCATGGAGTTCATGACCATCGACGCCGTCCAGGAAATGGCGAACACGCCGAAGTACACCACCAGCGCCGCAACCACCGGCGCAATAGGGTCGGAAACCAGCCACGCGTAAAAGCGCTTCAAACGCAGGTGCTTCACGGGGCAGGCGCTCGAAGCGGGGGCGAAATGCCCGTTCGCGTCAGTGTCGGGACCTGCGCCGGCGTTCGAGCACGGAGCCGCACCCTCGCCGGGCTTTGCCGCAGTCGTCGCAGCCCGGCCTTCGCGCTGCGCCTTCGCCGCTGCGATCTGCTGCTTGCGCGCTGCGCGGTGCAGCCCGATGCGCCATGTGGCCCAACGCGCCGCCCACGCGATCAAGAACGCCAGCACCGCTACGGCCGCATAGCCGATGCCCTGCACGATCACCTGCGGCACCACGCCGTAGCTGCCGCGCGCCGCAAACGACAAGGGGCTCGTCAGGAACGCGTACGTGGCCAGCTCGATATAGGTGGTCGGGAACACGATCTTCGCCCAATACGTGCCGCCCACGACGCCCATCTGGCTGGTCACGGCGGTGATGATCCACGGCAGGTACAGCGCCACCTGCACGACGCAGCCGATGATCAGCACGCGCAACGGGGCACCCGCGCGAACGGCCTGCTCAGGCAGCGGATGAGGCCCGTGCTTGCGATGCCGCCAGGCACGCGCCCCAAGGGCGAACAGCAGCACGACGTTGATCATGAACGCCGACATGGCGCCGAAATAATGCAGGTACGCGCAGGCAAGGCTGGAAGCGAAGCACGTGATCCACCAGCGCCGCGGCGTGCCCGCCCAGCACTTCAGCCCCCGTGCAGCTTCTGCGATTTGCACCGGCGGCGTTGCCAGCTGCGTGCCGATGATGCGCATGGCGTAGATGAAGCACAGCATCACCGCGAACGTGGCCCATGAGTACATGCGAATCTCAACGGCCATCAACGAAATATAAGGCGTGAACAGGGCGAAGAAGCTGAACAGCACGCCGGTCGCCCAACCGGAGTCGCGACGCACGTGGGTGTAGCCCAGCACCGCCATGGCGATGGCGCCCGCCACGGTGAACAGGCGATACACGGTGATGTTCTGCCCGAACACCAGGTTCAGCACGTGCAGCGCCCAGTAAATCAGCACGGGATGCACGTCGCCGGAGCTGTAGTACCAGATGTCGGCGAAGCTGTGGTTCGCGATTCCCACCGAATAGCTTTCGTCGAACCACACGTTGCCGTGGAACGCGTCAGTGAGCAGGAAGGCGGCACCTGCGACAAGCAGGAGGATATGGAACGCGCTTGATGATAAACGTACGTGCGCGCCGCGTGAGAGCTTCATGTTGTTTGCCTTCGCCTAGAAACCTGTCATAATGCGCTGCTAGTCTAACATTGCATGCACAAGCGGGAATAACCTGCGTAGAAAAACCCGGCGCCTACCCTAGGGTTTTCATAACCGCAGGTAGATAAGGTAAGAGGGGCGAATATGAGCGTCACGTTCCATGCGGACGACTACGGCATCACCGAGCAGCAGGCGGCTGACATCCTCAAGCTGTCGCAGGTTTGCGGCGGCCAGGGCGCGCTGTCGTCGGTCAGCATTTTCGCGAACAGCCCCGCCTTCGAAGCGGCGGCTGAAATGGCGCGCCCCTACGTGGAATCCGGCAAGCTGGCCATGGCGCTGCACCTCAACCTGGTCGAGGGCCGTCCGTGCGCACCGGTTGCGGAAGTTCCCCTGCTGGTGAACCAGCGCGGCACGTTCGCGAACGATTTCGTCGGCCTTTGGAAGCTGTCGATGGGCGCGCAGCGCTGGGCGTTCCGCCAGCAGCTCCAGCGCGAATGCGTTGCGCAGCTCCAGCGCTACCTGACCGCATTTCCCCAGATGAAACGAGCGATGCGCGTGGATAGCCATCAACATACGCATGCGGTCCCGGCTGTGTTCGACGCGCTTTCCCAGGCCGTGGCTGAGCTGGGCGTCACGGTCACGCACCTGCGCTGCCCCATCGAGCCCTTGGCGCCGCACCGCGCCGCCGGCAGCAACATGCCTCCCGTTAACCTGGCGAAGGACGCGCTCATCACGTGGCTCTGGCGCAAGAACCGCGGCAAGATGCCCGCGGCCTGCGAGGTCCCGCTGTTCTGCGGCGTGGTGCTCTCGGGCGCCATGGACACGGTGGATTGGCCGCTTCTGGACGCGTTCGAAAACTTGGCGGCCGACCGCGGGAAGAACGTCCAGGTGCTGTTCCACCCGGTCAGCGTGCCGATTGAGCAATGCCTCGACCCGGAGAACGTCCCCTTCGCCGCCGCCTGCGCATCCGATGCCCGCGACCGCGAAGCCGAACGCCTGCGCTATCTGGCAAAAGAGCGCTAGGCGGGGCAAGCCCTCGGCGCCCGATCAGCAAGACGGCGAGCAATGGGCTCGGCTCGGCGCCAAAGTGCGCCCTCCCTTTTCCGCGGCGCTGCCTGCTATCGAAGTGTTCGGATGAGGTTGCGAATCAAGCGCACCCGCCCCCGCCCAAACGCAACCTGGCGATTCCGCGGAATCGCTTCCCCGCTTCCCTTTTCGCCGCTATACTAACTTAGTTACGCTCAAACCACATCGGCCGGCAACGCGTCACAGGGCGCGTCATCGGCCGTTTTGCGGAAAGGAACCCCATGCCAACGCTGGCAGAACACATCGCGTCGCGTCGCACGTTCGCGATCATCTCGCACCCCGACGCGGGCAAAACCACGCTGACGGAGAAGCTGCTGCTGTATTCAGGCAGCATCCAAACCGCCGGCTCGGTCAAGGGAAAGGCAAGCTCGAAACACGCCGTTTCCGACTGGATGGACATCGAGAAGGAGCGCGGCATCTCCGTCACCTCGTCCGTGCTGCAGTTCGAGCACGACGGCTGCTGCGTCAACATCCTTGACACCCCCGGTCACCAGGACTTTTCCGAGGACACGTACCGCACGCTCATGGCCGCCGACGCCGCCGTCATGGTCATCGACGCCGCCAAAGGCGTCGAGGCGCAGACGAAGAAGCTCTTCAAGGTGTGCACGCTGCGCCACATCCCCATCTTCACGTTCGTGAACAAGATGGACCGCGAAAGCCGCGACCCGTTCGAGCTCATGGAGGAGATCGAAACGGTGCTCGGCATCGGCACCTACCCCATGAACTGGCCCATCGGCAACGGCCGCACGTTCCGCGGTGTGTTCGACCGCCAAACGCGCAACGTCATCGCCTTCGACGGCGAGGGCCGCGGAAACTCCGCCAAGAAGGTCGCTGAGATCGAGGCCGAGCTGGGCGACGCCGCCCTTGACGAGCTCATCGGCTCCGACAACCACCAGAACCTCATGGACGACATCGAGCTGCTTGACGGCGCCGCCGACGAGTTCGACTTGGACGCGGTGCGCGCAGGCAAGCTGTCGCCGGTGTTCTTCGGCTCGGCGCTTACCAACTTCGGCGTGGAGCCGTTCCTGAAGGAGTTCCTGCGCCTGGCCCCCGCCCCGCTGCCCTACACCGACACGCTTTCGGGCGACCTGGTCGACCCGCAGCGCAAAGAATTCGCAGGCTTCGTGTTCAAGATCCAGGCGAACATGGACAAGAACCACCGTGACCGTATCGCGTTCGTGCGCATCTGCTCGGGCAAGTTCGAGCGCGGCATGGAGGCGTTCCATGTGCAGGGCGGCAAGAAGCTCAAGCTGGCAACGGGCACCTCGCTCATGGCCGACGACCGCGCAACGGTTGACGAGGCCTACGCCGGCGACATCGTGGGCCTGTTCGACCCCGGCATCTTCAGCATCGGCGACACGGTGTGCAAGGGAGAGCACGTGCAATTCCCGCCCATCCCCACGTTCTCGCCAGAGCATTTCGCACGCATCACGCAGGTGAACACGCTCAAGCGCAAGCAGTTCGTGAAGGGCATGCATGAGCTGGCCCAGGAAGGCGCCGTGCAGATCTTCCGCGAGCCCGGTTTCGGCATGGAAAGCGTCATCTGCGGCGTCGTCGGCGTGCTGCAGCTCGACGTGCTTGAAACGCGCCTGAAGAACGAATACGGCGTGGAGGTGCGTCGCCAGGGCATGCCCTACACCGACATCCGCTGGATCGCCAACGATCTCAACGAGTTGGACACCTCGCGCCTGAACATCACGCGCGACACCAAGCTGGTCGAGGACATGCGCGGTGGCAGGTTGCTGCTGTTCACGAACTCCTGGAACGTGAACTGGGCCATCGACCACAACCCCGACCTGAAGCTCTCCGAGGTCGGCAACGTCAATTTCTAGGAAGCGTTTTCCCAGGTAAAGAGATAGTTTGCGAAGGCGCCGAAGCACTTGGGCTTCGGCGCCTTCTAGCTTGCTAACGCCGATTCAAGCTGCGTTAGCGTTTCAGCCAAGTCAGCGTTCAAACAGATGGAACGCTCGGCAATCTCCTTCGGGGCCACAGCCTCGCCCATGTTCAGGCAGGCATACGTGGCCTGCGGGTTTTCCAAGGTTGCACGCCAAAACGGGTACTTGATGATCGCGGGCGTGTTATATCCCACGCCAAGCTCCAGATAGAGAACCCGCATGCCCCTATGGCGACGCTCGAAGTCGCGATAACGCGCTGCCGCCGCAAACCAGCCATCATCCTGCACGAACGTGTCGTCGGCGCGCAGATTCATGGACATCTCCGCGCCGCAATGCGGACAGCGCGGGATCAGCTCGCTGGGAATGCGCAAATCGCGTTGCTGCTCGAACATGGCACGAACGGCATCTTCGTTATCGAACGTTTCGCGACAGCAGGGCTTGCTGCACTGGAACAGGCCATAGTCGCCCTGCGTGTAGAACAGGCGCTGCTTGTCGAATCCGGCCAGCTGGAACTGATGGTCCACGTTGGTGGTCAGAACGAAATAGTCGCGCCCCGCAAGCAGCCTGCGCAACTGAGCGTATAACGGGTTCGACCCCAGGTCATAACGGTTCACCATGACGTAGCGGCTCCAAAACGCCCATCGTTCCTCAGCGGTAGCGTAAGGGTAAAACCCGCCCGAGT
>JAUNWR010000073.1:0-8384 GCA_030540215.1 Coriobacteriia bacterium | reverse complement strand
ACCACCAAGCCGCGCCGGGACTTGACGTCGGCCCGCTTCTTTATTCGCTAGCTTGTCTCAGGCTCAGACGCGCACCTGCGCATCCGCCGTTTAGAACTCGAGGCCCTCCAGGCGCTTGAACACCTCGTCCTTGCGGGTCAGGAAGTCCCACGGATCGAAGATCTCATCGAGCGTTTCCTTGGACAACTTGGCCTCGGGGTCGTTCTCCAGGCGCTCGCGATACGTGGGGCCGTCCACCGCGTTCTGGATATCCTCCCACACGGCCATGGCGTTGCGCTGCACGATGACGTACGCCTCCTCGCGCGTGATGCCCGTATTCACCAGGGCCAGCAGCACCTTGCTGGAGAAGATGAGGCCCTTGGTGCGCCACACGTTGTGCTCCATCTTCGCCGGATAGGTTTGCAGGCCGTCCATGATCCACTGCATCTTGGCGAACATATAGTCAAGCGCGGTGAAGCTGTCGGCCAGCGCCACGCGCTCGGTACCGGAGTGGCTGATGTCGCGCTCGTACCATAACGCCACGTTGTCGAGCGCCACCTGGGCGTTCGCCTTCACGCAGCGGGCAAGGCCGCACACGCGCTCCGCCGTGATGGGGTTGCGCTTGTGAGGCATGGCCGACGAGCCCTTCTGGCCCTTCTTGAACGGCTCCTCCGCCTCGATGACGTCGGTCTGCTGCAGCAGGCGCACCTGCATGGCGATGGACTCCAACGTTGCGGCGGCGCAGGCCAGCGCGCACATGACCTGGGCGTGGCGGTCGCGCGCCAGCACCTGGGTGGACAGCGGGTCGGGCGTCAGGCCCAGCTTCTCGCACACGTACTTCTCAACGTAGGGGTCGATGCTGGAGTACGTGCCCACCGCGCCGGAGATGGCGCCGGTCGCGGCGACCTCGCGAGCCTGCTCCAGGCGAGTCTGCGCGCGCTTGAGCGCCCAAGCCCAGCTGCCGAACTTCATGCCGAACGTCATAGGCTCGGCGTGGATGCCGTGCGTGCGGCCCACGCACAGGGTGTTCTGGAACTCGAACGCGCGACGCTTGCACGTCTCGCCCAGCTGCCTGACGTCGTCAAGGATGATGTCGATAGCCTGCACGATCTGGTACGACAGCGCGGTGTCGCCCAGGTCGGAGGAGGTCATGCCGTAATGTACCCAGCGGCTGGGCTTTTCCTGGCCCTCGGGGACGTCGGCGTCGATGTACTCGGCCATGCACGTGGTGAAGGCGATGACGTCATGGTTCGTGACCTTCTCGATCTCGTCGATGCGCTCAACCGTGAAGTCGGCGTGGTCGCGGATCCACTGCGCCTCCTCCTTCGTGATGCCGGCTTGGCCGAGCTCGGCCTGAGCCTCGCACGCCAGCACCTCGATTTCTTTCCAGATGGAGAACTTGTTCTGAAGCTCCCAGATGGCGCCCATGGCCGGGCGCGTGTAGCGGTTGATCACAACGACCCCTTTCGCGGTTGATAGTTGATGACCCCATGATACCGTGCACACATGCGGCTCGCCGGCACCGCGCGTGTTTCTGCAGATGGTTTACGTATGCCCGCGCCCCGCCCCGCCTTTCGCGGATTCAGCATGTTCGTTCGCCGAATCATTCTCAGATATGATAAGATGCGCCTAGCTAGTTACTAGGTTTATTGGGGGGGGATCATGACGCTCGAGAATAAGGAAGGCCGCCAGGACGGCGCCCTTGAAGCATGCAATGCCGAAGCCGTCGCGCACAAGGCGGGCGAGGAGCTCAACGTGTTCGACAAGGGCCGCATGGAAGGGCCCGACGCCGAAAGCACCACGCACGGCACCGTGCGCGCCGTATGCGTGTCCAAGCGCAAGGGCACGCGCAAGACCGTGGTGGACGGCCCGGTGACCATCGAGGCGCATCACGGCGTCGCCGAGGACGCACACGCTGGAGACTGGCACCGCCAGGTTTCGCTTCTTGCCTGGGAATCCATCGAGAAGGCCCGGGCACGCGGCCTGGATGTGAAGGAAGGCGATTTCGCCGAGAACATCACCACCGAGGGCATCAACCTTATGGCGCTGCCGCTTGGCACGCAGCTTAAAATCGGCGACGACGTGCTGCTGGAGCTGTCGCAGCAGGGCAAGGTGTGTCACAAGAAGTGCGCGATCTTCTATCTTGCCGGCGACTGCATCTTCCCGCGTGAGGGCATCTTCTTCGTCGCCCTCACCGGCGGCAAGGTCAAGGCCGGCGACAGCATCGACGTGGTGAAGCTGGGCGACGGCACGTGCGAGTACACGCCGCAGGAGGCTTTGGACGAGCTGGCGAACACGCCGCGCTAAAGCCGCAGCGTGCCCTTCGTTCGACGCACGCGCGCGATCCGCGCTGAGCAGCGCAACGGCTTCGCCCATCCTGCCCTTGCGCTTCAATCCATCCCCTAACGCAAAAGGACCCGAAATGAAATCCATTTCGGGTCCTTTCATCAGGAGCTCGGTTCGCGCCGACCCCACCTCGTTGCTACAAACCTTTGAATGCGGCGCGCACGGCGTCGATGACCTGGTTATCCGCCACCACAATGGCCTTGTCGCCGGGGAACAGCACCGTGTCCTCGTTCACCACCTCCACGTTATCGCTGGACGCGACCGCCGCGATGATGCTGTCGGGAGGCATCGGGATGGCGCTTGCCAGCACGCCGGCGTCGTTGGAATGGTGGCGCATGCGCGGGACCACCACCTCGGTCAGCATGACGTTGCCATGCGTCAGCGACGACACGACGCTCACGCTGCCCAGCAGCGTCTCCTCCTCGATGAGGTTGGCGATGAGCGTGGTGGAGGACACGCACTCGATGCCCACCTCGTGGAAGATGCGCAGGTTCTTCGGGCTGTTCACGCGGGCGATGCAGCGCGGCACGTTGAACACGCGCTGGGCGATCTCGCACGAAACCAGATTGTCGTCGTCTTGGCCCGTGGTGGCCACGAACACGTCCGCGCGACGGATTCCCGCGTCCTCCTGGTACTTCGAATCGCAGCCGTCGCCATGGATGACCAGGTAACGGCCCTGCAAAACCACCGACAAGCGATCGGCCGTTTCCAGGTCCTCCTCGATGATGGTCACATCGTTGCCGCTCTCAAGCAGCACGTTCGCCAGATATTCGCCGATTTTGCCGCCGCCGGCAATCACTACGTACATCAGCCAAACCTCCCCCGCTTCGCCGTCGGGCAAGCGGAAACCGCGTTAATCTTGAATGTACTTGCTGAATTGCTCGATGAGCTCGTGACGCACGCACGCCAACACCGAGTCCCCGTTGTACAGGATGGAATCGCGCGTGGGAATGGAACTGGCGCTGCCGTCGCCGCGCTCGAACGCCACGATGCGGATGTCGTGGTCGCGCTCCATCTCCGCAACGCGAATGGTGTTTCGCTCGGACCAGCTCAGGTCAAGGGAGAAGCGCAGCACCTCGAACTCGCCGAACGTGTCCAGATGCGCGCCGTGCCCGGAAACCACCTTGCTGAACACGTCCTCGGCCACCAGCGACGTGCCGCACACGTAGTCGATGCCCAGCTGCATGTACGCGCGCTCATGGTCGGGGTTGTACAGACGCGCGATAACGTGGGGAACGTCGAACAGGCGGCTTGCCACCTCGCAGCACATGAGGTTGGTATTGTCCAACTGCGTTACCGCCGCCACGACGTCGCATTCATCGACGCCAGCCTTCTCCAGCGTTTCCTCATCGAAGCCCACGCCCTGGATGGTGGACCCGTTGAAGTTGCGGCCCAGGTTGGCGAATGCGTCCACGTTGCGATCGATCACGCACACGTTGCTGCCGTTGTCCGACAGCATGTTGGCCAGCTGCGATCCCACGCGGCCGCAGCCCACCACGATGACGTTGCTCATGCGAAAATCCTTCCCGAAGTTCACGCAACAGGATAACGCAAAAGGCGGCCCGCAGGCCGCCTTCGCGCTAGATCAGCTGCATTTGCGCAAGCGTTTTCGCGTACCAATCCTCGTAGGTTGGCGGGCAGTACTTGTTAGCGTTCGCCAGGGAGATGGTATACCCATAGCCCTTCGCCAAACCCTGCACGTGCGCATTGATGGATTCATTCCAGCTTCCCCAGGACGTATTCCCCATCCAGCCCCATGCGTTATGGCTGCGGAAGCAGTTCAGGCCCTTCGTGGACTCCGTGTTGGAGATGGCCGGGGAGAAACGCGGGTCCACGCCGTTTTCCCAAGCCGCCTCGGCGAACGTGGCGCCATAGCCCGAAAGCGGGCTTCCCGCCAAATACGCGTCGATGCGAAGCGTCCATTCGCCCACGAACTCCGCCTTGCTGACGTTCCAGTCGACCTCGGGCAGGCCCGTCAGGCCGGCGCCTTCGTCGCGCGCGAGCTGAGCATCCCTGTTGGCAAGCGCTGCCTGCGTATGCGCCAGATCCTCGGCGCGCTGCGCCTCCTCGGCGGCACGGCGGGCAGCCTCCTCCTCGGCCTCGATGGCGGCGACGCCCTTCGAGATGTCGCGCGTTCCAGCAGCCGCCAAGCGAGACGTTGCGGTCACGGAGGCGTCCGCAGCCTGATCGGACAGGGACTCCGCCGATGCCGACGCGCTGCCCGGCGTGCTGACCTCGCTGATGCCGAACGTCTGCATATCATGGGAAACGCCGCCGGCGGCAGTTGCGAATCCCACGCCCAGGCAACCTGCCAGCACGCACGACACGCATGCAAGGCCGACGATCTTCAGCGCCAGCCCACCGGTGCGGTATGCATTCCGTTTCTTCAAACAAAACCTTTCGATCGCAGCATACGACCAGACCGCCAAGGCGGCGACAGCGTGTTTTCGATTGTCGAAAGGGTTTGCTGCCTGAAGGGCGACATGCTGTTCTGACAGGCATTATTTTACCGGAAGGCCCGAAACCGGCAAAATCATGTGAAGGCGCCCTTCATCGTTTGTTCGATTGACAAGTAAAACATTTATATTTCCCCAGGTGGCTTCCCATAGCTTGGGCAAAACCAAAACACGAACAAGCGTACCGCATTCGACGAACGGCACCTTATGAAACGGAAACGGCCATGCGCGCTGCGCATGGCCGTGACGCAAACCTATCGGCTCGGTTAATCAAAAGGCAGAGGAAAGCGGTATTCGCGCCCCAACGGCGTGCCGAAGGACAACTCGCGCAGCGAGCCGGGCTCGAAAAACAGGTCGAATCCGAGCACGCAGAACAGCAGCACGAACACCACCGCCGCCACGATGACGACAGGGCGACGGGCGTACACCCCCATTGCCAGCAAAACGGCCGCCAACGCGGGAAGGGGCCACAAATACTCGAACATCTTGGGCAACGTGCCCCACGAGACGAATCCCATGCTCATAGGCAGCAGCGTCAACCCCGCCATGAACACGGAGACGCCCGCGAAAAACGCCAAAGCTCGCTCGCCTTCGCTGCCCGGCACGGCAATGCGCACGATGCCGAAGACCACCAAGGCCAACGGCCAGCATTGCCACCAGGCAACCCCGTGCAAAAACCCCGACACCGCGAAGGACGCGCCTAGCGAGGCCAAAAGGCAGCCGGCCGTAAGGGCAAGCACGATGCGGGCGGTCGACGTGCCACCCCCTTCGCCGGCTTTAGCGCCGCGGGGTTCGGCGGAAGCGGCATCCAGGCCTATCGCAGGCCCCTCGCATCGGGCCTTCTCCGCCATCGCGGGCGGCACGGGCGGCATATGCGCTGCGCCCACATAAGGCGCGGCGTTCGCGCAACGCCCCATCGCGGCACCGCGAGCGCGGCGGCAGTCCACGGCGCCGAACGTGTCGGAATGAACGGAATCAGGCTCCACCTTCACGGGCTTCACCTGCATGGGTCTTTTAGGAAGCACGGCCCAGAGCACCATATACGCAAGGCCCGCAAGCCCCAACGTCAACACGGTGAACGCCAGGAAAAGGATGCGCACGACCAGCGGGTCAACGTCGAAACGCTCGGCAATCCCGGCACACACGCCCCCTACCAGCGCATTGCGCGACCGGTACAGCTGGCGTGTTCGGCTCACCGTTCCTCCTGACCTGCCTTGCCATCAGATGCCTGCGGAGCATCGTCGGAAACGCGTTCCACGCGCACCGCAAGGATGCGCCGACGTCGCATGGAGTGGATGGTGAAGCGGTAGCCGTCCTTCTCGAAGGAGTAGCCCATTTGCGGAACGGTGTCCAGCATGCTGAGCACCCAGCCGGCTATGGTCTCGTAGTCCTCGGATTCGGCAAGCGGCCAACCCATTTCAACGGCGTCCTCAACGGGGAAACGACCGTCGGCAAGCCACGCGCCAGGACCTTCCTGCTTCAGAATGGGGCGCTCGCGATCGGTTTCGTCCACGATCTCGCCCACGATCTCCTCGACGATGTCCTCGACGGTAATTAAACCATCGGTTCCACCGTACTCGTCCACCACGATGGCCATCTGTTGCCGTTTCGTTTGCATTTCGGCCAGAAGCGGGAACACGTCCTTCGATTCGGGCACGAACAAAGGCTCGAAGGCGTATTCGACCGCCAGGTCATCGCCACGGCCGTCGAGCACGGGGGGCACCAAGTCCTTATAGTGGACCACGCCGACGATGCGGTCGATATCCCCTTGGAACACCGGAAGGCGCGAATAGCCCGTTCCCATCATGCGGTCCACCGCCTGACGCACGGTTTCGGTATCCTCCACCAAGATCATATCCACGCGCGGCGTCATGATTTCGCCCGCGTCCATATCGCCCAGATCCAAAATCTCGTGGATCATGCGCTTCTCATCGTCGAGCAGATCGTCGCTGTCCGCCACGAAATCCTTGATCTCGTCCTCAGCCGACAGGGCCTGGCGCTTCGGTGCGCCCAAGAAGCCGAAAATGCCCTTCAATCCCTTTTTACCGTCGCCGTCTTCGTTTTTCCCGTTCATGCGCTAAAACCGCTCCTAGTGATAATTTCCTTTTGAGCTAGCCTACATGACATACAGCGCAATCGCCAGGAATTGCAGCACGCTTCCCGCCACAACCCACAAATGGAATATGGAGTGCATGTACGGGATCTTCTTCAATACGTAGAAGATGCATCCGACCGAGTAGCAAAGACCGCCTGCGACCAGCAGCCACAAACCCGCAGCAGGGATGGCCTGGATGAGCGCCGGCAGGAACCCCACGATAGACCAGCCCAGCGCAAGATAGAGCACCGCGGAGATCCAGCGCGGGCGGAAAACCCAGAACGCCTCGCAGGCGACGCCTATCACGGCAAGCGCCCATACGAACGCGCACAGCACGATACCGTTCGAATCGGCAAGGGAGATCAAGCAGAACGGCGTGTACGAACCGGCGATGAACAAGTAGATGCAGCTATGGTCCAGCACCTTGAACACGCGTTTTGCCTTGTCGACGGCCAACGCGTGATACAGCGTGGACATGATGTATTCGAGCAGCATGGTGAGCGTGTACACCAGCGCGGCGAACAACAGGATGCCGCCGCCGTGGCTTACCGCCTTCACCACGAGGATGGGGATGGCGGCGATGGCCAAAAGCGCGCCGACGCCGTGCGAGATGGAGTTGGCTATCTCCTCGCCCAGCGTGTATTCGCGCACGTTGCGCTTCCTGTTCGCCTCGTTCGCCGAGGTTTCCGCGGGCTCGTTGCGATGAGCCCGCGCCTTGGATAGGTCGCGCGGCTTGAACTGGGACGGCGTCCAGGCATGGGAAGCAGCAGGCGCTGCAGGGGTTTCACCGGCGCCGGAAGGCATATCCGGCGATGCGGGGTATGTCGTTTCAGTATCCATAGGCACCAGTTATACCACACACGCAGCATAACGGCTCCCGTATGCTGCGCACCCGTAGCGAAGCGGCTGCGCAACGGAAGCCAGCGTCTTGCAAGCGGCGTTATACTGGGAAACGGAACACCTGGCGCCACGCGCCGCAGGACCTCGACATAAAGGAGCGCACATGCAGTACGACGAGCTGAAAGAGCACATCAAGCAAGCCATGAAGGCACACGACAAGGTGCGCCTGTCCATCCTTCGCCAAGTGCACGGCGAAATCAAAGACATCGAGGTGAACGAGCGCCGCGAGATCACGGAGCAAGACGTCGACGATATGACGAAACGCGTCATCAAGCAAACCAAGGAAACGCTGGAGGGCTCCATCAAGGCCGGCAACGACCAGGAGCGCACCGACACGCTGACCGCCCAGGTCAAGATGCTCGAGGAACTGCTGCCCCAGCAGCTTGCCGGCGAGCAGCTTTCCGCGCTCATCGACGCCGTGCTGTCCGAGACGGGCGCAACCACGAAGAAGGAGATGGGGCGCGTCATGGGCGAGCTCACCAAGCGCACTGGCGGCAACTTCGACAAGGCCGCTGCCGCGAAGGAGCTGCAGGGCAAGCTGGCCTAACGAAGCACCACGACGGCAAGCGAATAGCGAAAACGCCGCTAAGCGAATAGGGGAAACACCG
>JAUNWR010000072.1:0-8591 GCA_030540215.1 Coriobacteriia bacterium | reverse complement strand
CCTGCCCGACGACGTGAAGAACACCTTCGACCGCCTGGGCATCCCCGAGGCCGAGCGCAGCTACCTGGCCGGCGTCGGCGCGCAGTACGACTCCGAGCTGGTCTATCACAACATGCAGGACACCGCCTCCCGCATGGGCATCGTGTACTCCGGCATCGAGGAGGCGCTGCACGACCCGCAGTGGGAGCCGCTCATCCGCGAGAAGTTCATGACGCTCATCCCGCCCACCGACCACAAGTTCGCCGCCCTGCACGGCGCGGTGTGGTCCGGCGGCAGCTTCGTGTACGTGCCGAAGGACACCAAGCTCGACTTCCCGCTGCAAAGCTACTTCCGCCTGAACGCGAAGGGCGCGGGCCAGTTCGAGCACACGCTCATCATCGTGGAAGACGGCGCCGACCTGCACTTCATCGAGGGCTGCAGCGCGCCGAAGTACAATGTGGCGAACCTGCACGCGGGCGCTGTGGAGCTGTTCGTCGGCAAGAACGCGCACCTGCGCTACTCGACCATCGAAAACTGGTCGAAGAACATGTACAACCTCAACACCAAGCGCTCCACGTGCGACGAGGGCGGCTCGATCGAGTGGGTGTCCGGCAGCTTCGGCAGCCATGTGGGCTACCTGTACCCCATGTCCATCCTTGCCGGCCGCAAATCCACGTGCACGTTCACGGGCATCACGTTCGCCGGCACGGGCCAGAACCTCGACACCGGCTGCAAGGTGGTGCTCGCCGCGCCGGAGACCTCGGCGTCCATCGAGACGAAGTCCATTTCCAAGGGCGGCGGCGTGTCCACGTTCCGCAGCAGCGTGGTGGCCACGCCGAAGGCCGAGAACTCCGCGTGCAGCGTGTCGTGCCAGAGCCTCATGCTCGACGACCACAGCCGCTCCGACACCATCCCGGCCATGGACATCCGCTGCAAGCACGTCGACATCGGGCATGAGGCCACCATCGGCCGCATCGGCGACGACAAGGTGTTTTACCTGATGAGCCGCGGCATTTCGGAGGAAGAGGCCCGCACGATGATCGTGAACGGCTTCGCCGACCCCGTTTCCAAGGAGCTGCCGCTCGAGTACGCCGTGGAAATGAACAACCTCATCAAGCTGGAAATGGAAGGGGCGATCGGATAATGGGCGCCGACGTTTTGAACAACGTGAACGCGATGCCCGCGCCTACCTGGCATCGCCTTGATATGAACGAAACCGCCGTGGAGCTGCCCGAGGGCCTTTCCTTCGCAGCCCAGGCGGAAGTGGAAGCCGCCGCCGAGCTCATCGGCGAAGCAGACGCCTTCGACGCGGCCGTGGCCGCGCTGCAGGAGCGTGTCGATGCGGCCCGCGCCGCCGGCCCCGCCGACACGCGCGCCATCCTGAAGGCCGTCGACCCCGACGTGGACCCCGCCGACCTGGACATCCCCGCGCTTTCCACCTACGAGCACAAGGCCGTGCGCCAGGAGATGGCGAACAACGTGGCCGAGGCGTTCGAGTGCGGCATGGGCGAGCAGGCCACCGCATGGCTGGCCGAAGCCGCCGGCAAGGGCACCGCAACCGTGTTCGCGCCGGCCGCCGGCAAGCGCGGTCAGGCCACCGTGCGCATCGCCGGCGTGGACGGTGCCGCCAACGTGGCCGCCATCGACGTGGTGGCCCCCGCGGGCGCTACGTTCGACCTGACCGTGTCGCTTGACTCCCCCGCCGCCGGCAGCGGCGTGGTGGGCGTGGTGCTGCGCGTGTTCGCCGGCGAGAACGCCCACGTCAACGTCACGTCCGTGCATACGCTCGACGAAACGTGGATGGCGCTCGACGACACGGGCATCATCTGCGACGAGGGCGCGTTCGTCACCGTGCGCCACCGCATGCTGGGCGCCGGCAAGTCCTACACGGGCCTGGCCACCGATCTGCGTGGCGACCTGTCGCGCGTGGACGTGGACACCCGCTACCTGGCCGCCGGCCAGGACGTGCGCGACTTCAACTACGTCGTGCGCCATCGCGGCAAGAAGACCCGCTGCAACATCGACGCCAACGGCGCGCTCATGGGCGAGTCGAAGAAGGTCCTGCGCGGCACCATCGACCTGGTGCGCGGCTGCAAGGGCGCCGAGGGCACCGAGCGCGAGACCGTGCTTCTGGTGGACGAGCGCGTGGACAACAAGACCATCCCCGTCATCCTGTGCGACGAGGACGACGTGGCCGGCAACCATGGCGCCACCATCGGTCATGTTGCCGCCGACCAGCTGTTCTACCTGAAGTGCCGCGGCCTTTCCCAAGAGGCCGCCGAGGGCCTGTTCGCCACGGCGACCCTCGAGGAGACGGCGCTTGCCGTCGAAGACGAAACCGTTCGCGCGGGCGTCGGCCGCCTGGCCGGCCGCCTGGGCATTCCCTATCAGGAGGTGGAAGGCTAGCTTATGTCAGCTTCCGCAAACAACGCAGAGCTCGATCGCACGGCATGCGCCGTGGCCGACGCGGCGCATGCCGCCCAGGCCTCTGCCACGGCCGGCGACGTCGTGTGCGCCGCCAACATCGCCGAGAACCCCTACAAGCGCGACTTCCCGCTGCTTGCAAACCATCCCGACCTGGTGTTTTTGGACAGCGCCGCCACCGCGCAGCGCCCCGCCGCCGTGCTTGACGCGCAGCGCCGCTTCTACGAGGAGATGAACGCCAACGCCCTGCGCGGCCTGTACCGCCTGTCGGTCGAGGCCACCGAGGCCATCGAGATCGCCCGCCAGCGCGTGGCGAAGTTCATCGGCGCGCCCGACGCGCACGACATCGTGCTCACGCGCAACGCCTCCGAGTCGCTCAACATCGTGGCGAAGGCCTTCGCCCCCACCGTGCTTGAACCCGGCGACGAGGTATGCATCACCATCATGGAGCACCACTCTAACCTCATCCCGTGGCAGCAGGCCTGCCGCGCGGCCGGCGCGAAACTCGTCTACCTCTACCCCGACGAGAACGGCGTCATCACGCCCGAGGAGATGGACGCGAAGATCGGCCCGAAGACCAAGATCGTGTCCGTGGTGCACGTGTCCAACGTCCTTGGCGTGAAAAACCCCGTCGAAGAGCTGGGCCGTCGCGTGCACGAGCAGGGCGGCTACCTGGTGGTCGACGGCGCGCAGTCCACGCCGCACATCCACGTGGACGTGCAGGCCATCGGCGCCGATTTCTTCGCCTTCTCCGCGCACAAGCTGTTCGGCCCGTTCGGCATGGGCGTGCTGTGGGGCCGCGACGAGCTGCTCAACGCCATGCCGCCGTTCCTCACGGGCGGCGAGATGATCGACTCGGTCACCGAGCAGGACGCCACCTGGGCGCCCGTGCCCGAGAAGTTCGAGGCCGGCACGCAGGACGCCGCCGGCATCTACGCCACCGCGGCGGCCATCGCCTACGTGGAGTCGGTGGGCCTCGACGTCATCGCCGCGCGCGAGCAGGCGCTCGTGCGCTACTGCATGGACGAGATGGCGAAGCTGCCTTACGTCACCATCATCGGCAGCCCCGACCCCGACATGCACCACGGCGTCATCAGTTTCAACGTCGACGGCATCCACCCGCACGACGTGGCCAGCATCCTGGACATGGACCAGGTGGCCATCCGCGCCGGGCACCATTGCGCGCAGCCGCTGCTCACCTGGCTGGGCGTGGAGAACCTTGCCTGCTGCCGCGCCAGCCTGGCGTTCTACAACGACAAGAAGGACGTCGACGCCTTGATCGAGGGCCTCGGCAACGTTTGGAGGACCTTCAATGGCTAACATCTACACCGCCGCGCTCATGGAGCACAACGCGCATCCCGACTACAAGTACGACATGGAGGGCGCCACCGACGAGCACGAGGGCGTGAACCCCAGCTGCGGCGACGAGATGGTGCTGAAGCTACGCATCGAGGACGGCGTCATCGAGGAGGCCGCGTTCACCGGCCACGGTTGCGCCGTTTCGCAGGCGTCGGCCGACATGATGGCCGACCTGGTCACCGGCGAGACCGTCGAGGAGGCGCGCCGTCTGTGCGGCCTGTTCATGAAGATGGTCAAGGGCGAGACGCTCACCGACGAGGAGAAGGAAGACCTCGACGAGGCGGCCCAGCTGGAAAGCATCAGCCACATGCCCGCGCGCGTGAAATGCGCCGAGCTTGGCTGGCGCACCCTGTCCGAGATTATCGGCGAATAAGGGCGTTTCCAGCACCGCCGCGATTCCCTATTCAACAAGTAGGGAATTATTCGGTTTTCGGTAACATTTTGCCGACAAATGGCTATACTCGCGTTTGTCCTAGTTTTTCGAGCCCCGCCCGGATACCCGGGCGGGGCTCATTTGCGTTTCTGGGGCAGCGGACATGCCGCAGGCCGAGCATCGCGCGAACGGGCTTCGCCGGCGCAGCGTCCCCTTCCCCAGCAACGCGCGCACGTTAGAAAGGTTTCATCATGCAGGTCCTTGAGAAGATCAGCGACTTCGCCGGCAAATGGATGGCCATCATCGCGCTTGCGGTCGCCATCATCGCCTTCGTCGCGCCCGCGCCCGTGCATGCGGCGCTGCCCACCAGCTGGGTCAACCCGCTGCTCGGCATCGTCATGTTCGGCATGGGCATGACGCTCAAGCTCGGCGATTTCAAGGTGGTGTTCACCAAGCCGAAGGCCGTGATCACCGGCATCCTGTCCCAGTTCATCATCATGCCGCTGATCGCCTGGGTGCTGTGCCTGGTCTTCCAGCTGCCCACCGAGCTTGCCGTGGGCGTCATGCTCGTCGGCTGCTGCCCCGGCGGCACCTCCTCCAACGTCATGACGTACCTGTCGAAGGGCGACGTTGCGCTGTCCGTCGGCATGACCGCGTGCACCACCATCATGGCCCCGATCGTCACCCCGGCGCTCGTTCTGCTGCTTGCCGGCCAAAGCGTCGACGTCAGCTACGTCAGCATGCTGCTGTCCATCGTGCAGGTGGTGCTCGTGCCCATCGCGCTGGGCTTCGTCATCAACGCCGTGGCGTCGAAGGTGGCCCAGGCCTGCTCCAAGGTGCTGCCGCTCGTCTCCGTCATCGCCATCTCGCTGATCATCATGGCCGTGGTGTCCGCCAACGCCGCAAAACTGGCGACCGTCGGCGCGCTGATCATCGTGGTGGTCATGCTGCACAACGTCTGCGGCTATGCGTTGGGCTATTTCGTGGGCCGCGCGCTCGGCCTGTCGAAGGCGCAGATGCGCACGCTGTCCATCGAAGTCGGCATGCAGAACTCCGGCCTTGCCACCTCGCTTGCCACCATGCACTTCGCAACCATGCCGCTGGCCGCCGTGCCCGGCGCCGTGTTCAGCGTGTGGCACAACATCTCCGGCGCCATCTACGCCAACATCCTGGCCCGCACCGCCAACAAGGATGCGAAGGTGGGATAACGCTGCAGCGCCGCGCTGGCGCTTTATCGTTTGACCTGGTTTTCAAGCCCCGTCCGGTTATCCGGGCGGGGCTTGTTTGCGCAGGAGGTCGAACGGGGACGTGCGCGGGAGGTCGGTAGGGGGATGCGAACTCCTAACCGGACCGATTCGGTCCAACTATTTGTCCGCACCCCCAAGCGTCCAAGAAGGTGTCGCCAATCCAGATGGGCCACGCTGGCCCCGCAGCCGACGCAACGCCAACGCTGCGAGCCGGACTTGGTCTTTCCGTTGCGCTTCATGGGCGACCCACAGGACGGGCATGTCGTATTATTCACGGCAACCTCCGGAAATCGGCGACCTTTTGCCGTGATATTCGCTATGCGACCTGCGGAAACGTCAATTTCAAGACACACTTTTTGTCCTATAAGCCATCCAGTATCGAGATACCGACGAAGTACTGTTCGGCCTGCTCGATGCAACTCGAGGCAGACCAAACGGCCCTACGCGCCTACGAACTCAATCTCACTCTCCAGGAACTCCCGAAGCAGCAGGAGCATGCCGCGACAGAATCCCGTCCTCGCCCATTCCAAAGACTCTTGGACGTAAGCATGGCCGAAGGGGGCTACGAAGCCGCGAACGAACTCCTCGCTCATCTTCGCCAGCTTCTCGGCTTCCTCCCCTTCCGCAACGGCCACCTTGTCTAGGAGCGCAGCAGCGAAGGCGAGCTCGACGCCCAGGTAATCGGGCGATTCGGCGGCTGATTCCGACACCTCGAACCCCGCTCGACGGTACAGCGCCTTGAGGCGGAGCATGCTCGACCCGGGAGCCTCAGGCGTCTCTCCGGCGAAGAGGGACCCGTAGGGAGGCCGCGGACCCTTCTGCGTCACGCCCCGCACTAGAAACGTCCTGTCCGACCCTACTTCGTCGAGCACGCCCTCGTCGTCGATGGACGCTTCCGAGAAAAACACCTGCAGCTCGCGCAGGCCTTCGGACGCGTCCGGGTCGCTCTTCACGGCCTCTGCCATGATCTGAAGGGTCTCACGCTTGGGAAGGTCGAGGAAGAAGGAGGCCAAGGCGCGGTACTGGTCGGCCCTGTTCTGGGCGTCGATACGCTTCGCCACCGCCGTCACATCCTGCAGCGGGCTCATGAGAGGGCTACCTTCGAGCCCTGGGAAACGAGCGGAAGCGCCACGGCCACCATCGCGACCACCAGACCAATGGCGCCGATGCACGCAAGCCACTCGTTGAAGCCGGGTATGTAGCTCATCACGGGATAGCCTGAAGCGGTATCAAGCAGCTGGACGCTCACGTTGTCGAGGGACAGGTAGGGGAACAGGTTGCCCTTGATGGCGAAGAGGTACTTGCTGCAGGCGACGCCGATGACGCCGAGCGCGGCCGCAATCCGGACGTCAACCTTCTTAAGGAGCGCCAGCACCAGGGGGATGGCCATGAACGCGACGACGCTGGTCCAGAACAGCGGGGCGAATTTGCCCATGACCACCTCGCGCATGGTCAGCTGGTCGAGACTCTCCGCGGTGCCGTAGATGAGGAACCCGACTTCGGCGATGTTAAGGATGAGCAGGCCAGCCAGGAAGGCAACCAGCAGAGCGCGGCCCTCGCGCATCTTGAAGAAGCACGTGGAGGCTCCCGCGCACACGCCAGCACCCAGGAAAAACGAGGCCAGCTCGAGGGTGGACCAGCCCAGCTGGCCGGGAAGCGTCGTGCACAGCCAGGCGGTGCCCAAGGGGAACAGCGCGGCCACCACGACCACAGCAGGCACCATGACCTTGGCCAACCTGTCGATGCCCTTGCTCAGCGCGACGACGAGCAGGATGCCGAAGACGATGCACAGCGTGGAGAACAGCACGTCCAGGAACATTGGCGAACCGACGTTGGGCGCCAGAAACAACCTCCACGCCGCCTCCGGATGATACAGGTCCATGAGGATCATGACGCAGGCGCCAACAATCCCCGCGACGCCTACGGTCAGCATGCCGGCATGCTTCTTCAGCGCGCCGACTATGAGGCAGCCGGACCCCAGTGCCTCGAAGAAGAAGAACATGCCGACGAGGAGGCCCCACTGGGCGCTCTCGGTCAGCTCGAGGACGTCGGGCACGCTGTGCACGGCCCCCTGCCAGCCGACGATGCCGATAACGAACAGAACGAGACCGACGATTCCGACCGTCCTGCTATGCTTAGATATCTTTTCCATTGATGACTCCTCGTTACTGGCCGACGTAATATACCGAGGGCTTGGTGCCCAGCTCCCGCGCCAGAGGCTCGGCCTTCCGGCGCTGGATCTCCTTCACGATCTCGCTCTCAGGATCGTCGAGATCGCCGAACACGCGGGCCGATGAGACGCAGGTCCTGACGCAGGCGGGCTCGATGCCGGACTTCACTCGGTCATGGCAGAAGACGCACTTCTCAGCGGTGCCTTTGATATGCTTGGCCGTTGTGAGCTTCTCGAAGGGCATCTGCTCCTGGCCGTCGCCCCAGTATGGGTTCTCGACGGGATCGTAGAGGTTCAGATGACGCGCGTTGTAGGGGCAGGCGCTCACGCAGGCACGGCATCCGATGCACTTTTCCTGATCGACCAGGACGAAGCCGTCCTCGGTCCGGTAGCTCGCCGAGGTGGGACAATGCTCGACGCAGGGGGCGTCCTCGCAGTGCATGCAGCCCATGGGCATGGACTTCAGGTGCGCGTTGGGGTACTCGCCGACCTCCTGGGTGTAGACGTTGCACCAGTACACGTCGCCGAGCGTGCCGTTGACGCGCTTGCAGGCCATGACGCATCCGCCGCAGGCCACGCAGCGCGAAAGATCAAGTAGCATTCCGTAATGCATTGTTCAACTCCTTTACGCCTTGTACACTTTGACGGGGACGGTGTCCTCGACGCCTCCATGCAGAGGGTCGTGCATCCTGGGCTTCAGACCGGTCAGGAGCTTGTTGAAGCACACGTCGTTGATGGTGTCGTTGCCGATGGTGTCCACCAGGCGGCCCAGGGCGCCGGCAATGGCCACAGAATCGGGATGACACAGCTCGGTGATGTGGAGCTTGCCCTCAATCTTCGCCTCCTGCGACTCGACCACGATCCAATCGCCCTCCTGCAGGCCCTTCTCCTCGGCCGTGATGCGGTTAAGCTGAATGGTGTTGTAATCGGGGACGAACTGCTGGGCCCAGGTGCGCGCCCAAGGCAGCTGATCCTGGCCGCCGAAGCGCCAGAAGGTCGTGGGGATCTTGTAGAAGAAGGCGCGCAGGTCGAACTCCTT
>JAUNWR010000071.1:0-8630 GCA_030540215.1 Coriobacteriia bacterium | reverse complement strand
CGTAAGCCGCCACGC
This sequence comes from Coriobacteriia bacterium, assembly GCA_030540215.1. GTDB lineage: Bacteria > Actinomycetota > Coriobacteriia > Coriobacteriales > Eggerthellaceae > Senegalimassilia. Next base: position 8,615 of record JAUNWR010000071.1, on the reverse strand, counting down.
CGCCCGCGCAGCCAGATCCCACGACGATGATGTCGAAATCAGCTTCAGCCACCATTCGTCCTTTCTAACGTGTTCTCGTCTTGGGTGACCCGCCAAAGCAGCGGATCGTTCGATGATCGGCGCGGGCGCCCGGCGCCTCAGGCTGCCTGACAATCGATTGCAAGGCCGAAGCCCTGCATCGATTCCTGCGACCTGTTGGGACGCCCGGCGCCCGCGCAGCATCGAGAAGAAGCCCGCCCTTGAAGGACGGGCTTTCAGACCTGTTACAGGGCTGCGGTCAGCGCAGGCAGGATCTCATTGAGATCGCCGACGATGCCGAAGTCGCACTGCTTGAAGATCGGGGCGTTCTTGTCCTTGTTCACCGCGATGACGGTAGCGGAGCGGTTAGCGCCGACCATGTGCTGCATCTGGCCGGAGATGCCGGCGGCGATGTAGAGCTTCGGGGTGACGGTGATGCCGGAGACGCCGACGTAGAGCTCGGTGGGCAGCCAGTTGACGCCCTCGGTCAGAGGACGGGAGCAGGCGATGGCGCCGCCCAGCTTCTCAGCCAGGTCGCGGGCCTTCTGCAGGTCCTCCTCAGCGGCGAAACCACGGCCAGCGGACACGACGACGTCGGCCTTGGTCGGGTCGGCAGCGGTCTTCTGACGCTCGACGTTGCCGGTGACCTTGGCAGCGCGCTCGGGAGCAACCCAAGCCACGTCCTCGGCAGCGCCGGCACCGGCGGCCTTGGAATAATCGCAGACGCCGGCGGCGACGATGTAGACCTGCTTGTCGCCAGCGGACTTCTGCACGCGCTCGGCGACGCCGCCGAAGTACGTGCCGCGGCCGCCCTCGGCGGTCAGCTCGACGGTGGCGCCAGCAGCGGCGGTGCCCAGCTTGGCAGCCAAACGACCGGCGATGACCTTGCCGCGGCGGGTAGCCTCGACCAGGACCACGTCGGCGGCGTTAGCGGCGTCGACCAGCGCGTAGGCGGCGTCGTCGACCAGCGCGCCAGCCGGCACGGCAACGTTCAGGACCTTGTCGGAAGCACCCTCGACGGCGCCGCCGAAGCAAACCAGGGACACCTCGTCGGCGCCCAGCTCACGAGCACCGCCAGCCAGCTCACGGGCGACGTCTGCGTGCTCAGCGATAACCAATGCCTTCATATAAGACACCTCACCTTTCCGATTACAGAGCGGCCTTGACAGCGGCGGCCAGCTTCTCGATGGCGCCGTCGTCGGCAGCGTCGACGATCTCCAGCTTACGGGCAACCTGCTCAGGGGCCAGGCACTCGACCGTGGTCAGAGCGGCGGCCGGGGCGTTGTCGGCGCCGGCGACGTCCATCGGCTTCTTGCCAGCGGCCAGGATGTCCTTCATACCCGGGATGCGCGGCTCGGCAACGTCGGGAGTGACGGAGATGACGGCGGGCAGCTCGACCTCGACGACCTCGGTGCAATCCTCGAGGGCGCGGGTGACGACAGCGGTGGAGCCGTTGACCTCGACCTTGCAGGCGGCGGTCACGACAGGCCAGCCGAGCTTCTCGGCCAGCTGCACATCGACCTGCTGCAGGTAGTTGTCGGCGGAACCGTCGCCGCAGATGACGGCGTCAACGTCGCCGGCCTTGGCCAGCACATCGGCCAGGGCGGCAGCCGTGGCGGCAGCGTCCAGGTCGGCCAGAGCGTCGTCGGCAGCCATGTACAGATGACCCATGCCGCGAGCCATGACGTCCTTCTTGAGCTTGGAGTTGTCGATGTCCTTGCCGCCCACGGTGATGGCGACGGCCTCATCGGCCAGCTGAGCGCCCAGCTCCAGGGCGTTCTTGTCGTACTCGGAGATGGTCAGCTTCGCCTTGGAGAAGTCCAGCGTGCGGTCGCCCGCAACCTGAACGTCCTGGGCGTCGGGAACGGCCTTGAAAGCCACTGCGATCCTCATGGAATCCGTCCTTTCGTAAGACTTAAACGATACATACAGCCCGTATGAGCAACGAGCGTTATGCCACGATGGGAAAACGGGGCGGCCGGCAACCGATTGCGCGGGCGCCCCGACGAAACAAGCGATGCTTATTCAGCGTACTTCTTGGCAACCTGACGGCCGGCGATGTATGCCATGACCTCATGGGTGCCGCCGCCGAACATGTTGCCGCGCATGTCAGCCCACAGACGGCCGACGCGAACCTCGGTGGTGTAACCCAGGCCGGCGTAGATCTGCAGAGCGGAATCGGCGACCTCCCAGCAGGCCTTGCAGCCATAGCGCTTCAGCATGGCGGACTCGAGCTGGACGGGCTGATCGTTGTCCATCATCCACAGCGTCTTGTACAGCATGTTGCGGGTGTTCTGGACCTTGATCTCCATGTCGGCGAGCAGCTCCTGGATCATCTGCAGGCGCGTGATCGGCTTGCCGAAGGCGATGCGCTGGTTAGCGTACTTGGCGGCGTCCTCGAGAGCAGCCTGAGCAAGGCCGACCTGCTCAGCGACAATGTAGGAACGCTCGACCTCGAAGTTCTTCATGAGCATCATGAAGCCCTTGCCCGGCTCGCCCATGCGCTGATCCTCGGTGAGGACGACGTCGTCCAGGTACACCTCGCAGAACGGGATGCACTGCTGGCCGATCTTGTGCAGCGGAGCGGTGGAGACACCGGGGGTGTCCATCTTGACGAACCACAGGGACATGTTGCCGTTGTCGTGGCTGGGGTCCTCGTCCTTGGCGACGACGATGGTGTAGGGCAGCTTCTCGCCCATGGTCACCCAGGTCTTCTGGCCGGACAGCTTGTAGGTGCCGTCAGCCTGCTTCTTGGCGACCGTGGTCATGGAGCGGTTGTCGGAACCTGCGCCGGGCTCGGAGATGGAGAGGGAAGCGATCGGCCAGCCGGTCTCCATGTAGTGGTCCATGGCCTCCTGCTTCTGAGCCTCGGTACCGAACTCCATGATGTCGAACATGGACAGGGAGTTCTGATACAGGATGTGCATGCAGCCGCTCTTCTGGTACAGGCGCTCGATCATCAGACCGATGGTCACGCGATCCATCGGGATTCCGCCGTACTCCTCGGGAATGCCCATCAAACCGAAACCAGCGTCGCGATAAGCCTCGGCGATCTCCTGCGGCATGCCGTGATCCTCGTACATCTTCTTCACGACGTCCTCGGTGAAGTAGCGCTCGCAGAACTCATCCACGCTCTCGAGCAGCATCTGCTGCTCATCGGTCAAATTGAAGTCCATCTTCTCTCCTTGGCTCGAGTTTTGCCGGACCTCCGGGATGTGCCCGGTTTCCTTGAGCTGAACTATACGCGCTTGCAAAACAGCCGGAACCGGTCACTATAGCTGTTTTGAGTGTTTTCTGGCCATTTTGCCCTGTCATAGCGAATACCTATTAAATTAAGGGTGAACTGATAATTTCCGTTCATAATTTGTCTGACCTGGGGTTATTCTGCTCACTGCAGATTTTTTACTCGAAACATCGCACAGAGGTACGCTATTTCTTCATCCCCCCATTTGTTGTCCGTTGTCCATCTGATGTATACTGCAAACCAGCTAGAGAGATTGTATACATGGCCTATCGGCGCTTTGGCGGTTGCTTCGGAGAAAGGATGCACACCATGGGTTCGTTAGACACTATGGGGCTTTTGGGGAACTCGTTCATCGAGCTGGCACAGCATCAGCCGATAGAGAAGATTTCAGTCTCCGACATCGTCGCGGCATCCGGAAAGAACCGCAAAACGTTCTATTATCACTTCGAAAGCAAGGAGCACCTGATCCGATGGGTGTTCCGTCGCGATCTTGCAGACGTGTTAAAGGCCAATGTCGCCGACGACGACCTGCTCTTCGAGCCCGAAGGCGACGATTCCTTCCCTTCCCTGCCCTATTACGTTCATAAGAAGGTGGGCGTGCGCAGCTTGGACGGGTCGGTGTTCTTCGGCATGCTGGCCGAATGCTTCCAGTATCGCCGCTCATACTATGCAAAAACGCTGCGCATGAGCGGGCCCGACAGCCTGCAAGCTTACCTGTACCGCTTGTACGTCCCCGCGATGGCGGCGGATATCCGTTTCATCCTGTCGAACCGCTATCTGTCGGAGGGAAACGTCCGATTCTTGTCGGAATTCTACACCGGGGCGATCCTATCTTATCTCCAGCATAAGGTGTGCGACCCCACTTGCGCCGACCTTATCGCAGACGTGAAGCCGTTCCAAAACATCGTGCATTCCTCGCTTGAGAGCGAGATCAAAAAGCAGCAGCTGCGACGCGTGCTGTGATCGTCGTGAGGCAACCGCGACCAATCTCGAATCTGCATCCCATACGATTCGCTGCAGACAATGCTGAGCGACATACGTATGCATGACCGGTTTCTTTCGCCCTGCATACCGCCCCTAACACGAAACGGCCTGCGAACCATTCGTTCGCAGGCCGTTTTCAATGCTAGCCGATCATGGGTTGCCGCGCCCTATTTCGCATGCTCCGCCTTATCGTTCAGAAGACGGTTCAACGCATTCAGGTAGGCCTTGGTGGAGGACACGACGATATCGCCATCGGCGCCGCGGCCCGTGTACACCTCGCCGTCGGGAGCGGTCACGCGAATGGTGACCTCGCCCAGAGCGTCGATGCCGCGCGTGACGGCCTGCACCGAGAACTCGGTCAGGTCGTTGTCCACCTGCACGATCTTGTTAACGGCCTTGTACACGGCATCGATGGGGCCGGTGCCGAAATCGCATGCGGTGACAACCTGGTCTGCAGGATTGCGCAGCGTGACGGTTGCCGTGGGCTTGAGCGGAAAGCCGCAGGAGATCTGCACGGATTCCAGCGAGTACAGCGCAGCCTCGTTGCGATGGCTCTCGTTCATAAGCGACTCGAGATCCTCGTCGTAGATCTCCTTCTTCTTGTCCGCCAGATCAAGGAAGGCGTCGTACATCTTGTCGAGCTTTTCCTTGTCAAGCTCGTAACCGAGCTCCTCCAGACGATGCTTCAAAGCCGCATGGCCCGAACGCGCGGTGAGCACGATCTGGGACTTGCCGGCGCCCACCTCTTCCGGATCGATGATCTCGTAGGTGTCGCGCTTCTTCAGCACGCCATCCTGATGGATACCGGAGGAATGCGCGAACGCGTTGGCGCCGACGATGGCCTTGTTCACCTGCACGTTGATACCGGTGATGGACGAAACCAGGCGCGAGGCCTTGAGGAACTCGCGGGTGTTGATGTCGGTGTGGGCGTCAAGCTCCTGACCGTGCATCTTGATGCCCATGACCACTTCCTCCATGGCCGTGTTGCCCGCGCGCTCGCCCAAGCCGTTGATGGTGCACTCGATCTGGGTTGCGCCGTTTTCCACACCGGCCAGCGACAGGGCCGTGGCCATGCCCAGGTCGTTGTGGCAGTGAACCGACACGGTGACGTTCTCGATGCCGCGGACGTTCTCCATGAGGTACCTGATGCGACGGCCGAACTCGTCGGGCAGGCTGTAGCCGGTGGTATCGGGGATGTTGACGACGGTTGCGCCGGCATCGACGACGGCCTGGATGACCTTGGCCAAAAACGCATAGTCGGCACGGCCGGCATCCTCAGCATAGAATTGGACGTCCTCGACGTAGCTTTTCGCATGCTTGACGGCGGCCACCGCACGCTCGATGCACTGATCCTCGGTGATGCGGAGCTTGTCGTGGATATGGCTTGGGCTGACGCCGATACCCGTGTGGATACGCGGACGCTTGGCGTACTTCAGCGCCTCTGCGGCGCGGTCGATATCCTTGGCCACGGCACGGGTCAAGCCGACGACGGTGGCATCATCGCCAGCCAGCTTGGCGATGCGGCGGACGCTCTCGAAGTCGCCGGGGCTTGAGATCGGAAAGCCTGCTTCGATGACGTCGACGTTCAAACGTAGCAGCTGACGCGCCACAACCAGCTTTTCCTCGGTATTCATGGAAGCGCCCGGCGATTGCTCACCGTCGCGCAGCGTTGTGTCGAAAATTGCGATCTTGCGCGTCATTTCCGTTCCTTTCAGCTCTGTTTACAAAACGCAACTCATTCTAATACACCTAGCACAACGGTCGAGTTAAAACTCGGTTCAACAAGTTACCCACATGTTAATTGTTGTCCGAATCGGGTTTTCGGTAACGCTTTTGCGGCATCGGGCGCTAGCGCAGGATGCAATGCAGGGGAATTTGCATGTCGAAACGCGAAGGAGCATTGGGCTAATAAGACGCGGAAAAGCATCCGGAGCACACCCCCGTATCGCAGGGCGCGGGCACGGGACCAAACGCAAGGGAGCCTTTTGCAGCCAGAATGCGAAGGGACCTTCGGTCAACGAAGCGTCGCTTCTTCGGATGCCTGCACGCAAAAACGCCCGCCGCGATTTCACGCGGCGGGCGCATAGCGATATGCCGTTGTTCGGCTACAGCTTCACGTACCAGAGGTTCTTCAGGTCCTCAAGGTTCTCTCGCAGCTTCGCGAGCACGCTGTCGTCAAGTTCGCCTTCGATGTTCATGTAGACGATGGCCTGACCTGCCTCGGGATCGTTGACGATCTGCATGGTGGTGATGTTGATGCCGGCGTCGCCAAGGATGGAGCCGATGGTGCCGACGCGGCCGGGGCGGTCCTCATACTGGAAGATGAGCGCCTGCGGACCAGGGGCGATATCGACCTTGTAACCCAGCAGCGAGATAAGGCACACGTGCTGGTCCTCGCCGGAAAGCGTGCAGCCAATCTCGCGGCCGTCGGCGACTACCGTCACCGAAGAGGAATACGCACCTGCGGATGCGTGCGCGCCGGTGTCCACGCGGATGCCGTGGCGACGGGCGACGGCCTCGGCGTTGACGGGCGTGACCACCGTTGCCAAGTTCTTGTAGGAAAGCAGGCCCTGAAGGGTGCCGGCCATAAGGATGGTGGCATCGGCGGGAGCGGCCTTGCCCGAAGCGGTAAGCGAAAGGCGCTTGGGCACTTCCCCGCCCAGCTGAGCGAGCATGCTGCCCATCATCTGGCAAGCGGGCACGTACGGGCCCACGGCGTCCATGACCTCGGGAGGAACGGGCGCCATGTTGAGCGCGGTGGGCACGACGCTGCCCTCAAGGCCGGCGGCGATGTAATCGGCGATCTGCACGCCCGCGCGCCTTTGCGCCTCGTAGGTATAGGCGCCCAGATGGGGCGTAAGGATGGCGTTAGGGAACTCATGCAGCGGGCTTTGCGTGCAGGGCTCGTCCTCGAACACGTCGATGCCCGCGGCGCCGATCTTGCCGGCGGCAAGGAAGTCGGCCAGCGAGTCGACGTTGTAGATGCCGCCGCGCGCCACGTTGACCAGAATGACGCCGTCTTTCATGGCAGCGTACTGATCGGGGCCGAACATGCCGATGGTCTCGTCGGTCTTCGGAAGATGCACCGTGATGAAATCGGCCAGGGGAAGGAGCTCGTCCATATTGTCGTAGAGCGCCACGCCCAGCTGCTCGGCGCGCTCGGGGCTGCAGTACGGGTCGTAGCCCACCAGGTGCATGCCGAAGGCGCGGGCGCGCTCGGCCACCAAGCCGCCGATACGGCCCAGACCGAAGATGGCCAGCGTCTTCTCATACAGCTCGCTGCCGCAGAACTTGCCGCGGGACCACTCCCCCGCATGCATGCTGGCATTGGCCTGGGCGGTGTTGCGCGCGCAGGCCAGCATCAGGCACATGGTCTGCTCGGCGGCCGAAACGATATTGGAGGTGGGGGCGTTGCACACGATGATGCCGGCCTCGGTCGCAGCCTCGACGTCGACGTTGTCCACGCCCACGCCGGCACGGCCGATGATGCGCAGCTTCGAAGCCGCGGCGATGACCTCGCGCGTGACGTGCGTAGCGGAGCGCACCACGAGCGCATCGTACTCGGGGATGACCTCGATGAGCTCATCCGTGGACATCTTCAGCTTGACATCGACCTGCAAGCCCTTTTCCGCAAGGCGGTCCAAACCGGCCTGCGCCAGCTTCTCGGTAACCAGGACCTTCTTCGTCATGCGCTATAACCACCCTTCGTGTTGTGTTCGCATATGCCTTCATACTACACAACGCGCGTCGGCGAAGCGCATCCGAAATGCAAATATCCGGAGAAAGGCCGATAGTCGCGAACGAGTGCGCGAACACGTGACGCGTCGGCGAAGCGCGCGAGGGGTGCCCGGGGCAGCCAGCCGTGGCATGCAAGGGGACCCGGGCCAGCCACCCGCAACATATACATGGCGTTTCGAAACCGCGTCGACGACCGAACATGGACGGCGCCTGCCCTATCCATGCTTTAGGCCCCAGCATGGCAGCAAACAGCGAAGGGGCCGGGCAATATGCCCGGCCCCTTGAAGGAAACCGATTCACAGGATGACAGGCACCCTGGTACGGCTACACGCCAAAGCCGAAGCGTTCGCCTTATTCGGCCTCGTCGGACTTGACCCAGGAGAACATGCCGCGAATCTTGGCACCGGTCTTCTCGATCTCGTGGCTGTTGATGGCCTCACGCTGCTCGAAGAGCCACTTATGGTCGTTCTTGCAATCAGCAACGAACTCGCGGGCGAAGTCGCCGTTCTGGATGCGATGCAGGATCTCCTTCATGGCCTCGCGGGACTGCTCGTTGATGACCTTCGGGCCGGCGTAGTACTCGCCGTACTCGGCGGTGTTGGAGATGGAGTAGTTCATGAAGTGGATGCCG
>JAUNWR010000070.1:0-8736 GCA_030540215.1 Coriobacteriia bacterium | reverse complement strand
GGAGAACTTGAAGCCCTTGGTGTAGTCGAACTTCTCGACGGCGCGAATCAGGCCCAGGTTGCCTTCCTGGATCAGGTCCAGGAACTGCATGCCGCGACCGACATAGCGCTTGGCGATGGAAACGACCAGACGCAGGTTCGCCTCGATGAGCTGCTGCTTGGCATCGATGCCCACCTGCTCCACGCGGCCCAGACGGCGCTTCTCGCGGCGCTCGAGCTCGCGGCCCTCCTCCTCGGCCTTGTCAAGCTCGGCCGCCGCGGCGACGCCTGCTTCGATCTTCATGGCCAGGTCGATCTCCTCGGCGGCGCTGAGCAGCGGGACCTTGCCGATTTCCTTGAGGTACATGCGCACCGGGTCGCCGGTGAGCATGGTGACGTTGGCAGCCTCGTTGCGCTTGCGCACCGAACTGCGGGTCTTCTTCGTGCGCACCTTGGGCAGCGACACATCGGAAGCGGCCTTGAGCTCCTCCTCGGGGATGCCCTCGAGCAGGTCCTGCTCCTCGCCGTCCTCGTTGATGTTGGACTCCGGCTTCTCGTCGGAGGCCGCCTCGGTGCTGCTCATATCGGGCTCGACGTCGTCGACGTCCAGCACGTCCTCGTCCTCAAGCACCTCTTCGACCACCGCGGGGGCAGCGGCCGGCTTCGCGGATTTCGCGGTCTTGGAAGCGGTTGCTTGGTTCTTCGAAGCTTGAGCCACGTGTTCTTCCTTTCGACAGGATAAAAAACGCGCCTATTGCCATTCCGCAAATGGGCGCAAATATGCATCAAATTAAGATAGCATAATCTGCACGTCAGAGCAAGTCGTCGGGATCGACGTCCACGGCGACGTTCACCCATTTGTCAGCCTTGCGGCGGCGGAACACCGGCAGCAGCACCGCGGACACGTCGGCGTCGGCGGGGCACTTGACCACAACATGCCAGCGATACGTGTTGCGCAACTTCGCGAGCACGCACGGGGTTGCCGGCAGCACGCTCCACCCGTCGCCGCCGAAGGCGCGCGCCTGCTCGGCAAGCTCGACCGCAAGCTCGCGGGCGAGCGCCGCCACGTCGGCCTCGTGGGCACCCCATACCAGCACGTTTGCCATGCGCACATACGGCGGATACCCGAGCATCTTGCGCTTGGGCAGCTCGTCTCGCAAAAACAGCGCGCGATCGTAGCGCGCCGCGGCGCGGATGGGCGCGGCATCGGCCTCGTAGGTCTGCACGAGCACGCGCCCGGGCAGCTGCGCGCGGCCGGCGCGGCCGGCCACCTGCTCGATCAGGTCGAACGTGCGCTCGTGGGCGCGGAAATCGGGCAGCTGCAGCTGCGTGTCGGCATTGATGACGCCCACCAAGGTGACGTCGTCGAAGTCAAGGCCCTTCGCGATCATCTGCGTGCCGAGCAGCACCGCCGCCTGCGCCGCCGCGAACTGCTCGAGCAGGCGCTCGTGCGCCCCCTTCCCGCCGGTGGTGTCGGCATCCATGCGGACGATGGGAACGCCCGCCCCCACCCCCGGCATGGTATCGAGCACGCATCGCAGCTCGTCTTCCACCCGCTGCGTTCCCGCGCCGAACTTCTTCAGGTAGGGGCTCGAGCACTCCGGGCACACCGCCGGCGATGCCTGCCGGTAACCGCAATGGTGGCACGCCAGGAAGTTGCCGCGCTCATGGTAGGTGAGCGACGTGTCGCAGTGCGGGCACTTCGGCACGAAGCCGCACTCGCGGCACAGCAGGAACTTCGCGAAACCGCGTTGGTTGAGCAGAAGCACCGCTTTGCGCCCTTGCGAAAGCTCCTCTTGCAAGGCGCACGTAAGGGCGGCCGAAAACATGGAACGAGAACCTTCGGCGAACTCGCGCGCCATATCCACTACGCGGACGGCCGGCATCGGTCTGCCGTTGGCGCGCTCGGGCAGGCGGACCTGGGTCCAGCGCGGATGCTTCGCGCACCGGTAGAGCGCCTCGATCGAGGGCGTGGCGCTGCCGAGCACCACCGCGGCGCCGCTGCGCCGGGCCATCCAGCACGCGACCTCGCGCGCATGGTAGCGCGGGGCGCTGTCCTGCTTATAGCTGCCTTCGTGTTCCTCGTCGATAACGTACAGACCCACGTTGGCGAGCGGGGTGAAAAGCGCGCTGCGAGCGCCCACCACCACGCGGGCCGCGCCGCTGCGTATGAAGTCCCATTGGTCATAACGCTCGCCGGCCGACATGCGCGAATGCATGACCGCCACGGTATCGCCGAAGCGGCCGCGGAAGCGTCCTACCGTCTGCGGGGTAAGCGAGATCTCGGGCACGAGCACGCACGCCGTGCGGCCCTGCGCCAGGACCCGCTCGATGGCCTGCAGATACACCTCGGTCTTACCCGAGCCCGTGACGCCGTCGACGAGCACCACGTGACCGTCGGCGGCATCGCAGGCGTCGGCTATGGCGCCGAGAGCCTGCGCCTGGCCCGGGGTGAGCTGCGGTTTGACCGAGGGGGCATGCGCTACGCCTTCGTCGGCGGCCGGCTCGCTGGCGCTACCGCCCGCTTCCCCGCCGGCCCCATCCCCATCGATGCCCGATACCGCGCGCTGCGCGATGCGTGCCGCGTCTTCGGAAAACCCGCGCATGCGGCGGCGATGCTCGATGACCACCGCGCCCTTCGCCTCCAAGGCCTTAAGCGTTGAGGAAACCGAGCCCATCTGAGCGGTCAATTCGCTCACGCGCAGCTGGCCGCCGCGCAAGGCCTCCATGACCGCGACCTGCTTGACGGCGTTCGCGCGGGGCGTGAACTCGGAAAACGCCGGACCAGCGACCACCCAGCGATCGTCCACCTGGCCGACCGCGGGCTGCTCGAGGCGCCAACGGCCATCGCGCCCGTGCACCATGCGCGGCACGCCGCCGGGCGGCGTGAACAGGCGCACGCACGCCGACAACGGCGCGATATAGCGTTCGGAAAGCCATTGGGCGCAGGCGGCGCCCTCTTCGTCGAAATACGGCTGACTGACGGCGCGCTCGATGGCCTTGAGCTTGCCCGCGTCGATGCCCTGCGGCCACTGCAGCCCACCGGGCTGCCCATATTCGCCGATCGACACCACGAAGCCCACGGCACGCCGGTGACCGAACGGCACCAGCACCGCGCAACCCACCGAGATGGCGAAATCGCGCCCAAGCGGGCCGTCGTCGCAATCGCCTGCACCTTCGCATGCGGCAGCGAACAGCCCCTCTTCAGGGACTGCGTAGGTATAAGGCGCATCGAGCGCCTGCGTAGGTATGTCCAAGATCACAGATGCCAGTTTCATAGCGCACCAGTATACCAGCGTTTCGGGGAAAGCAATCGAGAAAGCGAACATATATTCGTTTTTTGAGAATCATCTGTAGACAGGCTCGCAGCCGGCGCAGATTGGCAATTCGGCGCCCTTCTGCCGAAGGGCGCCGAAAAACGCTTACTCCAGACCGCAGGCCTTGCGCAGCGCATCCGCGCGGCTGGTGGCCTCCCAGGTGAACTCGGGAAGCTCACGGCCGAAGTGACCGTAGGCTGCCGTCTTGCGATAGATGGGACGACGCAGGTCCAGGTCGTCGATGATGGCGCCGGGACGCAGGTCGAAGACCTCGCCGATGGCGCGCTCGATATCGGCCACGGGCACGCACTCGGTGCCGAACGTGTCGACCATGACGGACACGGGGCGGGCCATGCCGATGGCGTACGCCACCTGCACCTCGCAGCGGTGCGCGAGCCCCGCGGCGACCACGTTCTTGGCAACCCAGCGGGCGGCGTAGGCCGCGGAGCGGTCCACCTTCGTGCAGTCCTTGCCGCTGAATGCGCCGCCGCCGTGACGGCCCATGCCACCATAGGTGTCGACGATGATCTTACGGCCGGTCAGGCCGCAGTCGCCCATGGGGCCGCCGATGACGAAGCGGCCGGTGGGGTTGATATGGATGCCGGCGTTGGGGGCAAGCTCCACGCCCTCGCGCTCGAGCACGGGGCGGATGACGTTGGCCTCGATCTCGGCGCGCAGCTGCTCGGTGGAGATCTCCTCGGAATGCTGCGTGGACACCACAACCTTCTCCACGTTGACGGGCTTGTCGTCGATGTAGCGGACCGAAACCTGGGTCTTGCCGTCGGGGCGCAGATAGGGCATGGTGCCGTCCTTGCGCACCGCGGCCAGCTGCTCGGCCATGCGCTGTGCCAGGTAGATGGGCATGGGCATGAGCGTGGACGTCTCGTCGCAGGCATAGCCGAACATCATGCCCTGGTCGCCGGCGCCCACCTTCTCATAGGGGTCGTCGCCCGCCTGGCCGTGCTGGGCCTCGTAGCTCTCATCGACGCCCTGGGCGATGTCGGGGCTTTGGTCGTGGATGGCGTTGAGCACGCCGCAGGTGTCGCAGTCGAAGCCGTACTTCGCGCGATCGTAGCCGATCTCGCGCAGCACCTCGCGCGCGAGCGCGGGCACGTCGACGTAGGCCTGGGTGCGGATCTCGCCGGCCACGATGATCATGCCCGTGGTGGCCATGGTCTCGCAGGCGCAGCGCACCTGCGTGGGGTCGGCCGGTTGACCGGACGGGGAGACGTAGCCCTGCCCGGCGAGCTCGATCTCCTTCTCAAGGATGGCGTCGAGCACGGCGTCGGAAATCTGGTCGCACACCTTGTCGGGATGACCCTCGGTGACGGACTCGGACGTGAACAGATAAGAAGAATGCGCGTTGGCCATTGATGTTCCTCCTTCATCGTTGTCGGCCGGACCACCTTGACGCTTTTGCGCCAGGTTGGTGTCGGGATCTGCGAGCCAACCCTCTCCCCCGACTCTTGATAAACGGATATGTTCGGACGGTGCGCGCCGCCCGCGTTTATGCTAGCTGCGAACGATACCACACGGGCATCATTTTGTATGCCCTGTCCGTCGCGCTCGTGGAATCACCATATATTCGCACGCGCGGTATATGGGCGTATCGGAGGTTCCCGGCCGCACCGCATCTGCGCGGCGTCCCGTTTGCTAAACTGGGCGAAAACCAACCCGATCGGGAAAAGAGGACGCATGACGCATACCGCACCCCAGCCTGCCGACCAGCCCGTTTTCAAGAACGCAGCCTATACCCAGGAGTACATCGACATCGCCGAATCGCTTGACGGTGACATCCCCGGCCGCCGCGCCGCGCGCGCCTACATGGACTCCTCCACGGCCATCGTGCACCATCGCGTGGTGTCCACCAGCTTCGTGCCGAAGCTCTACGACGCCGCATCGCGCCAGGTCATGCGCGAGGTGGTCGAAACCACGCACCGCATCCTGTGCAAGGTCATGCAACACTACCTTGACGACGCCGAGTACCGCAAGATCTTCGACTACGACCCGCGCTTAGCCGAGCTCATCTTAGTCCAGCGCGGCTACGACGCGCTGCTGCCCTTCGCCCGCTTCGACATCTTCCTGGACGAGAACACCGGCGACGTTGCGTTTTGCGAATTCAACGGCGACGGCAGCTCCGGCATGAACGAGAACCGCGAAATCACGCATTCGGTGGAGGAAACGGCCACCTTTAAAGAGTTCGCACGCCGTCATCGCGTGGAGGGCTGCGAGCTGTTCGACGCGTGGGTACGCGAGTTCGCCGCCATCTACGCCACCTACGAACATCGCGTGGAAAATCCCCGCTTCGCCATCTGCGACTACCTGCAAAACGGCGTGGTCGACGAGTTCCACCTGTTCGCGAAGCGCTTCACCGAGGCAGGGCATCCCTGCACGGTATGCGACGTGCGCGACCTGACCTTCGACGGCGAAGTGCTGCGCGACAAGGAAGGCCAGCCCGTCCACGCCATCTGGCGCCGCTGCGTCACCAACGACGTGCTTGAATTCTGGGACGAGTCGCAGGCGCTCATCGAGGCCGTCAAGGCGCAGAAGGTGGCGCTCATCGGCAGCTTCGCCGGCCATATCGTGCATGACAAGCAGATCTTCGAGGCGCTGTTCAACCCTGCCACGCAGGCGTTTTTGACACCCGAGGAGATCGCGTTCGTGGAGCGCACCGTCCCGCAGACGCGCTACCTCGACGAGAAGGAAGTCGACCTGGACGCCATCCGCACCGACAAGGACGCCTGGATCATCAAGCCCACCGACGCCTACGGCGCGGCCGATGTGTACGCGGGCTGCTTCCAAACGCAGGAGCAATGGGAGCAGATCATCGCGAAGTTCGCCAACGAAGCCGCCGGGGCACCCTTCTTGGTGCAGCGCTACATCACGCCGTTCAAAACGCAGATCCTCACGCCCGACGACGACATTGCCGACCTGGCCGACGACCAGGTGCAGCGCGAGCCCGTGCTGTACAACAACCTGGAAGGCCTGTACTGCTACAACGGCACGTTCCAGGGCATCTTCAGCCGCTTAGGGCCCTTCCCCACCATCAGCAAGCCCATGAAGGGCATCACCTGCGCCACCATCTGGGTCGACTAGCACGCACCCGATTCGCAAAGCCTGCGGCCCCCAAGTCCCAAGACGTGGGGGCCGCAGGCGTTTCATCCCCGAGACCTGCGAGGCCCCTTTCACATGACCCGACTGTTTAACGGAATCGTCGCCTTCGGCAGCGTGCTGCTGCTGGCCGTGACGCTCATCGGCACCGGCTTCGCCGCCGTCGCCATCCCCGACGCGGCAACCGCAACGCTGTCTCGGGCATTTTCCGGCTGCGACCAGCCCAGCACCCCGTTCACCGCCGATGAGCTCGCTTCCATGGCCATAGCCGGCAAGCGCTACACCTTCGACGACAACGACCACGAAAAGCTCGACGCCGCCATCGCCGAGGCCAACGCCGCCGCCGAGACGGACGGACGTGCCAACGCGCTGAGCAGGGAAAGCGCCGCCCGCAGCCTGCCCGCCGACGCGATAAGCCACTTGGACGACGTCTACCGCGTGGCATGCGTGGCCAAACCCGCCCTCGTGATCGTGGCGGTACTATGCATCGCTGGCCTTGCGCACGTGGCGGTGCGCATCAGCCGGCGCGCGCTCGGGCGCACGCTCATGGTGGGCGGCGGCTTGGTACTCGCAGCGTTTTGCGCGCTCGGGGCATGGGCGGCCATCGACTTCGACGGGCTGTTCGCCGCCTTCCACAGCCTGTTCTTCCAAGCGGGAACCTGGACGTTTCCCTACGACAGCCTGCTCATCACCTTGTACCCAACCGCTTTTTGGATGGGCATGGGCGGCATCTGGCTTGCAGTTACCTGCGGCCTGTCTATACTTGCTGTACTTATTGGTTTTACGTTAGGACATAAGCAACATGACTGAGAGCAAACCGGTGCGCGTCCGTTTCGCGCCTTCCCCCACGGGCAAGCTGCACGTCGGCGGCGCCCGCACGGCCATCTACAACTGGGCGTTCGCCCGCGCTTGCGGCGGCACCTTCATCCTGCGCATCGAGGACACCGACCCCACCCGTTCCACCGAGGAGAACACGCAGGTCATCCTGAACGCCATGAAGTGGCTCGGCCTTGACTGGGACGAGGGCCCGGAGGTCGGCGGCGAGTGCGGCCCGTACTTCCAGACCCAGCGCTTCGACACCTACGCTGACGCCCTTGAGCGCCTGAAGGAGCGCGGCATGGTCTACCCGTGCTTCTGCACGAAAGACGAGCTTGACGCCAAGCGCGCGAAAGCCGAGGCGGAAGAGGGCGGCTACGCCGGCTACGACCGCACGTGCCGCGACATCGACCCCGCCGAGGCCGCCCGCCGCATCGAGGCCGGCGAGCCGCACGTGTGGCGCCTGAAGGTGCCGCTCGAGCACGGCCCCATCGAGTTCGACGACGCCGTCTACGGCCACATGTCCTTCCCCGCCGACGTCATGGACGACATGATCGTCGTGCGCACCGACGGCACGCCCACCTACAACTTCGCCGTGGTCTGCGATGACGCGAACATGGGCATCACCCACGTTATCCGCGGCGACGACCACCTGTCCAACACCCCGCGCCAGATCCTCATCTACGAGGCCCTCGGCTACGACGTGCCCACCTTCGCGCACCTGTCCATGATCTTGGGCTCCGACGGCCACAAGCTCTCCAAGCGCCACGGCGCCGCCAGCGTCGAGGAGTTCCGCGACAACGGCTTCCTGCCTGACACCATGGTGAACTTCCTGGCGCTGCTCGGCTGGAGCCTTGACGGCGAGACCACCATCATCGACCGCGAGACCCTGTGCGCCAAGTTCAGCCTGGACCGCATCACGAAGAAGGACGCCATCTTCGACCAGACCAAGCTCGAGTGGATGAACGGCCAGTACATCCAGCGCATGGGTGCCGACGAGTGGGTAGTCGCAAGCCGTCCGTGGCTCGTGCAGGCCGGCGCGTCCGAGGCCGACATCGACGCGCGCCCGGAATGGTACGCCAAGCTCTACCCGCTGGTTTCCGAGCGCCTGCAGCGCCTTGACGAAGTGCCCGCGAAGCTCGCCTACATGTTCTGGGGCGCCAACGTCGCCGAGCTGGACGAGAAGTCGGTGAAGAAGGTGCTGCTCAAGGAAGGCGCCCGCGCCGACGAGGCCCTGGCCAACTGCCGCGCTATCCTTGCCGACGAGTCCCGCCCCTGGGAAGCAGCCGGCCTTGAGGCCGCCTGCCGCGAGCTGGGCGACAGCATGGACATGAAGCTGAAGTTCGTGCTGCAGCCGCTGCGCGTGGCCGCGTGCGGCAACATGGTCTCCCCGCCGCTGTTCGAGTCCATCGAGCTCATGCCGCGCGAAGATGTGCTCGCCCGCATCGACCAGGTCACCGAGCAGGTCTTCGGCGCATAACCCGAGCACGGAAGGCACCTGTTGACCGAAACCA
>JAUNWR010000069.1:4430-8883 GCA_030540215.1 Coriobacteriia bacterium | reverse complement strand
TGTCGGTTCAATCAAGCCGCTGAGCGCCCGGAGGGAGATGGGGGCGCTCAGCTAAGGGGGAATGATCCGTTCGGGGACGTTTCGAGGACGAGGAACGCTCCGAAACGCCTATCCGAAGGTCATGGGTTTTTACAGTTCGGCCACGTACTTGCCGATCACATAGCCCTGCGTGTGGGCACGGCCAAGGGACAAGCCCGGCATCCACATGGTGTAGTCGACGCCGGCGAAGAAGTTACCGGCAACGTTGCCGATGGCGAACAGGCCGGGAATCGGCTCCTCGGTGCCATCCTTGAGCACCTGCATGTGCTTATCGACGTTCACGCCGGACACGATGGCCGATACGCGAACATGGCGATGGATGCCGTAGAACGGCGGGGTATCGATGGGCGTGAGCCACTTCGCTTGCTTGCCGAAGTCCTCGTCGCTGCCCTTCGCAACCAGCTCGTTGTAGCGCTCGACGGCCTTCTTGAACGCGGCGGCGTCGGTGATGCCCAGCTTCTTGGCAAGCTCATCAAGCGTATCTGCCTTAAACGTTGCGATTTGCCCCTCGTAAACGCCCTTTTTCTCGCCAGGCTCTTCGGGCATGTACGCCTTGATGGCCTCCTGGTCGAACAGCTTGCCCGGCCAGCTTGCAGCGGTCTCGGTGTAGTTGTTGTCGAAGATCTGGCAATAGTTGCCCTGATCGGCGTCGCTGCGCAGGAAGTTGTTCATAAGCGACATGCCGCAGGTTTCATCGCAGAAGCGCGTGCCGTCCATCTTCACCGCCAAAAACGGCATATCGCACATGGAGCCCGGACCGCCGTCGAAGTCATGGAGCATCTTGGTGTGACCAAGGTCCTCCATCGCGCCGCCGGCCCAAATGGCCATCTTGTGTCCGTCGCCGGTCTTGTTCGTCTGCTTGCGGCCGAGGTGCTTCAGATCCGGAAGATAGTAGTTCACCATCTCGTCGTCGTTTTGGTAATCGCCGGCAGCCAGGATAACGCCCTTTTTCGCGTTGAACTGAATGTTACCCTCGGCGCCCTTGGCGATAACGCCCGTGATGCCCGATGCGTCGCCCACGAGCTGTTTCGCCTCGGTGGAGTAGAAGAAGTCGACGCCCTGCTTTTCCGCATACTCGGCCAGCGTCTTCATGCCTTCGCCGGTGTTATAAGGCTTCGGCCCAAAGTCGATGGACAAGTAGTTCATCTCGTAGTCGTTGACTTTCGCAATGCTCGACGTCCACTTCTTCGTGGTGTCGGAGACCTGCGCGCCGCATTGCTGCGCCAGGTTGAACAGCCAGGTGATGGCCTCGCCGGAGTTCTTCGCCCACAGCTCCACTTGTTCGCGCTTAGCGCGGTAATCATGCTCGGAGATCAGCTTCGACACCACGGCTTCGACGCCGGCGGGATCGGACTTGTCAAGCAGGATGCCCGTTGCGGTGTTGCCTTGCGAGATGGCGGTGCTTTCCTTCTGGATGACGGCGACGCTTGCGCCCGCTTCCTTGGCGGTGATGGCGGCGGGGATGCCTGCGGCGCCAGCGCCAACGATCACGACGTCGTAATCCTTCGTGGTTTTCACGTCCTTGATCGGCTCGGGCGCGCTCAGGAAGCTCGGAAGCCCTGCGCGCTCGTGGCCTGCCGCAGTGGTTGCGGCGGTCGAGCCGCCGTTTGCCGCCTTGCCTGAATCGGATGCGCTCGATGCTGCTTTCGGCGCGCAGCCGCCCAGCAGCGATGCTCCCGCGACGCCTGCTGCCGCAAGCCCGCTCATCTTGAGCAGATCGCGACGCGACATTTCCTTGGACATGAGTAACTCCTTTCGATATGCGAGCCCCGCATCCGCTTGCATGCTCAACGGGGTAGAGCAACGATCCCTTCGCCCTCCAAAACTCGTTGCTGTGCCCTGCACAATATCTTCACAAACGCGTCGATTCATCAGCCTCTTGGGAAATCGGGGGGACTATTTCCATAACCCCTCCGAATAACCCGGTCTTGAACAGGCAATACTTGCGCTATCGTTTTCGCCCGCATTAGCGTTGCACCTAAGCGGTCGTATACAATTGAGGAAGGGAGAGGGGGTTACATGGATATATAACCCCATTGGATGAGGTTATGGGGGACGGTTGTGCATAGTTCGAATGTAGCGACGCAGAATGTCGCGCAGGCGAAGCCATCGAGCGGCGATCAGGCGCAAGAGAAGAAGGCACGCCGTTCGTTGCGGGATGTGCTGGTGCCCATCCCGTTGGCGTTTCTAGGGTTGGGCGTGTACCGCGCCTGGATAGAGATCACCTTTGTGGGGTCGTTCGTCGGCTTCCCGGCTTTTTCCGTTTCCATGCGTGACATCTTCGATCTCACCGCCATCGTCGAAATGCTGGCGTGCGTGGCGCTTGCGCGTAGAATAGGTCCGCTGTTCAACAGAGCCCGGGTATATATCCTTTGCGGCAGTTTCATGCTGCTGTCAACCGTGCTGCTGTTCGCGTCGTGTTTCATGCCGTCGCTCGCGCTGCTGCTTGGCTTTGCAAGCTCTGTATTCGGCGGTCTGGGCCTGGGCTTGATTATCTTGATCTTCAGCGAACTGTATGGATGCTTGAATCCCATCCGCGTAACGCTGTATTACGCGTCATCCCTGGTGTTCGGTGCGCTGATCGTGTATGTGTACATGGGCTTTAAGATGCCGTGGCTGTTTGCGATGACGGCGTTGCTTCCCGTAGCGGCGCTGCTGTGCGCTCGACGCGGCTTCGAGTTGCTGCCTGAAGGCGAACGGCCGCAGAAAACGTGGGTGAGCGTCTCCGTGCCGTGGAAGATCATGCTGCTCATGGGCTTCTTCGCGTTTTCGTACGGCATCATCGAATCGAGTGCTTATCGTGGCGCGTTCGGACCGCATTCATCGCCGGGAACGTTTATCGTGGCAGTGCTCGTTGTTATCGGCGTGCTGGTGCAACGCGATAAATTCGATTTCAACGTGCTTTGCCGCATCGCGTTGCCGTTGACGGTGGTTGCGCTGTTCTCTATTTCCGTGTTCGGTTTTGCCGACGACATATTCGGCGGGTATTGCGTGGCGGGTGGCTACACCGCGTTCACCATCCTGATCATGGTGCTGTGCTCGAACTTGTGCTATCGCTACGGCGTGTCGGCGATATGGCTGTTCGGTTTGGAGCGCAGCCTTCGCCTGGTGTTCATGTTTCTTGGCCGGTGCGTATACGAATACGGGTCGATGATCGATGTCGGCGGTGTGCGCGGCACCACTATCGCCATCGGGATAGCTATCGTCGCCGTGATCATGGGGACGTTTGTGCTGTTGTCTCAAAAGGAGCTTTCGAGCAAATGGGGCGCGACGTTTCTCGATGGTCCGCAGGCGGATGGTCAGGCGGTGCGCAAGCAGGAGGTCGTCGATCGCTGCGAGCTTTTAGCGAAGCGGTTCGGGTTGACGTCGCGTGAGACCGAGGTGCTTATGCTTCTGGCGCAACGTAAGACCGTCGGGCAGATCGAGCGCGAGCTGTTCATCGCTAACGGTACGGCGAAAGCGCACGTGCGCCACGTGTATCAGAAGTTCGATATCCATTCGCGTGAGGAGCTATTCGACCTGATCGGCATCGATGGGCTGCAAAGCAACATGGACGTTCTGGCCGAAGACCTCTCCGCGGGCAAGCGCGCCTGACCGGCGCTGCGCTATCGTTCCATGAGGCGCAGCTGCGTGAGGGTGCTTAGACGCTCGGCTTCCTCGCGTTGCTGCAGGTTGACCATCACCATGTCGCTCGCCATGGCGATATCGCGGCACTTCTCGGGGGGCAAGGCGCGAGGATGCGCTTTCCCCTGGCTATTTGGGGCAAAGCCGCGCCGTGTGGTGCGTTATAGGTCGAGCAGCTTGTGGCGCAGCGCGTAATCGACGGCATCGGCGCGTGTTTTCAGATGAAGCTTCTTGTATATCTTGCTACGATGCGCCTCAACGGTTTTCACGGACAGGAACATCATCTTGCTGATCTCCTTGTTGGTGTGCCCGCGGGCTATCAGCTGCAAGATCTCCAGTTCACGGCTGGACAGTTGTTGGATTGACGGGTCGCTTGGGCCGCTCGTCGAGTGTTTTGCCAACAGCTCGACCATGGTCGGGTGGATATAGCTGCCGCCGTTGGCAACGTCGTGCACGGCCTGGCGCAGTTGCTCAGGCGTGGAGTTCTTCAGCACGTATCCTGCCGCTCCTCCGCGCAGCGTGTACAGCAGGTATTCCGGCTCTGCGAACATGGTGAGGATAACCACTTTGGTATCCGGGAAATCCTTTGCCGTCTTTTCGCACGCGATAAGCCCGCTTTGTCCGGGCGGCATGGATATATCCAACAGCAGCACGTCGGGTTTGTAACGGGCCACCAGGGAATATGCCTCCGTTCCCTCGGCGGCTTCGGCCACAACCTCGATATCGGGATCGGCGTCGAGCAGCATTTTTATGCCGGTACGTACCACTACATGGTCATCGGCGAGCACTA
>JAUNWR010000069.1:0-4420 GCA_030540215.1 Coriobacteriia bacterium | reverse complement strand
CTGATCATCGCGCATCGCCCTCCTCCGTCGAACGCATGGGCGTGACCAAGGTGACGCACGTGCCGTGTTCGTTTGATTCGATGGAAAGCGTGGCGCCTACCTGGTTGGCGCGCTCTTGCATGCCGAGCAACCCGCAGCCGCTGCCCTTGATGGCGGGATGCGCCACGTCAAAGCCGCAGCCTTCATCGACTATGCTGATGTGAAGCCAGTTGCCGGCAGCCTCAACGCTCACGGTCACGGCATCCGATCCGGAGTACTTGCAGGCGTTCGTCATGGCTTCCTGGCAAATACGATAGGCTTGCGTTTCCAATGCGCGATCGAAGCGGGGCAGGGAGAGCTGGCCTTCGAAGCGGATGGCGGAGCCATAGGTTTTCTCTAGCAGCAAAGCTTGGCTGCGCAGAGCGGGCACGAACCCCAAATGATCAAGCGAGCTGGGGCGCAGCATCACGGAAATGTTGTGCAGCTCATCGAGCACGCCGTTGATGCCGCCGCGTGCCTCTTCCAGGATGTCAGCGCCTTCTGCGTCGACGTGGTCCGTAAGGCGTTGCAACGTGAACGTGACGGTCAGAAGCTCCTGTGCCACGCCATCGTGCAGCTCGCGTGAAATGCGCCGCCGCTCTTCCTCTTGCGCGCCTATGGCGCGAGCCAGGTCGCCGCGCAACAGCTTCGGCGCGCCTGTTTCGTCGGTATCGCGCACGCCGGCGAAAGAGGTATCGCCTGAGATGTCGATAAGCGTGGCTTCACTCCGGTCGTCGGCTTCTCCAAGTCCCATGAACCCTTCGGAAACCACCTCGAGCCCGCAAAACGTTCCACGCAGTTCATCGGTTATAAGCGCACGGAACGTTTCCGCGTGCGACGGATCGACGTTGCGGAAAGCGCATAGCAGCACGGCTACCACATGGTCTGCGCGTTTGAGGGGCAAAGCGCAAAAGCTGCGCAGGTCCTCGGCGAACACGATGGGATAGGACGAGTATTCGCGAGGGTCCATTTCCGAGTCGATGTCGGTGAACAGCATGGGTTTGCCGGTTTTCAGCACGATGCCGCCGATGCCGTGCCCGGGCGCTAGCGAGATGCGACGGTGTCGATTGCTGGTTTCGCCTGCGCTGTAGATCCATTTTAGCGGAGCCCCTAGAAACGCGGTGATGCCCATGGACGCGAAGTCGAAGCGGAAGCGCTCGCGCAGCGTGTCGACCGCTTGCTGGAACGCGGCGTTCTGACCTGAGATCGTTGCCTGGTCGAAGTTCGATGCCCCCATGATGTCCCCTTCCATGACCAAAAGCATCTTAAAACGCTTCTACGCCTTTCGCGCAGAGACAACTTATCGACAATAGCAGGTTTGAAGCGGCATCGGCAAAATCATAGGGTTTTCCCCGTCTGTTTGGGGGAGGGTTCGCTACTGCGCGCGCATCAAGCGCATGCGCATGCGCGATGCGTGTACCGTTGGATGCGGAGAGAAGCGCCTGCAAGAAGGGAGGAAGATGGAGATGATGAAGGCAAAAGGGAGCAAAGCGATCGTTTGGGCTACCGTTTTGTGCGCATTCGGCCTGGTAGTGGGTCTCTCGGCTTGTGCGCCGAACGCCGACAAGGCTGGACGTGCCGATCAGAAGGCAACCGACAAGCCGGTCGCGCAGCAAGTCGAGCAGACGCCCGATGCCGATGAGTATGGCGTGGTGCATGCCGATCAATGGGCCGGCGACTACCCATATCAGTACCAAACCTATAAGCAAAACGATGCTAACGGCACCGAGGGCAAGCACGATTACCTGCAGCTGTATCCTGCGCTGAACACCATGTACAAGGGATACGCCTTTGCGCTTGGCTACGATGAGGCGCACGGCCATACGCACGCGCTCGATACGGTAAAGGAAACGCCGCGTACGCAGAAAAAGGAGCAGCTCGCCAACTGCATCTCGTGCAAGACCCCGCAATATACCGCGCTGGTGAATGCGGAGGGCGATACGGCTTATCAAGGCAAATTCAATGACATGATCGATCAGTTCGATGAGCCCATCAGCTGCTATAACTGCCATGAGAACGACCCCACTCAATTGGTCGTGGGCAACAAGTTCTTCGTGAGGGCGCTCGGCGACGACGTGGATAACGAGAAGAAGGCGCCGCTGGCCAGCCAAACGTGCGGCCAGTGCCACAACGAGTATTACTTCGATCCGACCACGAAGGCGACGACGAACCCCTACACCGGCACCGATCAGATGACGCCTGATGCTATACTTGCCTATTACGATGACATGAACTTCTCCGATTGGAACCATGCCGACACCATGGCGCCTATGATCAAGGTGCAGCATCCGGAGTTCGAAACCATCTACGGCGGGGAATCCACCACCATGGCGCGCATCGGATACACCTGCTCCGACTGCCATATGGGCACCGAAGTCGCCGAGGACGGCACCGCATACACGTCTCATGATTGGATCAGCCCGCTTGAGAACGAGGATATGCTGGCAAACGACTGCAACAACTGCCATGCCGATCTGAAGAGCGAAGTTGCGGCTACGCAGGCCAAGGAAGAGCAGCGCGTCACGTCGATCAGCGAGAAGATCGAGGATATGACGAACAAGATCGCCTCCAAATACGCTGACGAGATCGCCGCGATCAAGGCCGCCAAGGACGCCGGCAACAAGCAGGCTCCTTCCGATGAGCTTGCCGCCCTGTGGAAACTGCAGCGCAACGCGCAGTTCTACTGGGATTTCGTGATGGTCGAGAACAGCGAGGGCGCTCACAACCCCGATTTGACGTTCGAAACCCTGGATAAGGCCGAAACGGCGGCCGACCAAGCATTGTCCATGCTCGGATAAAGCGTAGGCGGCTTTCTCTCCGAAGCTCCCGAGCAAAAGCGCGCTGCGCGCTCGGGGGCAACCGCTAGCATATTCCGATTCTTTTCCGGAAAGGGGGTTAGAACACATGAGCGAGCAAAACGGGACCGGTAAGCCTCGCAGGATAAACCGCAAGTGGCCGATCACCGTGGCTGTGGTGGCGGTGGTCGCGGCAGTTGCCGGCGGTGGCTTTTGGGTTTGGCATGAGCAGCCCAGCTTCTGCAACGCCATTTGCCATATGCCTATGGATCCATACCTTGCCGCGTTCGAGCAGGAGCCGGGCGTGCAGGGCGTTGACAAGTGGGGGAATACGGTGGAGAACACCGATTCCATGTTGGCCGTGGTGCATGCGGTGCCGAAAGAGGAAGGCGGTGCTGATGCGAACTGCCTGAGCTGCCACAAGCCTACCATGTCGCAGCAGCTGACCGAGGTGAGCGAGTGGGCCACCGGCAACATGCCGCTGTACGCCAACGAAACCTATGGGTTGGTGCTTGGGGAGCGCGATACCGAGCAGCTCGGCGAGTGGCTGAGCCAGGACGGCGATGCGTTCTGCTTGAACTCGGCGTGCCATAACATCACGCGCCAGGACTTGGTGAAGGCGACGGCTCAGTATGGCGAGCGCAACCCGCATATGGCCATGCATGGGCAGCAGCTCGACTGCGGAGATTGCCATAAGGCGCATCGTGCATCCGTGAACGCATGCAGCCAATGCCATGACGATGCTCCCATTCCTGATGGGTGGCTAACTTACGATCGGGCTCAAGAAGTAGCGAACCGCGCATAATCGCGCATCCACTTGAAAGGGGCGTTGGCTCAAGCCAACGCCCGTTTTCTTTTGGGTCAGCCGCTTTGCTTTCAACGCAACGGAATCGCGCTTGGGGTGCAAGGCGGGTTTTCGCTAGCGCATGCCGTCGAGCCCCGTGTGGCGAATCTGCTCGCGAACGAGGTTGTCAGGGCGGGGAAGCCCCCGGTGCGTCACTGTTTCAAGGGGCGCAGCTGCGTGAGGGTGCTCAGGCGCTCTGCTTCCTCGCGTTGCTGCAGGTCGGCCATCACCACGTGGCCGGCCATGGCGATATCGCGGCACTTCTCGGGGGCAAGGCGGCTCCACAGGTACTGCGTGGCTATGCGGTCCACGCTTGCGAGCACCACGTCCTGCATATGACGCCCCTCGTCGGTGCAGGCTACGTACACGGCCTTGCGGTCGTCGGGCGCGCTCATGCGCTCGACCCAGCCGCGCTCTGCCAGTCGGTCGGTTGCGCGTACGGCGGTGGCGCTCGTGAGCTTTAGCTGCCGGGCAAGGTCGACGATGCGCATGGGGTAGCCCACCTCGCCTAGGCGCTGCAGCACGCGGCATTCGCTGAACGTGGCGCCGTCGCACGATTCCTCTAAGGCCTTCTCTATGCGCTTGCGCAGCACCTCGAAGGAAGCCAGGGCGCGGGAGGCGAAGAACTTGCGCGACATCTCGCGGGATAGCGGCGGCTCGATGGTGGCGCCGGCCATGACGGCGGCCTCGCAGATCGAGCGGAAGGGCGCGGTCTGGGTGGGGAAGATGCGGTAGAGTTGGGCGATGATAGCGGGGTTTGCCT
>JAUNWR010000068.1:0-8901 GCA_030540215.1 Coriobacteriia bacterium | reverse complement strand
CCTCGCCGCCTTCGCTGCGGGCCACGATGATGCCCTGGTCAAGCCTGCCGTCGGCGTGGATGGCGTCGTAGAGCTCCACGTAGCAAGGCTCCACCACCGCGCGGCGGGTGGAGCACATGTCAAGCGCGTACTCGCACTCGGCCTGTAGGTACTGCTCGTTCATGGGAACCAGCACGGCACCGATCTTGGCAAGGCCGAACAGGCACATAAGGAATTCGGGGCAGGTGTGCATCTGCACGGCCACGTGCTCGCCGCGCTCCACGCCCTGGCTCAGGAACATGTTCGCCGTTTGGTTGATCAGCTCGTTGAAGGCGCGGTAGCTGTAGGTGGCCACGTCGCCCTCGCGGTCCTGGAAGATGAAGAAGTCCTTGTCGCCGCACTCGCGAGCGAGCTTGTCCCACAGGCTTGCGAGCGTTTCGTTGCCAACGATGTCGACCATGTCTTCTCTCCCTTGATCCCTTTATCCGTTGCTTTCTAGCTTCGGCGCCGTTTCAGATGTCTTGCATTCGACGAGGGGCGCTCCAAACCCCGTCGAATGCAAGGCCCCTATAGAAGCCGGGCCCTTCTCAGGGCCCGGCCGTCATTCCGAAAGGGGAGCCTTCCTCTCGGAACCTTCAGCGTTTCTCAGCTGTTATTCAGCGACCTTGACGACGCCGCTCTCGTTCAGCGCGGCGATCTGGTCGGCCGTGTAGCCGAGCTTGGTCAGCACGTCAGCGGTGTCGCCGCCCTGCTTGGGCATCGGGCGCCACACCTGGCCGGGGGTCTGCTGGAACTTGGGGAACACGCCCAGACCCTTGAAGGTCTTGCCGTCCTCGGTCTCCCAATCCATGAAGTCATCGCGCAGCTTGAGGTGCTCTTCCTTCACGAGGTCCTCGAACTCCATGACGACCTGAGCGGCGATGCGGTGAGCAGCGAAGTCCGCCTCGATCTCGTACTTGGAGTGCTCCAGGCAGTACGCCTCGAATGCAGCCTCGATCTCAGCAGCATGCGGGTTGGACAGCCACAGGCCGGAGGTGTCCTCCGGGATGTCCTCGGTGCCCCACAGGTGACCCAGGCCGATGGTCTCCAGGAAGTACTTGTTCTGGTCGACGCCGTACAGGCACACGCCCAGGAAGCCGTCGTTGCACTTGTACTCGCCGATGCCGCAGAGGTTCTGGTTGCGAGCGCCCGGGCGAGGCCACAGGATGCCCTCGTTCAGGTAGTCGACCAGGTAGTACTGGCCGATGGCCAGCAGCGTCTCGTACATGGCCATGTCGATGCTCTCGCCCTTGCCCGTGCGGTTGGCCTTATGCAGCGCAGCCAGGGTGGAGG
Source organism: Coriobacteriia bacterium (assembly GCA_030540215.1). GTDB lineage: Bacteria > Actinomycetota > Coriobacteriia > Coriobacteriales > Eggerthellaceae > Senegalimassilia. The sequence goes on along the minus strand of JAUNWR010000068.1, from coordinate 7,590 downwards.
AGACGACCATCAGGGAGTTGAAGTAGTCGCCAGCGTAGGGGCCGGGGTTCATCGGCTGGTCCTGCGTGCCGTTCTGGCTCATGTAGCCGGAGTAGGCCATGACGGTCAGGTCGTAAGCAGCGCGCTTGACCATCTTCGGGTCGCCGGACTGGCCGAAGCCGGACAGGTGCACGATGACGAGCTTCGGGTTGATCTCCCACAGCACCTCGTCGGTGATGCCCTTGCGAGCCCAGGTGCCGCCCTTGGAGGCCTCGATGAAGACGTCGGCGTCGGCCAGCATCTTGAACAGGACTTCCTTGCCTTCGTCAGAGAAGTAGTTCAGCGAAACGGAGCGCTGATTACGGCGCTCAGCCTGCTTGATATAAGCGGTGTCGCGGATGGTGTCGCCAGCGCCGGTGTTCTCCAGCCACGTGACGTCGGCACCCCAGTCGGCCATGAGGTCGCAGGCCTTCGGCACTGCCAGCTCGACTGCTGCGTAAACGACCTTGACGTCATCCAGAACGCCGAAGGACGGCTTGTTGGTTTCAAGAGCCATGATGAATTCCTTTCGATTCGGCGGCGCGCTTGCCGCGCCGCCGTCTGTTGGATCCGTTTGCTAGCCGCGTGAGTTAGTCGCGGTACTTCTTCAGCTCGAACTTGGAAGCGGTGAGGATCATCATCTCGTCGGTGCCGCCGGAGACGCGGTCCACACGCAGGTCGCGCCAGATGCGCTGAGCGCGATGCTCGCCGGCCACGGCCACGCCCGCCAGGATCTGCATGCCGTCGTCGACGACGGAGAAGGCGGAGTTGGCGCAGTAGTACTTGCACATGGCGGCAGCGCCGGGATCGAACTTGCCGTCGTTGTTGTCGGCCTCCCAAGCCGTTTCGTACAGCATGTTCTTCATGTTCTTCAGCTTGATGGCCATCTCGGCGACCTTGAGCTGGTTGAGCTGCTGACGGCCGATCGGCTTACCGAAGGCGATACGCTGGTTGGCGTGGCGGCAGGCATCCTCGTACACGGCGATGGACATGCCGTAGTCGGAAGCGCCGACCAGCCAACGCTCGAAGTTGAAGTCGTTGATGCCGCGGGAGAAGCCGTTGCCCTCCTTGCCGAAGATGTCCTTCTCCTCCAGCTCGACGTTGTCCATGTAGACCTCGCAGCAGGAGTCCATGCGCAGGCCCAGCTTGTGCAGCGGGGACAGGGAGACGCCCGGCTTGCTCATGTCCAGGAAGAACTCGGTGAACATCTCCGGATCGTCGGCGTTCTTGGCCATGATGACCAGGTACTTGACGCCAGCGGAGGAGGTGATGAAGGTCTTCGTGCCGTTCAGGTAGATCTTGCCGTTCTCACGCTTGTACGTGGTCTGCAGGGCGGCAACGTCGGAACCGGCGCCCGGCTCGGTGCAGGCGGAGTTCCAGATCTGCTCGCCGGTGCCCAGGGTGGACAGCACAGCCTCGATCTGCTCCTCGGTGCCCTCGCGGATGATGGTCTCGAAGCCCGGCAGCTGGTACAGGACGTAGGTCGGGGCGCCGTAGCGGCCCAGCACCTCGTACACGGCCATCATGGTGACGGCCGGCTGCTCCAGACCCAGACCGCCATGGCTCTCGGGGAGCATGATCAGGTCGAAGCCCAGTTCGCACAGACCGCGGACCCAGCGCAGCGGGTACTCGTGCTTCTCGTCGCACTCGGCGAAGTAAGCCTCCCAGTTCTCGCTCTCCATGTAGTCGCGGTAGCTGTCGACGATCAGCTCCTGCTCATCGGTCAATTTGAAGTCCATTGCATTCTCCTTGTCGATATCCAGAGCGGCCTTTTGCCGCGCTGTCACAATGTGGTGGGTAGTGCGTATCGGCTACGGTTAGCAGCCCATTTGCTGACGGAAGTGCTCCGCGCCGTGCTCGAGCGCCAGGTTGGCCTCGTCAAGCATCTTGGTGTAGTGCAAAAACGCGTGGATGACGCCTTCGAACATCTCGAAGCGGTGGGGGATACCGTATTCCTCGAGGATCGTCGCAAGTGCCGTGCTGTCGTCCTTCAGGGGGTCGTACTCGGCTGCGGCGATGTAGCAGGAAGGCATGTCGCGCGTAAGATCGTTCAGGAAGAGGTTCGCGTAAGGGCTCGTCTCAAGCTCCGTCGTATCCTCGGCGTAGAGCTCCTTGTACCACTGCCACTCCGCTTCGGTCAGACCGTCCCAGGGGCCGCCCAGAAGGCGCTGGGAGGCCGAATCCTTCAGGCCGTACCAGCCGTAGAACAAAAGGAGGCACTTGACGTAGTCGGAGCCTCCCAGCTCCTCGCGCAGGTACATGGTGGCGGCCAGGCTCAGGTGAGCGCCGCCGGAGTCACCGGCGAAGGACAGGCGGTTGCCGTCGATGCCGTACGCCTCGCCCTGCTCGTGCAGGTGCTTGGCGACGCAGGCGACTTCTTGAACCGCCACGGGGAACTTCGCCTCGGGCGAGAGACGGTAGTCCACGGCTGCCACCGCGGCGCCCGTCTTGCTTGCCAGGACGCGGCAGATGCGATCATGCGTGTCCAGGTTGCCCAGGACGAAGCCGCCGCCGTGCGCGTAAACGATCGCCGGCAGGGTCTCGCCGTCGTTCGCAAGGCTTGCGCGATCCTTGACGGGGTAGTACAGGCGAACGGGGATGTCCCCATGCGGGCCCTCGACCTTGCAGTCGACCTTCTCGGCCATTTCTGGGCCGCCCTCTACCCAGTACGCACGCCCAGCGGTGTAGTTCAGGCGCATCTGCTCGAAGCCGGCGCTCGTGTCGTTGGCGTTTCCTGCGAGCTCGTCTTCCTTGGCGAGCACCGCGCGCATGCCCTCGTTGATTTTCGAGAGGACGTCGATCTTGTTCATGTCTCTTCCTCGATCTTCTAGGGCGCCGCCTTGTGGGCGGCGCGCCTGAACGGCTGGGGTGGGTAAGTAAACGCTAGTTGGCGGACTCCGCCTCGGCGGCGTTCTTCTTCATGGCGCGGCGCGTCATGACCAGGCAGAAGCAGCCCAGCACGGCGAAGATGACCAGCGCGATGAAGATGGTGTTGAAGGCGTCCGCGCCCTGGGCGTCGATCAGGCCGCCGAACCAGGTGTGGACGAAGGTGTCAGGCAGGAAGCCGATGACGGACAGCAGGCCCGAAGCGGTGCCGAAGATGCTCATCGGGACCTTGGCCTCGGTAAGGGGCGAGGAGCCGATGGAGAAGGCGCCGTAGGTCACGAAGCCGAGCACGACGACCAGCACGGCGATCGGGATGACCATGCTCGCCTCGCGAGGCATGATCATGAAGGCTGCCAGCACGATGACGCTTGCGGCGAAGAAGATCAGGATCGACTTCGAGGGGCTCTTCAGCTTGTCGGCGAAGATGCCTGCAGCCGGGCCGGCGATGAGGCCGATACCATAGGTACGGATAAGGCCGACGACGGAGACGATGGCCACCGGAGCGGCGAAGCAGGTGGTCATGAACGGCGTGGTGTAGGTGACGCCCATGTACACCAGGTACACGAAGAAGTAAGCCAGGCAGGCCCAGATGACGCCGGGGTGCTTGATGGCCGTGACGACCTCGCTCAGGCTGAACAGCTTGGCGTTCTTGTCGATCTCGCCCTTGAAGTCGGGGACGAAGATGAAGGACAGCACGGCGAGCAGGGCGATGAGGGCGCCCAGGAAGACCAGCAGGACCTGGATGCCCTGGGAGGCGTCGGCGACGGCGGAGATGATGGCCGTGTTGATCAGGCCGACGATCAGGCCGGCAGCGCCGTAGATGGAGTAGCTCACGCCGATCTTGGAGGCGTAATCGTCCTCAGAGCAGCACAGACGGACGATCTTGAAGCGCGTGCCCCACCAGATCAGGATGGTGGTGATGCCGTAGCCGACGAACACCACATAGAGCATCTGGATGGACGGCAGCATGGCATAGATGAAGGTCAGGACAGCGGTGGCGCCGAAACCGACCCAGGACAGCGTGCGCATGCGCACCTTGTCGGCGATGATGCCGGCGGGTAGATAGGTGATCACAGCGACGATGGCGTAGCAGGAGAGCAGCGCGCCCAGGTCGGCATTGGTGCAACCGAGGCCCTGCATCAGGGGCTCGTAGAAGACGTTCTTCAGGTAGATGGGCGTGTAGATGATGGACGAACCCATGGAAACGAGGACGATGAGGAACCACTTGTGGAAACCGGTCAGGTCCTTGTAAGTGACCTCGCCCTTGCTCTTTGCGAGCAGAGACATTGTTGGATCCTTTCTTCGTGCGGATGCGCCCGGTCCGTTACCGGGCGGTCGGTGCGGCTGTGCGCCGCTTGGGGCGAAGGGAAAGGCTGGCAGTTGTTGCGGCCTTTCCCTTCGCAGGGAGAAAAGAAGCGGGAGTTACTTGCCCTGCCAGTTCGGCGTGCGCTTCTCGACGAAGGCTGCGGGGCCCTCGATGCCGTCCTCGGTCTTCTCGATGAAGCGATAGGCGGCGTCGCAGTAGCGCATGGCGTCCTCTTCGGACATCTGGGAGGCGGCGTGCACGATCTGCTTCGTGAACTTCAGGGACAGCGGAGCGTTCTTGGCGATCGTGGAAGCGATCTCCAGAGCCTTGTCCATGAGCTCCTCGGCCGGCACGACGTAGTTGACGAAGCCGATCTCCTTGGCCTCGTCGGCGTGCACCAGGCGAGCGGTCAGCAGCATGTCCATGGCGGCCTTGCGCGGAACGTCGCGGGCCATGCGGACCAGGCCGCCGGTGGAGGCGATCAGGCCGACCTTGGGCTCGGTCAGGCCGAAGCGGGCATGCTCGGCAGCAACGACGATGTCGCAGGAGACGGCGATCTCCATGCCGCCGCCGGCAGCCACGCCGTTGACGGCGCAGATCGTCGGCTTCGGGCACAGACGATCGGTGATGCCGCCGAAGCCGTGGTCGGTGACGGTCATGCACTCGCCGCCGCTGGACAGCTCGGAGAGGTCCTCGCCGGCGCAGAAGGCCTTCTCGCCGGTGCCGGTGACCACGATGACGCGGACGCGCTTATCCTTCTCCGCCTTGTTCATGATGTCTTCCATGGCGGCAGAGGTCACTGCATTGATAGCGTTGCGCTTCTCGGGGCGGTTGATGCGCATGATGAGCACGCCGTCCTCGCGAAGGTCAGTGACGACCTCTTGGGTTCCGTAGAAATCTGCCATTGCTCCTCCTTTTATATGGATTGCCTTGAGCCGTTTCGGCGAATGCTGTGCGCCTCGTGTCGTTCCTTTGATTTTGATTCGGACGTTTCGCGAGATGCACGCTCGGCTCGATTTCGCATGCTAGGAGCCGGGGTGGGCGGAAACATCGCCACAACTTCGGTAAAGCGCTAATAGCAAGAAATGTGGGCATCACTCGAAATTTGCGAGAGCCGCTTTCCGGGTGTCATATGTGGTCGAAGCCCACAAAACGGCGAAAACCCTTTTGTGCCCCTTGAGACGGGCAAAAAGCCCATATAAAAGCGTACGTAGCCTCTCAACAGGGGCTTTTGCCGCATAGTTAAAAATTGAGTAAGAGGGTATTCACGGTTATCTGGCGATGGCAGGAGGGGTGAGGGAGCGCAAGATGGCCCTGTCACGTAAGCGACCCGCCGAAACGGAGACGCACCCCGTAAAACGGACGTGCAACCCGCAAAGGGTTACGTCGAAGCGGTCGCTACGAAGGTAAGAACCTCTGTAACAAGCTTATGAAGGGAAGGCTCAAGATGAAGATAGCCGCTGCATTCAAGGTGGTTCCTGACGATCAGGACATCAAGGTCGCCGGTGATCGCACGCTGGACTACTCCAAGGCGAAGAACACCATCTCCGTGTACGACCTGAACGCTCTGGAGGTGGCTGCTCAGCTGGCCGCCGAGGTCGAGGGTTCCGCTGCTGTGGCCATTACCGCGGGTCCGGCTTCCATCGACGAGGCCAAGCTCAAGAAGAGCGCTCTGGCCCGTGGCGTTGACGAGCTGTTCATGACCGCCGACGACGCCTGCGCCGGCATGGATGCCAAGGCAACCGCTGCCGAGCTGGCCAAGCTGGTCGCTCAGATCGGCGACGTGGACCTGGTCGTGTGCGGCGACGGTTCCGCCGACAACTACGCTCAGCAGGTCGACGTGCAGCTGGCTTGCAAGCTGGGCTGGCCCGTGGTGAACGCCGCCACGAAGGTCACCTGCAAGGGCGACGTGCTCGAGGTCGAGCGCACGCTCGAGGACGCCGTCGAGGTCGTCGAGGTTGCCCTGCCGGCCGTCGTGTCCGTCACCCCGGACGCCGCCGAGCCCCGCATCCCCGGCATGAAGGACATCCTGGCCGCCGGCAAGAAGCCGATGAACGTTGCCGGTGCTTCCGACGTCGCCGCCGCCGCTATCGAGGTCGTCGACTGCAAGGCTCCCGAGCAGGCCGACCGTAAGCTGGAGATCTTCGACGCCTCCGAGGACGGCGCTATCGACAGCTTCGTGGCCGCCATCAAGGCCGCCCTGTAGGCCCACGCGTAATCAAGCAAAAGAAAGGCAGAGTGGATACTCATGAAGGCATTGATCATTGCTGAGCACGCAGCTGCGGCCGCAGAGCTGGTTGCAGGCGCGCGCACCATGGCCGACGAGGTCGTGGCCATCTCCTTCGGCGGCGCTTACGAGTGCGGCGCCGACAAGGTGCTCAACATCACCGTTCCCGAGGGCCTGACCGTTGACTCGGCCGTCGAGACCGTGAACGCCGCGTTCGACGCTGAGAACCCCGAGATCGTCCTGGTGGAGGCTTGCCGCCACATGAAGGTCATCGCCGGCAGCCTGGCGTTCCACGCCGACACCGCCGTCATCACCGACGTCACCGCTTTCGAGGCCGAGGGCGCCAAGAGCATGTACTTCGGCGGCATCGCCGAGCGCGTGCAGAAGGCCGCCGGCAACGTTGCCATCTACACCATCGGCGCTGGCGTGTTCGACGGCGCTGAGGGTGCCAACGGCTCCGTCGCCGAGCAGGAGTGGGTTGCCCCCGCTCGCCCGGTGAAGGTCGTTTCTTCCCAGGTCATCGAGAAGAGCGGCGTGAACCTGTTCAAGGCCGACGTCGTCGTGGCCGCCGGCCGCGGCTTCGCCGAGGAGTCTCAGCTGTCCATGGCCAACGACCTGTGCGACAAGCTGGGTGCCGGCCTTGCCTGCTCCCGTCCGCTGACCGAGGGCGTCAACTGGCTGCCGACCGAGCGCTACGTCGGCGTTTCCGGCCTGATGCTGACCCCGAAGGCCTACATCGCCGTGGGCATCTCCGGCCAGATGCAGCACATGGTCGGCTGCAACCGCTCCGGTGCCATCTTCGCCATTAACAAGGACAAGAACGCCCCGATCTTCAAGCAGTGCGACTTCGGTCTGGTGGGCGACATCAAGGACGTCCTGCCGGCCATCACCGCAGCCCTGTAAGGGGACTCCTTCCGCATCGCGCTTCAGCGCAACCCTTGTGCGAAAACCTCTCCTAAGGTTCGACCCCTCCAAAGATTCGACCCCTCCAAAAAAGATGACCCCTTTACATCTTTTACGGAGCGCGGTGCGGGAGTCTCGATAGTTAATGAATTGGCGGCCGATTTCGGCCGCCAATGAAAGGATATCTACATGTCAGATTTCGACATCATCGTCGTGGGATCTGGCTGCGCGGGCGGCGTGGCGGCTTACG
>JAUNWR010000067.1:0-8977 GCA_030540215.1 Coriobacteriia bacterium | reverse complement strand
CGTTCATATTCAACACCTCGGAGTTCATGCCCGTCGGCCTTCTGACCGGCATCGGCGCCTCGTTCGGGACGAGCGAGGGCGTGACGGGGCTGATCATCTCGGTATATGCGTGGGCGGTCATGCTGTTGTCGCTTCCCCTTATGATTCTGGGCTCTCGTTTGTCATTTCGGCCGCTTATGCTCTTGGTCATCGGCGTGTTCTGCGCCGGGCAGGCGCTTTCGGCCCTGGCGCCCAGCTATGGCCTGCTCATGGCCGCGCGTTTGGTGGTCGCCTGCGCCCATTCGGTGTTCTGGGCTATCGCCGCTCCCGTGGCGGTGAAGGTCGTCGACGAGAGACACGCGCCTATGGCAGTCAGCGCCGTGGTGACCGGCTCGGCGCTTGCCATGGTGGTCGGGTTGCCGCTTGGGCGCATGGTGGGGCTTTGGCTGGGCTGGCGCCAGACCTTCGGCTGCGTGTGCGCGGTAAGCGCGCTGGTGCTGGCGTACTTGGCGGTGGTGTTCCCGAAGATCCCGGCCAGCAAGCCCTTCACGCTCAAGCAGCTTCCCAGCATTTTGCGGAACAAGGTGCTCATGGGCATCTTCATCGTGACGGCTTTGTACGCCATGGGATACTACACGGGTTATAGCTACATCGAGCCGTTCTTGCTGCAGGTGGGCGGTATGGACGAGCAGGTCGTCACCATGGCGTTGGTGGCCTTCGGTATCGCGGGCCTTGTTGGAAGCGCGATATGCTCGCGGTTTTACCGCGGCCATCGCTGGGCCTTCGCCGTGTGGGTCGTCGCGGGTGTGGCGTTGGCGCTTGCGCTTCTGCGCCCTGCCGCTATCGGAGTCGCCGGCGTGTTCGCCGTGTGCATGCTGTGGGGCATCGCCGGTTCGGGGTATTCCATCGTTTATCAGGCCGAGATCATCGAGTTCGCAAGCGATGGCGAGCAGACGGTCGCCATGGCCATCTTCTCCGGTATCTTCAACCTCGGCATCGGCACGGGCAGCTTCATCGGCGGCGGGGTTTGCACGTTCGGGACCATCGCCGATGTGGGCTTCGTGGGGGCCTTCATCGCGTTCCTCGCCTTGCTGTACTGCGCATTCGTGCTGATCAAGCACATGAAAGCTCAGAGCTCAAGGTAGGACCTGAGAACAATTGTTCGAAAGTCACCGCATCGATATAGAACAGGCGTTCCCTATTTGATATACTTCACGCTATGGATTCTATGACGACATATCGCGCAATGGGCAGGCTCGGTGAAGAGCCGCAGCTCAATGCGGCCCAGCAGCAGGCCGTTACGGCAACGGAAGGGTACGTGCGCGTCATCGCGGGTGCCGGCACGGGGAAAACGGCTGCGCTGACGCAGCGGTTCGCATACCTGGTCAACGAGCTGGGCATTTTGCCGGGCAACATCCTGTGCGTCACCTTCACGAACAAGGCTGCCAACGAGATGCGCAGGCGCATCCGCCGCCTTACCGGCGATCATGACACCGGCTACATCAACACGTTCCATGGCTTTTGCGTTTCGGTTCTTCAGGAAGATTCCCATGCCGTACGGTATCCGAAAAGTTTCCTGGTGCTCGACAACGCCGACATCGATGCCATGCTGCAGACCATCTATGAAGAACGCGGTCTCACGTTGCGCGATATGACGTTTTCGGATGCGCGCGACATGATCGAGATGCAGAAGCTCAAAGAGCATCCCAACTACTATTTGGACATGCTCGAATGGTCTATCGCCGAGTTGCATGACAGGTATATGCAAGCTGATAACGTGCGCGACATCATCTTCTATGGGTATCTTTATCAGGAACGAAAGTGCTTCGGGCTCGATTACAACGATCTGATCGTATTCACGCTCTACGTTTTCGAGCGGTTCCCCGAAATCTGCCTCAAATGGCAGCAGCGGCTGGAATACATCATGATCGACGAGTTCCAGGATATCGATGCGTTGCAATACCAGCTCATGGAGGTGCTGCAGGGGTATCACAAGAACCTGTTCGTGGTCGGCGACCCCGATCAAACCATCTACACGTGGCGTGGCGCGGACGTGAAGCTGCTGCTTGACTTCGATAAGCGCTTCCCGGGCACGCGCACCATCATGATGCTTGAGAACCATCGGTCGGTGCCTCAGGTGCTTGCGGTGGCGAATTCGCTTATTGCGAAAAACCATATGCGTATCCCGAAGGACCTTGTCGCCGCTCGACGCTCGTTTGGTCCGACGGTGTGGCATCATGCCGTATCGCCTCAGGCCGAAGCGGCGTGGATCGCCGAAGGCGTGGCTGCATTGCATGGCAAGGGGGTTGCTTATCGCGATATGGCGGTGCTGTATCGCGCGCATTACGCATCGCGTTCGGTCGAAGAGGCGCTTTTGAAGGCTGACGTCCCGTATTCGCTGTTCAGCGGCGTGCCCTTTTTCGGCAGGAGCGAGATCAAGGATGCGCTGTGCTACCTGCGCCTTATCGCGGTAGGGGATGACCTGGCGTTTCTGCGCGTGGCTAACGTGCCCAAGCGCAATCTCGGCCAACGGCGCATGGCGTATCTGCAGCAGTATTGCGACGAGCACGGATGCACCATGCTGCAGGCCCTTGAGGCAACGTACGAGGATGACATCTTCAAACGTACGAAGGCGAAACAATTTGTGGCGCTCGTGCATGGTTTTCGCAGGTCCATTGAGGGCCGCCCGGTGTCGGAGGTGCTCTCGGCGCTGCTCGACGAAAGCGGCTATGAGCAGATGTTGCGCACCGAGGGAAGCCAGGAGCGGCTCGATAACCTTGCCGAGCTGAAGCAGTCGGTATACGAGTTCGAGACAACATGCGGCGAGGAGGTTACCATCGACCACTACCTGCATCACGTAGCTTTGCTCTCCAATGCCGATATCGCGGATGCGTCGAAGGATAACGTGCGTCTTATGACAATCCATGCTGCCAAGGGCCTGGAATTCAACCACGTCTTCGTTTGCTCTCTGTCCGAAGGCGTGCTGCCCTCGCGGAAAACGCGTACGGTCGAGGCCATGGAGGAGGAGCGTCGTCTCGCGTTCGTGGCATTCACCCGTGCCAAGGACGGGCTGTACCTTACCGAGGCCGAGGGTTTTGGCCATCAGGGAACGCCGCGATATCCCTCGCGGTTCCTCCTCGATATCGACCCAACGGCCTTGGAGTTTTCAAATAGGCCTGCTGACTCCCAGCTTGATGACGCTCGTAGCGCTTATGAGGCCACCGATCGCTGGATCGCCGACATGGCCGGGCAGGCTTCCATCAAACCGGGCGCGCGCGTTGCCCATAAAGCGTTCGGGCAGGGCGTTGTGCAAGGCATCGACGAGCAGAAGCGGGCCTACATCATCGAATTCGATGATTTGGATACGCCGCGTTGCATTTCGTTTCGCGTCAAACTGGAGGTAGTGTGAGCAAGCCGGAGGAATTCCAACGATATAACCGAACATTGGGTTTTACCGAAGGCGGTTCGGGAAAGACGCAAAGTGCCGCCGGGCAGGAGGGCGTTCATGTGCCGGAAGGGGAGACATTCGAGCAGAAGCTTGCGCGCATCAAGCGCGAGCTTGACGCGGTGCCGACTCTTCCTGGCGTGTATCTATGGAAAGACAAGCACGGGCAGGTCATCTACGTCGGCAAGGCCAAACAGCTTCGTGCGCGCATGCGCCAATATGTCAACTTCCAGGACGAACGTGCGAAGATCCCGCTGCTCGTCGAGCAGATCTGCACGTTCGAATACATCGTGGTCGGCAACGAGCACGAGTCCTTGGTGCTCGAGAAGAATCTCATCAACCAGCACGCTCCTTGGTTCAACGCCGACTTCAAAGATGATAAGTCCTACCCGTTCATCGCCATCACGAAAGGCGACGTGTTCCCTGCGATCAAATATACGCGCGAGAAGCATCGCGCCGACACGCGCTATTTTGGCCCCTACACCGACAGCCGAGCTGCTCGCCGCATGGTCGACATTGCGCGCCGCGTGGTGCCTTTGTGCTCTTCGAGCTGCGCTGATTGGCGTTCGCTGAAGCGCAAGCTGGAAAAGGATCCGCTTGCTTGTCTGGCTACCGACGCCCGCCCGTGCTTCGATGCGCATGTGGGCTTGGGGCCCGGGGCGTGCTGCGGTCGCGTCACGCCTGAGCAATATGCCGCCAACGTCAGCCGTATCGAGCGTTTTCTCTCAGGCAACCATCGGGAGTTCGTGGAGGAGCTTTCCCAGGAAATGCAAGAGGCTGCGGCTGAGCTCGATTTCGAGCGCGCCGGCCGCATCAAGGCGCGGATCGACACCATCAACGGATTGTGCGATAAGCAGCATGCGGTAAGCTCTCGCAACCTCGACGCCGATGTCATCGGCTTTTTCCGAGAGGAGACCATCGCCGGCGTGCACGTGCTCATGGTGCGCGAGGGTCGTATCATCAACAGCAACGAGTTCGTGCTCAACCGCGGAAACGATGTTCCCGATCAAGATTTGCTGCACATGTTCCTGCTGCGCTATTACGACGCCACCACGTCCATCCCGCATGAGGTGGTCGTGCGCTTCATGCCCGAGGATGCTGAGGCCATGGAGCAGTGGCTTACCGGCAAGCTTGCGAGCGCGCATGGCGCTAAGGTTCGGTTCACGGTTCCCGAACGCGGGGAGAAAGCCGACCTTGTCTCGATGGCTGAGCAGAATGCCAAACATACGCTCATGCGCTACAAAGTGCGCACGAACTACGAGGATAAGCGCATCAACGATGCCTTGCTGCAGCTGGAGAGCGCATTGGCGCTCGATGCGCCGCCGATGCGCATCGAATGCTTCGATATCTCCACCAACCACGGCACCTACACCGTCGCGTCCATGGTGGTGTTCACCAACGGAAGGCCTGACAAAGGCCAGTATCGACGTTTCAAAATCAAGGCCCAGCTCGACGAGGCGAACGATTTCCTGTCCATGCAGGAGGTTATGAGTCGCAGGTATTGCGCCGAGCGCATGGCCGATGAACGGTTTGGAAAAAAGCCCGACCTCATCATCTTGGACGGAGGCCTGCCGCAGCTTAATGCCGTCATGCAGCAGTTCGACAGCATGGGAATCCACGACATAGCCTTGTGCGGCTTGGCGAAACGCGACGAGGAGCTGTTCGTGCCGTGGCAGGACACGGGTCCGGTGGTGCTGCCGGGCGGCAGCGCCAGCTTGTATCTGGTCAAGCAGGTTCGAGACGAGGCGCACCGCTTCGCCATCGAATTTCATCGCCAGTTGCGTGGCAAGGGCATGACGGCAAGCATCTTGGACGAGGTGGAAGGCTTGGGCCCGGTGCGCAAGAAGGCGCTTCTCAAGCACTTCAAGAGCTTCAAGCGGCTCAAGGCTGCAAGCTTGCAGGATATCCTTGATGCCAAGGTGGTGCCCGTCCAGGTCGCCAACGAGCTGTATACGGTGTTGCAGCAGTATAATGAGCAGACAAGAAATGAACTGGTCGTCGGCGGGGAAGGAGATTCGTGACATGAACGAGGTTGCAAGCGAGCTTGAGAACATGCCCGAGCTGGTTATCGTGAGCGGCATGAGTGGTGCGGGACGCACCGAGGCCATGCATGCGTTCGAGGATCTTGGGTATTTTTGCGTGGACAACCTGCCCAGCGCCCTTATCGGGAACCTGCTTGCCTTAACCGGCATGCCCGGCCAGCCCGATAACCATCGACGCATCGCCGTGGTATGCGACGCGCGCAGTGGCGGCTTCTTCAAAAGCTTGATGGAGGAGCTCGCAAAGCTCAAAAGCGCCGGCGTCGATTATCGGGTGCTGTTCTTGGATGCCGACGACGAGAAGCTCATCGCGCGCTATAAATCCAGCCGCCGCCGCCATCCCCTCTGCACCGATGGCAGCTCCATCGCAAACGGTATCGAGCGCGAGCGCGAGATGCTCTACGACGTGCGTAAACAGGCGCATCACGTCATCAATACCACCGACATGATGCCGGCTCAGCTGCGGAGCACCATCCGCGCGCTGTTCGCCCCTGGCGAGGAGCGTCAGGGCCTTCAGGTCACGGTGTACTCGTTCGGCTTCAAGCACGGCGCCCCCGTGGATGCCGATCTGGTCATGGACGTGCGCTTTCTTCCTAACCCGTATTACGACCCCGAGCTGCGCCCGCTGACCGGCCTTGATAAGCCCGTGCGCGACTACGTGCTGTGCAGGTCGGAAACCGAGGAGTTCCAGAAGTGCTGGCGCGCGCTGCTCGATTGCGTCATGCCCGGGTACGTGGCGGAGGGCAAGCAGCAGCTCGCCATCGCCGTTGGGTGCACCGGCGGTCAGCATCGAAGCGTGGCCCTTGCCGAGTCAACGGGGGAATACCTTAAGCAGAAAGGCTATCGCGTCAGCGTCGCGCATCGCGACCTGAAGCTCGCCGAAGGCGTCGATGGCCAGCTCATCAACGCATCCGCGAAGCCGGGCGAAGGCCGATAGGATGAGCGAGATGCTACACGAAAGCCATATGGAGGGCGGTCATTTCCCCCATGACCCGTCCATGACCGCGGCGTTTGCGCCGCTGTACGCGGCCGATCCCGTGGTGCCGGAAACCAGCAGCCTGAAGGCCGTCGTCATCGGCGGCGGCACAGGTGCGCCCGTATCCATCCGCACGCTGCTTTCCATGGGCGTGGAAACCTCCGCCGTGGTCGCGATGGCCGATGACGGCGGGTCGACGGGCATCCTGCGCGAAAGGGCGGGCGTCACTCCTCCGGGCGACATCCGCAAGTGCATCTGCGCTATGGCGGCCGACCCCGAGGACCCGCTCACGCGCGCATTCAAATACCGGGTCCCGTTCGCCGACAACCATACGCTGGGCAATCTCATGCTCTCCGCGCTCGAGGACGCCACAGGCGAGTTCCCGCAAGCCGTTCAGATCTGCGAGCGCCTGCTCAACGCGCGCGGGCATGTGTACCCTTCAACGCTCGATCGCGTATCGTTGGTAGCGCGTACGCGCGATGGGCGCTATATCGAGGGCCAGGCGGTTGCCTGTCATTCGCGTACGGCGCTTGCACATGTGCAGTTGCGCGGTCAAGGCAAGATCCAGGCGTACCGGCCGGCGCTCGATGCCATCCGCAATGCCGACCTGATCGTGCTCGGACCGGGAAGCCTGTTCACCTCCATCATCCCGAACCTGCTGGTCCCGGGCGTGGTTGATGCCATCCGTCAATCGAAGGGGGCAACCCTGTTCGTCTGCTCATTGGCGGACATGCAGGGCGAGACATGGGGTCTTACGGCGCGCGAGCATGTCGAGGCGTTGCTCGCGCATGGCATGCGTGGGTTGCTTGATTACGTGCTCGTGCACAGTCCGTATCCCGTTCGCCCCGATGCTTCCGAGACGGGCACCTTCCGCGCGCTCACGGGTGTCAACGTCGGCGATAGCCGATTCACCGTTGCCCCCGGCGAAGAGGAGGGCAGGCGCGTGCGTCCCGTGCATATCGATTATCCCGACCTGCGCGCCATTCAAAGTAAGGGCCCGGTCGTCATCGTTCGAAATCTGGTCGATCCGCAGCGTCCCACCTGGCATGATCCGTTTTTGCTGCGCGAGGCGTTCACGGGGGTGTTGCATTTATGTCGTTCACGGCAGAGGTAAAAGACGAGCTTTCCCGCGTCCCGGCAACGTGCAGCCATTGCGACAAAGCCGTTTTGGCGGCGCTCGTGCGCATCGAGGGCACGTTGTTCGTGTCGGGGAAGAACCGCTACCGTGTGGAGATCGCCACCGATGCGCCTTCGGTGGCCCGTTTGGTCATCAAGCTGCTGCATGAGCTGTATCGGTTGAAAACCAACCTGACGGTTCGCCGAAGCGTCTTGCACAAAACGCCGAACTACCTCATCGAGGTTCCCGCCCAACCTCAGCTTGCTGCGGCTTTGGTGGATATGGGCGTGCTGTCTGCTGAAGGTGGGCTGGTGCTCGGGGTATCCGAGCAGTTGGTCGCCAAGGATTGCTGTGCGGCTGCATATCTGCGTGGCGCCTTCCTGGGCAGCGGGTTCGTGTCCGACCCCCGCGGCGATTTCCATTTCGAGGTAATCGTCGAAACCGAGGAGCTGGCCGATGGCCTTGTGGATCTTCTGGCTCGCAAGAACATCAAGGCGCGCATCATGCAGCGACGCAATTCCTATATGGTGTATCTGAAAAGCGGCAGCGCTATCCTTGAGTTCCTGGCGCTTGCAGGTGCTCACCAAAGCGCGCTTGCCATGGAAAACGCACGCGTCATCAAAAGCGTGCGCAATGATGTGAACCGTCAGACCAACGCCGAAATCGCCAACCAGGCCAAAACCTCGCGCGCGGCGATCGACCAGATCCGAGCTATCAGGCAGGTGGTTGAGGCGCACGGCATGGAGAACCTCCCTCCGGCGTTGCAGGACTTCATCAAGCTGCGCGTGCGTCATCCCGAGGCAACGCTCAAGGAGCTTGGCGAGCTCGCCAACCCTCCGTTGTCGAAGTCGGCGGTGTACCACCGTGTGCGCCGTATCGAGCAATTGGCTGCTGAGCTGGAGAATCAGAATCGGTAACCGATAGTCACCGGCGTCCTGCCGCTAGGCGGGACGCGTTGGTCTTCGCTTGTCGACCGTCTGCCAAATTCGCGCCGCAAGCGTTTGACTTTCCGCTACACTAGCATTTCGTATGGCCCATAACTTGAGTATCTGAATGAAAAGGAGATACGCAATGGCAATCAAAGTAGGCATCAACGGTTTCGGCCGCATCGGACGTCTGGCGTATCGCGCCATGGTCAAGGACCCGGAGATCCAGGTCGTGGCCGTCAACGACCTCGGCGACATCCCGACGATGGCTCACCTGCTGAAGTATGACTCGGTCCACGGCCGCGCCTTCGATACGGTCGAGGTCACCGAGGATGGCTTCGTGGCCGACGGCCATGCCGTGAAGGTCCTGTGCGAGCGCGACCCCGAGAACCTGCCTTGGGGCGAGCTGGGCGTCGACGTCGTCGTCGAGTCCACCGGCATCTTCAAGACCGGCGAGCTTGCCAGCAAGCACATCAAGGCCGGCGCCAAGAAGGT
>JAUNWR010000066.1:0-9153 GCA_030540215.1 Coriobacteriia bacterium | reverse complement strand
CTCCATGATGGTATCGAGCTTCGCGCCGTGGCCGCGATAGTCCTCGAACAGCAGACGCGGGTCGCAGCACAGCTGGCGCAGCTGCATGAGCTCGGCAAGCACTTCCACGCTGGAAACGTGCTCGCCTGCATCCCGTTTCGCCTGACGCTGCTTGCGCTCGCGGCGCTGGCGGGTCAGCTCTTCACGTAGACGCTGCTCATGGGCGCGGTAAAGCTTGAGCTGCTGGCCCTCCATTGGCGCGTACACCACGCTTTCCAGCTTGTCGGGCAGGTCGGTGAGCACATCGGCCTTGCGACGCCTGAGCAAAAACGGTCCCACGACGGCGCTCAGGCGGGCCGCCACCTCTTCCTCGCCGCCCACGATGGGCAGTTCGAAGCGTTCTCGGAAGCGCGCGTACGGTCCCAGAAGGCCGGGCATCAGGTAGTCGAAGATGCTCCACAGCTCCGACAGGCGGTTTTCCATGGGCGTGCCGGTCAGCGCGAACCGATGGCGCGCCGATAGGCGTTTCACCGCGCGCGTTGTCAGCGTTGCGGGGTTTTTGATGTATTGGGCCTCGTCGAGGGCGCAGATGAACAGCTCCCGTCCGGCGTAATCGGCTGAATCGATGCGCGCCAGGTCGTAGGAGGTGATGAGCACATCGACCGATGCAGGTCGGTTACCGGTTGTGTTGACGGACTCTGATGTTGCGGCTCCATCGCGGTTTTGCGAGGCTGCTTCCCTTGCGCAGGCATCGACGTTGCATGAAGCCGCTTCTGCGCCATCGGACGATGCGGTCGCATCGCCTTGCCGCCTGGAAACCAGGTTCGCGTCATACGGCGCGAAAGCGTGGCCGCGAATCACCTTGCGCTCGGCGGCGCTGCCCACCACGGCGGCCACATTCAGGCCGGGTGCGAAGCGTTCGAACTCGGCCATCCAGTTGTACACGAGCGAAGAGGGGCACACGATCAAGCTCGGCCCGACTTCGCGAGCCTGATCGGCACGTGCCACCAGCAAGCTGATGAGCTGGACTGATTTGCCCAGGCCCATCTCGTCGGCAAGCACCCCGCCGAACCCTGCATCCAGGCGGGCGGACAGCCATCTCAGGCCTTCGGCCTGGTAGGGGCGCAGCGTTGCGTTCAGTCCTTCCGGCACCTGGTATACCCGCTCGTCGATCGCGCGGAAATCGCTCAGGTACTGCGTGAAGCTGCGGTCGCGGTCAAGGTCGGCTTCCTCGTCAAGGTAGAACGCGCGGAACGACGGCAGCTCCACCTCTCCCGTGGCAAGCTCCTTTTGCGTGATGCCCAGGTCGGATGCTAGGCGGTCAAGCTGGGCGAGCTCGAAATCGGAAAGGTCCACGAACGCGCCGTCGCGCAGGCGATGGTAGCGTTTCTTCTTCCGGTAGCTTCCCAGCATGGCGGCAAGCTCGTCGGGGCCCAGGTCGCCGGCGTCGACGGTGAGGTTGATGAGGTTGCCCGACAGCGACACGCCCATGCTCAGGCGCGGCTTGCCGTCTTTGATCAGGCGGTCGAATGCCGGCGTGGTATACACCTCGCCGGCTTCGCGCAACTGGCCCAAGCCCGTGAAGATAAGGTTGGCCACCGCTTCCTCGTTGCTCATGGGGATGCGCGTTTGACCTGCTCCGAAGTAGCGTTCCACCAGCGCCTTCGCCTTGCCTTCGGCGCGCACGTCGCGCAAAGGGGAAGGGCCCGAGGCGCTCTTCTCGTCGTTCTGGTCGGTTGGCACGGTCCCGCATAGCGTGAAGCGGCGCGGCCCGTAAGCGGCTTGGGCGCCGATAGTCACGTTCTTGCCGTTCTTGTCCAGGAAAAACGCAAGCGTGCATTCCACAGGGCGCCACGCCGAAAGCTCGGCCGGGGCGCTGAGATGCAGGTTCTCCTCGATGACGGGCAGGGCGGCCGCGCAGAACAGGGGCATGTCGTCGTTTGCCACGAACAGGTTGCGCTCGTCGCTGTCGTAGACCGTGCGCAGAAAGTCGGAGCAGCGCGCGAACGCCGGCGAGCAGCGGTACACTGTGTCCCCGCCGCACCATATATACAGGCGCCCAGCTTGCTCGGCCATGCGGATATGCTCTCCGCGCTCGATGGTCCAGCCGCCGGCCTCGGCCGGCGCCATTGAAAGCGAGATGTCCGGGTCGCTATGCTCGATATGCACGCGTTGCACGGTGGGCGTGGCGTAGTCCGCGCCCGTGATGCTGAACTCAGCGCCGTCGAGCAACTCGAACAGCTCCACGGCCTCGGCCTCGGAAAGCTGCAGGGTGCGGCCCACCGACGCGCTTTGACGGCGAAGCCATGACGGCGCATCGTCGGCGGCCTCGCGCATGGAGCAGGCCCGTTCGATGAACTGGGCTATCCCGCGCGAACGCTGCTCGAACAGGGCGGGGGCGTGCGTGAACGCCAGCTTCTTCCCGTATGCGTGGCGGGCGCCGGAGCGCATGCGGTCGGCGAACTCCGAAAGCGATTTCAGCACGTATGGCGTTCCCGAAGGGCCGCTGATGCGAAACGAGGCGGACCATAGACCGTAGCCGTACGACAGCTCGGCGTGCAGGACCACGCTTTCGGCGGGCGTGTCGTCGGCCTGCAGCTCCTCGGTGCGTTTCATGAACTCGGTGATGCACGAGGAGGATTGCGCCGTGCGCTGTGCCTGGTAGCCCATGAAGGTCTCGGGGCGCTGCGAGAACGCGAGCGCCAGGGCCACGCAGTGCTTGCACATGCCGGCATACTCGCGAAAGGCAGGGCATGTGCATGAGTAATCCAGCACTTCGTCGGCATCCTCGTCGAGGATCACCGAGGTGCGGTAGCGATCGTCCCAGCCGCTGCTCGATGCCACGAACGCGCTGACCACCGACTCCTCGGCATCGTAGTGCACCTGCTTCGTGAGGATGTTCCTATCCGATGACGCGATGGCGCGCCCTCGCGTGAATGAACGCTGGTTGCATTGGCTTGCTATGGCTTTTTCGGTGATCATCGCTTGCGGCTCCCTTTGCTTGAACGCATTGTTCGCAAACGCTTATTTTAGCGCAAACGCGCTAGGCGTTGTGGCAATCGGCGCGTTTAGCCTAAGCCTATCGGCCGGTGTTCCGCGCCTTATGGGAAAGGGCGGCAACGGGCGCCGGCGTGTGTCGCGCACGGAGTCCGCCGGGCTGCCGAACACCGAAGCCGCCGCCGTGGTCGCAAAAGGCGCCGGCGCGTGAGCGAGTCTCTTCGGGGTAAGGAAAGCTGCATGTCCGGGGAACGGGATCGTGCAGGGGGGAGAGAGCCTCCAACTCATGCCGTTTTGTGCGATAATCGAGCAAGTGTTCGCGAAGCGTCGCTTTCGGGACGTGCGACGGAAGGGGTCGTCGATGAAGCTTGGGAATATCGCGAAGGTGGCGGCAGCCGCCGCAGGCGTCGCCGCAGGTGCAGGCGCTGCCGTATATGGGTCGCGCGCGGCCACCATGGCCTCGATCAGGCAGATCGCTCCTGCCGATGCGCCGTACGGCCTCTATGCCATGGACGTGTCCTATCGCTACGACCTCGATCGCATCATCGAGCGCGGCCTTGGAAGCGACCAAGGAAACATGGACGCCATCCTCGCCGAGGCGCTCCCGCTCGTCCCCGTTCATATGCAGGCGCCGCAGTTCGGATGCAGCGCGTTCACGCTTGCAAGCGGCGAAGGCGTGCTCATGGGCCGCAACTACGACTTCAAGTTCGACACTTCTGCCATGCTTGTGCACAGCGCCCCTGCCGATGGTTACGAATCCATCGGCTTTTGCGCCCTCGACAACCTTGGCGTGGTCGATGCGTTGCAGCCGAAATCGCGTTTCGCATCCCTGGCTGCGCCGTTCGCCTGCCTGGATGGCGTGAACGAGAGGGGCGTTTCCTGTGCGGTGCTCACGCTTGACAGCAAGCCAACCTCCCGGATCACCGGCAAGCCCGTCATCTCCACGCCGCTTGCCATACGCTTGGTGCTCGATCGGGCCGCCACCACGCAGCAGGCCGTCGACCTGCTGCTTTCCTATGACATGTTCGCCACAAGCGGGCGCGATTACCATTTCTACATCACCGATGCGCAAGGCGATGGCCGCGTGGTCGAGTTCGATTGCGATAGCCCTGAGCGTATGCCCGTCGTCACGCCCGTGCGCCAGGTCACCAACTTCTTCGTCATGCACGAAGACAAGGTGGCGCCATTTCAGAAGAATGGGGCGTACGGCCACGGCCGCGAACGCTACGACGCCATCTCCGCGGTGATTGATGGGGCGCCTTCGGGTCAGGATGCCCAGGTCACGGCGTGGAAGGCGCTGAGGACGGCTTCGCAGGCGCCCAACCCCGAGGATGTCACCAGCAATACGCAGTGGTCTATCGTCTTCGATAACGCGAACCTCACGGCGGATGTGGCGCTGCGTCGTCGCTGGGACGATGTCCATCATGCCGACATCCACGGCAACATGGTGTGAGGTCCGGTTTCCGGGGCGGAACGGCTTGCGACCGAGGTGCGTAGTCGGCGTCGATGTTTTGATCTGATGACGAAGCGCGGCGCCAGCTCGCGCATGCTCATGGTGCTGCGCGCTTGGGTTGAAGAGGCGTGCCGCAGCTTGCGCGGATGCCGCCGGTTTACCGCGTTGCGAAGCGCGGCGCCAGCTCACGCGTCTTCTCGATGAGCTTGCGGTAGATGCGCTCGCGTATCCACGGTTCGCTTGATAGGGTCACGGCATCTTCGAGCTCCACCCATTTCACGCCGCTGTTCTCGTCTGCCTTGATACGCACATGTTGGGCGGGGTCGGCCACGGCCAGGTACGTCACGTTCAGGTGCAGGTGCGAGCTGACATATGCCCCGCGTTTCACGTGGCCGTCCACGGTCAGCACCTCGCACGACAGCACGCCGCCCGGCCCGCATGGCACCAGGCGTGCGCCGCGCACGCCCGTTTCCTCTTCCAGCTCCCGCAAGGCGACCGCCGCAAGATCGGCCTGCCCGTCCGCGTGCCCGCCGATCCAGCTCCACGAATCGTATATGTTGTGATACACCAGCAGCGTTTTCGTGAATGTGGGATCGACTGTCCAAATAGAGCATGCCATGTGGGCCACGGACGATCGGTCGAACACCGCGGGGTCCGTTTCCAAGCGCGACAGGATAAGGTCCCGGTCGGCGGCTTCCTGTTCGTTGGCAGGTTGGAACGCTTGCAGATCTTCGTATATGCCCACGGCTTCTCCTTGAGATTGAAAAAGCCCGGGCGTGCGGCCCGGGCCTGTGACTGCGTGTCGATTATAGCAAGCTGTGCGGGGTCGGCTTGCGCCGCAAGGCGTTGCGACCGCCGGCCCTTGCATCTTAGTGATGATGGCTGCAGGCGTTTTCCAGCACCATGCGCGCGCAATCGCCGGCGATGAACTTGTTCACCACGTCGCCGACCAAGGGCGTTTCCTGCTCAAGATAGATGTCCACGCCGTATTGCGTGAAGCGCATGAACGGCGGCTGGCCCATGCCTGCGCAGATCATCGCATCGATGCCCAGGTTGTGCGCGAACTCGATGACGCCGCCGCAACCCACTTCGTCATGATCGACGTTTTTCACCGACTCGACGCTGGTGACCTGTCCGTCCTCGATGGTCACGAGCGTGAACCAGGGCGTGTGGCCGAAGTGTCCGCTGCGGATGCTCGTCAGGCCTTCGCCGGTTTCGCTGGGGATTGCAACTTTCATGGTATCGCCTTTCTACGACGTTCGCGTCGGGGCGCCTGCTCCGTTCGCTTCTCCTGCAGCCAACTCTAGCACAGCGATGCCCGAGTCCACGAAGTTTTTTGATACTCTCCAAGTAGCATATTGGTAGGAATAACCGGCTTGTTCGAGCGCTATAATGCCGGTATGGAGAAAACCCCGAACACATCGCCTGCCGTCGCCGTGAGCGCCTGCCTGCTGGGCAGGCCGTGTCGCTATGACGGGTCGTCAAAGCCCGACGATGCGGTGATGCAGCTCGGCTGTTGCTATAAGCTCGTTCCCATATGCCCTGAAGTTACAGGGGGCCTTCCCGTGCCGCATCCGCCGTGCGAGATCGTCGCGGGGTCCCGTCCGGTGCGCGTGATGGATGCGAATGGCGGCGACGTCACGCAGGCCTTCCATCTTGGCGCAAGCCGCTGCCTTGAGCAGCTGCGCGATGCAGATTGCCGGGTTGCCGTGCTCAAATCGAAAAGCCCTTCGTGCGGAAGCGGGTCTGTGTACGACGGAAGCTTCACGGGCACGCTCGTGCCGGGGTGGGGCGTTGCCGCGCAGCTGTTCCGCGACGCGGGCATCACGGTGCTTGATGAATCGCAGGTCCATAGGCTGGACATGCCGCTTGGTCCTGCGCAGCCCTAAGGCAACTGGCCCGCAAAGCCGCAAGGGTGCGCCCTGGCCTCCTTGTGCATGCCGTGGGGTGCCGTCTACTGCGCCGGCTTGTCCGTCGGCGGGGTGTATACTTCCCTAAACGAATAAGGCGGCGCCTTGTGCGCCGCATGAATATGAAAGGAATCGGTATGCTGGTTACCAACCTTGCCCATGCGAACGGAAACGACTATCTCGGCCAGCGCTTCGCTAAGGCCTATGCGTTCCTTGCGCAGGACGGCCTGGATGCCCTGCCGCTCGGCCGCAACGAGATCGACGGCGACGACGTGTTCGCCAACGTGCAGGAATACGACACCGTCGCTGCTTCAGAAAAGCAGTTGGAGGCGCATCGCGGTTATTACGACGTGCAGTTCGTCGTGTCCGGCCAGGAGCTTTTGCAGTACGCTCAACTGGATGGCCTGCCCGAGTGCCAGCCGTTCGACGAGGAAAACGACTTCGGCTTGTACGAGACGCCCGAGCAGTGCACGGATGTGGTGCTGCACGCCGGCGACCTGGCCGTTCTCGCGCCCGAGGATGCGCATAAGCCCGGCTGCACGCTTGGCTCCGTTCCCTGCCATGTGCGCAAGATCGTCGTGAAGGTCCGCGTGTAACAACCTCCTTCGACAAAGGAAGCACATGAACAAGCAAGATCGCAAATATCTCAAGCGCCTGCTCGAGACCCCTTCGCCCACAGGCTGCGAACAACGCATCGCCGCTGTGGTTCGCGAGCGTATGGAGGGCGTTGCCGACCAGGTCACCACCGATGTCATGGGCTCGGTCCATGCCCGCCTTGCAGGCAAGGGGGCGGCGCCGTCGCTCATGCTGGTCGCCCATATGGACGAAATCGGCCTCATGGTGGTCAACGTCTCCGATGACGGGTTTTTGTCGGTCGCCGCCATCGGCGGCGTCGATGCCGCTATTTTGCCGGGACTTCGCGTGGATGTGCACGCCTCTGAAGCCGAGCATCCCTTGCGCGGCGTCGTCGGCCGCAAGCCCATCCACCTTATCTCCGCTGGCGAGCGCGACAAGGTCACGCCCCTGTCAGACCTCGTCATCGACCTGGGCCTTCCCGCCAAGAAGGTCAAGCGCCTGGTGAAGGTGGGCGACGTTATCACGTTCGGCGTGGGCTTCGAGCGCTTCGGGAAGAACATGGGCGTCTCGCGCGCCTTCGACGACAAATGCGGCGTGTGGGTCATCACGCGCGTGCTCGAGGAGCTGGCGGCTGCCGGCGGTTGCGCGGGCGACGTCACTTGCGCCTGCACGGTGCAGGAGGAGATCGGCACCCGTGGCGCCATCACCTCGGCGTTCGGCGTGCATCCCGATGTGGCGGTGGCCTTCGATGTCACGCACGCCACCGACTACCCGGGCATCAGCCATGCCAAGTTCGGCGACATTAAGTGCGGCGGCGGCCCGGTTATCGGCCGCGGGCCCAATGTCAACCCGCAGGTGTTCGAGCGCCTCGTCCAGGCCGCAAAGGCCGCGGGCATCCCGTATCAGGTAGAGGCCCTGCCCGGCCATTCCGGCACCGATGCCTGGCCCATCCAGGTCAGCCGCTCCGGCATTCCCACGGGTTTGGTGTCCGTACCGCTTCGTTACATGCATACGCCCACCGAGGTCATCTGTTTGGACGACCTTGATGCAACCGTGGCCCTGTTCGTGCAGTTCGCGCGCGATCTGGAGTCCGGCGGCTCGTTCGTGCCCATGGCGGGTTGCGGCTCGGCGTCGCTTGATGCCTGTTCCGCGCGTACCGCGCAGGGGGAGTAGCGTCATGAAAAAGCAAGCCCAAGACATCGCGCGCAACCGCAAGGCGCTGCATGACTACGAGGTTCTCGAGACCTACGAGGCCGGCATCGCCCTGACCGGCACCGAGGTGCGTTCTCTGCGCGACAACCATTGCCAGCTCACGGACTGCTTCGCGCTCATCCGCCACGGCGAGGTGTGGCTGCATGGCGTCCACATCCCCCCGTACGCCTTCGGTAACATCGCCAACCCCGACCCGGATCGCAAACGCAAGTTGCTGCTGCACAAAAACCAGATTCGCAAACTTGAGCAGCAGACCAAGGAGAAGGGCATGGCGCTCGTCCCGTTGAAGATGTACTTCAACAAAAGCTCGCTCGTGAAGGTCGAGCTGGCGGTGTGCCGCGGCAAGAAGAACTACGACAAGCGCGCCGCCATGGCCGAGCGCGACTCGAAGCGCGAGATCGAACGCGCGTTGAAGGAAAGGAGCCGTCGATGAGCGATCAGGAAGCGCTGGAGGGCGAAGAGCATATCTCGGAGCATGCTGTGGAAGAGGCTTCCCAGGCTGATGAGACGCCTGCTGCCGCCGACGATCTTGAAGTTGTCGAGCTCGAGCTTTCCGATGACGATATCGTGCGCTACCTCGAAGATGAAGATGGCAACCGCATTGGCTTCGTCATCATGGAAGACGGCGAAGAGGCCGAGTATCTCTATGTCGAGGACGACGAGAACGAGGATGCTGGCGACGAAGTCGCTGACGATGGCAGCCTGGGCATCACGCGCGACGGCGTGCAGCAGGCAACCGATGATATGAACGCCATCTTCAAGGACGGCGTTAAGATGGCGGCGGAATTCAAGGGCGCGTTCGACGACATCAAAAGCGCATTGGACTTCAGCTCGCTTTTGAAGTAAGATTATCAATCCGTTCGGCGGCTTGCCGTCGTGCACTTTGACAAGGTGGACCGCAGCGTCCCGACTCGGCTGCAAAGCCGGCTTATCGGGGGCGACTGGTTTCGACATGGTATGTTTGAACTGAGGAGCAGGTCGTGGTCTCCTCGCCACGTTAAACAGGGGTACCGTCAAGTTAATTGG
>JAUNWR010000065.1:0-9551 GCA_030540215.1 Coriobacteriia bacterium | reverse complement strand
GACCGAACGGCACAAGCGGGCGACGTCGGGCTCCGCAAGGCCCAGGTTCCACGCCCGCACGGCCTCTTGCACAAGCGACTGGATGGCAGATTCCACCTCCACAGGATCGAAATCCCCCTGCAACCTTGTCGCAAGGCCTTCGCGAACCGCCCGCTTCAGGGAAAGCTCGGTCCCCCTATCCATCATGCTCGACCATACCTCCTGACAACATGCCGCCCGCGACGAGCTGGACGCTGATGGTGCCTGATGCCTGCGCGCAACGAACGGCGTCCGCCTGCTCCGGCGTCAACTCCAACGTGATGGCGCTGTACGCCGCGCCCTCGCCGGCGCCGTCGCCGCCCACCGACATCACCCGCGCCGAAGCGCAAAGCTCGTCCAAGCTGACCGCGCCGCCGGCGGCCTCGGCGACGCACACCACGCGAACCTCGTCGAACGGCTGGACCTGCCCGGCCACGCCCGTCTCGTCGTTGACCGACAGGGACACCGCCTCCATCCCCGCGGCAAGCTGCGCGGCCAACCTGCCATCCGCCGCGCTGCCGGCGATCATCTGGGGCGATAGCTGCGTGTTCGCGGGAATGGCCACCAATGCCCTGGCGCCCGCCACGCCACCCGCGCCGTCAAGGGCGTCGGCGCCGAGCGCATCATCTTGACGGAAGGCCTGGGGAACCTCCACAAGCTGCACCGCATCCGCGCCGAACGGATCGCCGGCGGCGACGTCGCGCGTGGTGACGACCACGCTGCGAGCACCCTTCGTCGCTTGATCGACCGCCGCATGGGATGCCCCCGCCTGCCACAACCCGTACCCCACCGCCACGACCGCAACGGCCACCGCCGCCGCGGCCACCGCCGACATCTGCTTGAAACGCGCAGCTGCGGAATCCATCGAGCGGGCGGCGTCGTCGATCGGGCGCTGCTCGCCCTCGTCCGCCTGCCCGGCCGCCCTTCCATACGCCGCCCCCGAACGCCCGCCGGAGCGCAACCGCCCCGACAGCGTCTGCCGCGAGGCGCGCCCCGTGTTCCTTCCGACCGACATGGTCGTCCCCCTTTCGCTATCCACCTAAACGGACCTGAGCCTCCTCGGCTATCTCCCGAGGGAACCCCTCAAGCGCGCTTATCGCCGAGAACCGCCCCTGACCTGCGCCGCAACCATCGCCGAAACGATGCACGCCGCATATGCGGGCATCAGGCCGCCAAACTTTCTGCGCCGCATACGGGCGCGCGCTGAACACCCGGCTCGAAGCCACCTTCGCATCGGGGGCGGAGCTTACGGCAAACGGAAGGGCTTTCGCCTCCTCCACCTGCATGCCCACCACCCAGATCCGCTCGCTTTCGGCGACCGCCCGAGCAGGCGCCTCGTAGAACCACACGCTTACCGCCCCTTCCACCCCTTGCGCCCTGACTTGATCCACGATCAGATCGGCAAGGACGGCGCCTGCATCGTCGCCGTATTTCGCGGAGGCTGCTTGGCCGGCATCCATGCACGCCGACCTGGCGGCATCCAAGGCCTGCTCCTGGCGGGCCTTTGCGCCGTAGAGCACGGCGCAATCCGCCAAAAAACCGAGCATCATCACCAACACCAGGCACAACGCCACGGCAAGCGGCGCCACGTTTCCCTTCTCCCCTCGATATCGGCTCATGCGAGGCTCACCTCCGTCACCCGCTCGTCGACCACCGCGCACGCGACGTGACGCGACAGCCGCCCGCCATCGCGAAACCCGGACAGCGATATCGGCGCCTTATAGGACACGTCGTAGGAAACGGAGGTGAGGGCCGTGCGGCTTGAGACGCCGCTTGCGGAAAACGCATCCACGCGCGCGTTCGATTCCACCCGCACCCCCGACACCGTCAAATCGCGACGATGCAGCTGCGCGGACTCATCGAGGATCTGCTCGGCGACGAACGACTCCTTGTCCGATGCCGTCCTCAGGCCCGACACGTCGATGCGCATGCACGCCTGGGTAAGCTCGGAGGACAGCATAATGGCCGCCGCGTTCATCATGGCCGCCTGCATGATGCCGAACGCCACGATGATGAGCAGCACCGCGGCGAAGGAGAATTGCACGCTCTCGCTCCCCCGTTCATCGACGACCATGCCCCACCTCCGTATCCGCATCCACCGAAACCGTCCTGCTCGCCGTCGCCGACAGCTGCAGCCCGTCGGCCGAGCCCGCCGCGGAGAGCACCGCCTCGCCGACAGGCGTCAAGCATCGGGCGTTCACGCGCATCCTCACGTCCACCTGCCGGTAAGCGAACCCGACCGGCCGCGCTTCGAAGCGATCCGCCTGCGGGTCGAACGTCTTGCGCTCGACCTCCTTCGTCCGCACGGGCGAGCAGTCGACTTCGATCGAACAGGAAAGACCCTCGCCTGCAAGCCCGGGAGTCTGCTCGAGCGCCGCCGAAAGAGCGGACGCCCCGTCCGGGTCCTTGCCCCCTTGCGCGACCCGCTGAGCCGCATAGCGGCAGGCGGCCTGGGCCGCGACATCCGCTTCCATCCCCAGATATGCCGCCCTTCCGATATCCGCGACGGCGCACAGCAGACCCATCAGCAAGGGCAGCGCCATCACGAACGTGACGGCGCTCGCCCCATCGACCCGCGCCCGGCTGCCGGCCGGGCGCGCAAGCGCGGCTACCTGCTTCCCACCGCGCCGCTCGTCACGCTCTTGAACATGTTCGTGACCGAGTTGCCGGCGGACGTGATCGCCGTGTTGACCTGCGTCTGCAAAATCATGAGCGCCGCTCCCAAGCCCACGGCGAAGCCGAGCGCGATGACCACCTGCACGATTTCCGATCCGCCATCCTCCTCGCCGCGATACGCCAGGGCGCGTGCCTTGTCCGCAAAGCCCTTCAAGCCGATGCCGTTCGTGTTCACGTTCATGCCCATATCCAAACCTTCCCATTCGCTGCCTTTTCCTTGTCATCGAATCGAACCGACGCCGAACCAGCCCAAGGGCACCACCTCCTTTCCAGACCCCGTCCTTATCCGAGCACCGTCGTCCCCACCGCCAGCCATATGGACAAAAAAGGCGCCATGGGGATGCCGTCACGACGTCCAAGCCGATGCGTCAGCATCCCGGCGATCGAGAACGCGCACGCCGATACATAGCAAGCCGCCGCGCCCAGAAGCGTCGCGGGACCGCACGCGAAGGCGAGCGCCGTCATGCAGCGGATGTCGCCGAAGCCCACCGATCCGCCGCTTTTTCGCGCAACGCGGTTCGCTGTCCAGCACACCGCCAGAACCGCCGCCGCGGCAACAGCGCCTTCCGCGATGCCGATGGACCCATGGCGAAGAAGCTGATAAGCGCCTCCTGCGACCAGCAACGCCGCACAGCACTCAAGCGGGATCATCCTTGCCCGCAGGTCGCACACAACTCCCGACGCCATGACCACGCCGCATATGCACAACAGGCCGCCTTGGTGCCACGGGACGCCGAACAGCGGTTGCGCCGCGAACCACAGCGCCATGGCTGCGGCAAGCACCGCCCGCTGCCATACCCGCGGGGAGAACGAGCAGCGCCGTTGCTGCTCGACCTCGCTTCGCGTTGAGGCGCCCTTTCCAACATCGATGCCCGCCTCCCGAAGCGCTTCGGCGCGCTCGTGCGTGAGCGCCCCCTTCAAAGCCTGGGAGCGGCAATCCGCAAGCCAGACGCCCACGGCGCCGGCCGTTCCCTTCTCGTTTTGACGGGGAAGCCGGCCGGGACAGGCGTCGCGATAATGCGCAAAATCATCCAAACAGCGATACCACCAGGTATAAGAGCGCCAATATGCCCTGCTCAGCAGCATGTCGGCTATTCGGGGGATCGCGAACGCCCCCGCTACGGCCCCGACGGCCGCGCATAAGGCCAATACAGCCAGCGCATACCCCGTCATGCGCTTACCGCCTGCAATTCGGCAGCATGACGCGGATGGGTCGATCTTGTCTGCTCAGCCCCTTGCCCGGCCGATGCTCCTCGCTGCACATCGGCCGGGCGGGCGCCGACCGATCCCCGTATCGGCCTACCTCGGCGCAACAGCTGGCAAGCGGTGGCCTGAGCCGCCTGACGAGCCGCATCGTCCTCCGCAGCCGCGTTCGCTTCCGCAGCCCCTACCAGCTCGATGCGTACCACGATGTCGGCACCGCCGGCGGAAACGCTCACGTTCCTGGCGATGACAGGAGCGCTCCCGCAGGATCCCCCGTCCAGGCACTGCTCGATTCCGGAAACGCCGTCATCGGGCAGCGGCTGCTGCAACCGCTCTGCCGAGCGCCCTTTCATCAAAGCCGCCTGCCGTGCCTCGGCCCAAGGGGCCGCGTTCGCGCCAGGATTCGGCGCCTGGGCACGCATCTGCGCTTCCTGGGGCAGCGTCTTGACCGCCCCTCCCTTATGCGCGTTGCCTGGCATCGACGCAGCCGCCGGCTCTTTGCCGCTGAACCGATGCATGCATCCGTAGCAGACCTCGGCGTCGTCGAACGCCCTTGCGTGGCAAACCGGGCATACCCTCATTTCCCCGTACCATCCTTTCTCGCCATCTCCACATGCTCACCCGCCGAAAACCAGGGCGGGTCGTTCACGGAGAACCGCTCCAAAACAGCCGCCGCTTTACGGCATCTGATACGCCTGCGCGGTCCAACGGCCCGATACGACTCCAGCACCTGCCCCTGTTCGTCCAGAAACGCGATGTCGATCAGCTCGGCCATGCCGAAGGTGTGAACGTCGTTGCACGGCGCCAGCATGACGACGCCTTTCGAACGCTTCGCCCCCAGCAAGCCGCGCACGCGCGCCCCGAAGCCGACCGCCAACCTCACCGACGCGTCCTCGCCCTTCACTAACGCACCTCCTTCCCGTATTCGGACCACTGCACGACGATGCTCGTCCCTTGCGGCATCTGCACGCACTGCACGAACGCCCAGCGGCAGGCGCCGCAGTCCTTCGAAAACGTCGCGCACGAGCCCTCCCCTGCCGCAGTCATGCTCCATCCACCGCTCTCAAGCGCATCCTGCACCTCCCGCAGCGCATCGAAAGCGCTGCCCGCATGCTCGAATCCCACCAGGTGCGACCCGGCATCGCAGCGCAGCCCGCGCTTGCCCGCCACCGGCAACAGCTCGTCCCTGAACGTCTCGGGGATATCCGATGGCGAGCAGGAAAAGCCGTCATCGACCCTCCCCATGACCGCATCGAAGCCGGCAAGGGAAGCCGACTCGGACGCCGTCCGCCATGCCGCCTGGGCTTGCGCGCCGCCGGCACCGGCAAGAAGCACGATCCCCGCGGCCACGATGAGTACCGCACGGACAGACCGCGCCCGCGCACGACCGCCGCGCCCTGCGCGTGCCGACCGTCTTGCCGCCCGATCGCCGCCGCACGCCGCATACCCACGGCCGCCGCTCACAACAGCACCCCGGGCTTATAGCAATCCACCACCAGCTCCTCGGTATGCGACAGCTTCGGCAGCGCCACTCCCATCACCTCCGACTTCAACCCCAGACCGAACAACGTGGGCATGTACTCGAGCGTGGCCGAAAACGATGTATGCCCCGCTGAGACGCCATGCGCCGAAACGCTTACCGAGACGTTTTCCGCATCCAGCCGCTCATCGATTGCCCGCTCGATGAGCGCGCAGGTATCGCCCACGCCCTGCCCGTACGCCGGCGAAGCGGCATAGACCCGGACCGAATCGCGGAAATCGTCATCGAATGCCGCGCACCAGCCGAAAAACGCCAGGGCATTGACCGAGATGGCCGCCACCGCCAAAAGCACGGGCAGCGCCGCCACGAACTCCACCGTCATCTGCCCCGACGACCTGCCGACGGCGCATATTCGATCGACCATCAATCCCATTGCCTCAATCCCGTCACGCTCGCATACACGGACAGAAGCTTGTCCGCCGCAGCTCCGATGGCATCCGAGGCGAGTCCTTTCACTGCTGGAGGCAGCGCCACCGTTACGGGCACCTGGGCGCCGCCTATGCTGATAGTCGCCACTTCCACCGAATCGCCCCAGGCGTCGAAGCGCTGCAGCACGTCCCTGCGAACCGCGCCCACTACCGACGAGAACACGTCGTTGGACATGAGCGGATGCTCGACCGCCTGCCGCTTCACCTCGAGCAAGCGAGCGCAAAACGCCCCATCGCCGGCCTGCGCGACATGCGCCGTGTTCACCGTCGCCGGGCGCAGCGCATCCAGGTTCGCCGGCTGAAGCCCTGCAGTGCGAAACGCATCCGAAAGCGCATCGGCAGCCCAATCCCCCAATCCAGAGGCGCTCACAAGGGGCAAACCTCCCAAGCCCTCGCGGACAGCCGTATCCAGCGCCGACTGCCCATCGGCATAGGCGCTCAGCGCCCCCGACCAAACGCCCGCTGCAGCGCCCAACACGCCCGCAAGCGCCGAATCCGATGCAAGACCATCGGTCAAAGAGGCGATGACGCTTCGCCCCTCGCCGGACGGATCGGCCACCAGCGTCGCCGCCGATATCGCCACACGGCACCCCAGCTGGCCGCTGGCCTGCACAAACGCGGATTCGAACCCCTTATCGGGGGCATCGGGGCCCGTATTCACCGCAAGGCAGACCACTCCCTTGCCCCCGGGCGGGTCCGCATCGATGCGGAACGACCCCACGCTCGAACACGCGTCGCGCAGCTGCTCGAGCAGCTTGGATACGCGGCTTTTCGCCTCCCGCTTCGCCGGGGCGCCCTCCTCAAGGGCCTTTTGGTATTCCTCGGCGGCAAGCGCCACCTGCTCGTAGTGATGTTCGAAGCCGTTTCCTATCGACGTGGAGGCGGCCGCCACCTTGCCCAGGCTTGCCGCCGTGAAGCCGCATTCGGAGCACGCCTCCCATGCGCCCGCCTCCATATCGCGAAGGGAGGCCCGCGACTCAGACCCCGCCGCCTTCGGGCAACCATCCCACGCGTGCAAGGTCGGGGAACCATCCGTCACGCTGACCGGGTACACCGCCTGCGCGAACAGCTCGGTCTCCCGCATCTGCGCGGTATTGGCGGGCAGATGCGGGAACAAGGCCTCGAACGAATCGCCCTCCCGGACGTATCCGCGCGCCACCTCCTTCGCGGCATAGGCGTAAAAACGCTTGCGCAGCGCCGATTGGGCCTGGGCCTGAACGCTGCCGTCATCGGGGCGTTCGACCGCCAAGCGCGCCGGGTAATACGCCTGCGCCCTGCGAAGCGCCACGGAAAACGACCAGGCGTCCACGCTTGAGTACACTGGGTTTTGCGCGCCCGTCATATGCGCCAGGGTTTCGGCGCGCTCGGCCATGCACCAACCGGGACGGGCACCGCAGTCGTGATCGAAAGCTCGCTGCTTGGCGTCTTGGGCCCGCAAGGCCGCCTCCTCGGCCCGCCGCGCCAGCTCCTTGACCTCCTCGGCCTGGCCGATCGCATCTTCTCGAGCCTGCTTGGCGCGTGCATCTTCCTGCGGCACCCGGATATCCTCGGCGGAATCGGGCACCAACAAGGCAAGCGCCGTGTAGTCGGACCCGTTCGAGCCGTTTCCCTGCGCAACCGACGCCGCGCTGGCCGCCGCCAAAAACGGAAGGGCCTTCTGAACGCGCGTCAAGCCCTCGGAAGCAGTCCTCGAGAACGAGTCTCGGGCATCGGCCACGCGCGCGCCGGCTTCGAGCAGCTTGGCGCCCAAGCCTTGCCCGCCGGGAACGCAACACGCGACGATCCCCAAACCCGTTGACGTCAAGCTGGTCAAGGACAGGGACAGAGCCACGGAATCGCACACGCGCACCGCCACCATGAACTCCGCGACCACGTTGCCCGCCGCAAGCGCGCCGGCATCGGCCACCGACTGCACGCGCGATGACACGGATTGGATCCGGTACACCTGGGCCGACGAGAAGATCATCGACAGCGCCAGCAGAAGCGACACCACCATACCGACCGTGGTCATCCCGTCCTCGTCCCACAGGGAAAACGCCTGCGCCATCCTGCGAGGCATGCTCATAGCCAAGCTCCTATCCAAGCCTCAGGGTCAAGCCCCTGCGGGCTGCCCGCAACCCACTCGGGCTGCGTCGCCCGCTCGCAACGGGCCTTCACCGTCAACAGCCCATCGCCATCGGTCATACCGAGCAGCACGGCGCCCGCGTCCAAAAACGGCAGCGGCTTGACCTTGCCGACAATCTCCACGCTCACTTTCTCCGAGCGCTCATCCCCTTGCACGGACACCTCCCAACTGCAACCTCCCCCGTGCACGTGAAAGCAGGGGACGGGCGGGATGGCGCCCAGCCTATGGTGGACGAACGCCTCCACGGCCTGCGACGAATCGCCGACGGCATCGGTCTTAACGGCGGCAAGCCTGCACGCATCGCTTGCCGCCGCCTGCATGACCATCCGGTCGTACAGGACCATGCCGGGCTGCAAGGACAGCAGCAGCACTGTGAACAGAACCGGGATGAGGAATGCAGCCTCCACGGTCGCCTGCCCGTGCTCGCCTGCGTGCAAAACGCCCAATCCCTCACCTCCTTGCGAATCCGAAAGCTAGTACAGCACCGTGTCCGCCAGCGCCCCGGGCAGCGAGCCCGTCACGCAATGGGAGGCGCACGACAGCGCATGCTCCACGAACGTGCCCGCCGAAACGCTGCGCCAAAGCGCGCCCATCCCAAGCACGACAGACAGAAACGCCACGGTGACCAGCGCGAACTCGACCGTCGCCTGACCCGCGCAATCGCGCGCCGCGATCCGCCTATAGGCTGTTGATTCCGTCGGCGATCGCATCCCACAGCTCCTGCAGCTTCGGCCGGAAAACCGTTATCGCGATGATGGCTATCACCACCAGCACGCCGACCAAGATCGCGTATTCGGTCGTTCCCTGCCCGTCCTCGCCGTGCCGAAGGCGGGCCACCTTGCACGCGGCCTTCGCCAGCGCTCGCCGATATGCATCCATAACCGCTCGAATCATGCCTACATCCCTTCCATAAGCTCCAACAACACGGGCCCGAGTACCAAAAGCAGCATGGCGGGAAGGATCAGCGTCCCCGTAGGGATCATCATCTTCACAGGCGCCTTGGCAACCCGCTCCTCCACCTGCGCCTTTCGCGCCGCACGCGCCTGTTCCGCCGACTGCTCCAGAACCTCGCCAAGCGAGGTGCCGAACCGCAGCGAGCGGATGATGGCCGACACCGTGCGCGAGAACAGCGGGTTATCGTACCCTTGCGCCAAAGCGCGCAAAGCGTCTTGACGGGTCGCAAGCCCCGCTTCCCACGACCTCTGCGCCGCGGCGCACTCGCGCGCCAGCCCATCATCGAAATGCCCCGTGTACAGCTGCAGGCTGCGATCGAACGAAAGCCCGCTGCGCACGCCGAGCGCCACCACTTCCAACATCTCCGACATGCTGCGCTCCAACGCGTGAGCGCGCTGGAGCCGGGCCCCGCGGACCGCGCGTCCCGGCGCGGTCGCGCCTGCGATACCGCCCGCCACGCAACCGGCTACCGCAAGCTCGTTCGACGCCGCACAGCCCAACAACGCCCCTGCCGCAGCACCCGCCGCGGCAAGGCGCGCTGCCCCCTCGCAACACGCCTGGGCCGACACCGTCCCGCCAAGACCGGCCTTGCCCACCTGCTCCTCGA
>JAUNWR010000064.1:1728-9854 GCA_030540215.1 Coriobacteriia bacterium | reverse complement strand
CTTTTCTTTTGCGCGCCGCACGCGCCGGGAGAGGCCCGCAGGGGGAGGTTTCCCCTGCGGGCCTCTCCGCGTTTTGGGGACTGTCTGAAGGCGGATCTGCGCTGCATGGGATGCCCTGCGCGCGCTGCTTTTCGAGGAGCGCGTTGGAATGTTCGTAGTGAGGTTTTCTCTGCGATCCCTTCCGTGTTCTTGGGCCGCTCGCCGTCCGACTTCTGCTTTGCGTGCGCTTGTGCGTTTGGCTCCGGGTATTTTGGGGGGGGTTGTTCCCACTTGTGACAGCTGGTGGGAGGCTTTTCGGGTTTGTGCATCGCACCGGTGAGTAAAGTTGAAATAGCGGCAATTGAAAGCACTATGGCGCAGCCTTCACTTGTTGATGCTTTCCGATTGAATGCATGTATTTGTTTGTTCTGCAGATGGTATGACAACAGCCCCGACGTTGCCGGGGCTGTTCGTACTTTTGGGGCTGTTTGGCATTTACTCGAGATCGATTTCCAGGGAATCTTGGTCCTCGAGTTCGGAGGCGTAGTCGGATATCGGTGGCTTCAGATCATCTGGTGGCTCAGGGAGCAGTTGATAGGGCAGTGAAGGCGTGCCTTCGTCACTTGAATCGGGCGTATCTTTGGGATTTGCTAGTAAGGCTATCCGATTATATAGTGCGGTTGTCTTATCTTGGATTTGAGCGTCGATGTGATAATGGCCGCAGAACCAATGACGGTATGTCAGACGGTCTTGGATTGCTTGGAGCCAATCGGTGTATTCGTCCATCGGGTGGATCTCCAGGCGATTGGTGTGCTCGGATATGCCTTGCGCGCTAGATGATGGCGCACAATGGGTGATGACGATGTCGCAATCCCAATTTGCTGCATCAAGTGTTTCTAGCGCTGCTTCTCGCTCCTGTTCGTTCGGAATTTCCTCGGTGAACCACGTTTCACCTTGGATACGATGCGTCCTGTCGTATTCGCTCGATGTCGCTCCGCCCATCGTGAAGATTCGATATCCGTCGATGTTGAACAATTGGCCTCGCTTGAGGTGGAGGACACTGGTTGCTACCTGGTGTACCGCTCCTCCATTCCATGTGGTTTCAGGAAGACTGTTCAGCAGGCCGAAGCCCTCGTGGTTTCCGTCAATGAACAGGGTTGTGAATGGCCTGGCGTCGAGCCAACGGAGCCAATATTGCTCGCTTGCGGAGTTGTTCCATACAAGACCGAAGTCGCCGCAAATGATCACGTAGTCATCTTTGGTCAATCCTGCGGTGTTGAAGCAGCTTTCTGAGAGTTTTGCGATGTCGTATGAGGCATGGATATCGCCCGTCACGAAAATGCTCATAAGGCGAATCCGCTTCTAGAACAGCGAAGGCGTTTGCGCGGCAGGTGCCGGTTGCGCGGCTTTTGTCTTGCGCGCGGATCGGGCGGGCTTCATTTGCTTGATTTCCTCAAGCTCATTTTGCATCGATTCGCTGCGCTCAAGCAGCGTTTCGAGCTTCTCGGCGAAATCGGACAGCTGCAGCGCCACGCTGGTCTCTTCCTCTACGTAGCGCTGAAGCGCTTCCGTGATTGCCGCAGTTCGCGTTATGCCGCGTTTGCTGGCAACCTCGTCTACCGTTTCGGCCAGCTTTCGATCTACCCATGCGGCAAGCTGACGCTTGTCTTGACTGTGCTCCACTGCCATAGCTTGTTCTCCTGGTGCTGTGTTTGCGTAGTGTGATTTAGCTATGACATCAGTATAGCCGGTATAAGCCGGTTACCGCTATGAATTCACTCTATTCATCATCGGGAAACGGGTTGGCGCTGTTTATGTCTTGTATTTTTCGGTTCCTTGCGATCGCGGGGATCCAAATTTGTAATGGCCCGATGATTAGGTTGCCTCAGATCGGCGACGTGTGACAGGGTTGGAGCTGACCGATGTCGTGTGCAGGTTTGCAGAGGCGGCGGAGGTTGCTGAGGCGGATGATAACCTGGCTATCAAATAGGCTCATCGACTATCGTTTCGAAGGGCTTATGGAGTGGTTTCGTGTGTTGAGGGAGCTGCCTTCGGACCGCTGGCTTACCGTTTCGGCGACCGGGCTGCAAGGTTTGGCGGTGTGGTGTGCAAGATGCGGGCAAGGGTTGTGCAAGATGGCGGTGTCATGCTGGTTTTCGAAGTGATTTGCGCTCGAAAGGAACCGGTTATGGCAACCATGAATATTTGCTTGTCCCACGATGCGGCGTTTCGTTGGCTTGTGCGGAATCGCAATCCTCGCATCACGGGGAACAGGACCACGGCTCGGGTATTGCCCTGTTCGTCGCCCTTCGTCTCGGAGAGCAGGGCATTGCGCTCGCTTTTAGGCATTGAGGATGGCAAGCTCGAAGTACTTGTGCGGACTTCGGCCGGTAGACGCGACGGCGATTGCCTGCGGTCCCATTATTCGGGAAACGCGTATCCGGCAGGATCGTTCGTCAAGGTGCCGGTTGAGGGGTTCGGCGCGGTTTGCTGTTCGTCTCCTGAGCTGACGTTTTTGCAGATTGCGGTCCAGCATACCTTGTTGGAAACGGTTTATATGGGATATGCGCTCTGCTCGTCATATCGAATCGACGCCGATGCTGAAAACGGGATCGCCTTGCGAGAGGGTGACGACGAGCCGCTGACCTCCGTCGCGCAAATCGGTAAGTATCTGGCGAAGGTCGATGGGGCTTATGGGACTGCGAAGGCGCGTCGCGCGCTCGTCTATGTGCGCGATGGCTCCATTTCGCCGACGGAATCTGCGATGGCGATGGCCTTGAGCATGCCGCGACGTTTCGGCGGGTTTGCGGCAGGGGATGTGGTTCTTGGCGAGAATGTTGCAGGAAGAGGCTGCTTATCATTGGCGGAGGACTCGGGTGACTCGGGTCGTATGCTGACCGTGCGTTCAACGAGCCGTAGGCGCGATGTGGCGGCGTTGAACATCTCGCTGCCCGATGGCATTGGTGGCCGAAAGTCAAACAGCCCTGCCTGCGGCGACGAGGGGCCGGAGGATCCCGAGGAACTTCCTGTAGCAGCGTTTTGCGCGCAACAGGGTGGCGCTTCGTTCGATAGAGGAAGCGAGACAGCGGGTGCGAAGGGCGATCGCAGGGCAAAACGGGCGGCTCAAGACGCAGATCGAGAAGCTGCGGCATCGCGTAACGGACATGGCGTGTTGCAACGTCGAGCGATATTGGTGCGTCCTGAGCAGGTTCACGAATTCGACGCTTATGTGCAGCTGTGCGAGAAGGTTGCAAGGAGAATGCGTCGTCGAAGCGTGCCGAGAGGCGGTTTTGCGGAATCTCGTGAACTTCAGGAAACAGGAGCGTGCGAGGGGGCGGGTATGTACGAGGAAGCGGGCGGGTTTCCGGCATTCGAGGATGAAGCCGAGGCTAAACAGCGAGCGAAAGAGGCTCGTCAGCTTGCGAGGAGGGTTGAGCTCTGGCAGACGCTCGTGTGCTTCAGCGCGTTTCGTCAAAGCGAAACGGGTAGCAGCGTGAACGTGTTCGATCCTCCCGCCGATCACGTCTGCGAGCGTAGGGGGAAGGGCGAAGGTCCTAGTTGCAAGTGACCTTGATGTTTGCGCTGATGGTCTCGGCGGATGCGATGCCGGGTGCGGTATCGTGACGCGTGAAGGCGCGGGCTCGCCCTGAGATCACCTTGGCGGATGCTAGCCGGTGCGACGTATCTCGATGTAAGTTCGTTCAACCCTCCCTTCCCGTCGACGGCGTAGTTAGCGAAACCGGTGGGGGCGACATGATGATGGGTAAGATTGCGTTGACGATTGCCGGCCGGAGACTCGACGCGTGAATGTGCTCGCTTTCCCCGGCATTCGTGTTGGCAGATAGATTGCTTTCTGAAAAAAGCATACCCCCGTACAAGGAATTATCGATGGCGGAAAGGCTTGTGTCGTTATAATTAGCAACGCTATAGATACTGATGATGGAAAAAATCAAAGGCAGCATTATGGATACCGTAGAGAACATCTTCGCGCAAGCTCGTCAGACGGGCGCGCAGCCGGTTTCGTTCGAGATCTTCCCGCCGAAAGGCGAGCTGAGCATGGAGTCGGCGCGCACGATCGCGCAGGAGCTTGCAAAGCTCGATCCTGCGTTCATCAGCGTTACGTATTCCGCGGGCGGTAGCGGCAACAAGCAGGCCACCGCTGAAATCGCCGCCATGATCCAAGACGATCACGGCGTCCCCACCGTGGCTCATCTGACCTGCGCAGGCGCATCGCAGCAGTCGATTTCAACGGCTATCGCCGACATGAAGGACCGCGGCATCCGCAATGTGCTTGCATTGCGCGGCGATTTGCCGGAGGGCTATGAGCCCGGTGATTTCCGGTATGCCAAAGACCTTATTCCGGTGTTGGCGGATGCCGGCTTTTGCGTGGGCGCCGCGGCGTATCCCGAGGGCCACATCGATTGCGACTCGCTTCGCTTGAACGTGGAGCATCTGAAGCAGAAGCAGGACGCGGGCGCAAGCTTCCTGGTCACGCAGCTGTTCTTCGACAACGACTGCTTCTATCAATTCCGCGAAGGCGCCGAGGCCGCTGGCATCACCGTGCCGATAACCGCGGGCATCATGCCGTTTATGAGCAAGGCGCAAATTCAGCGCATGGTGTTCATGTGTGGGGCTTCGCTTCCCAGCCCCATTATCAAGCTGCTCGCGCGATATGAGGACGACCCGGCAAGCTTGCGCCAGGCCGGCATCGAATACGCGTGCCGCCAGCTGACCGATTTGCAGGCGCATGGCGTCGAGGGGCTGCATGTCTACACCATGAACAACCCCGAGATCGCCCGTGCAGCCTCGTGCGCGTTGAAGGTGGCGCTGGTTTCGTGATGGTGCGTTATGGACGTCTTGGCGTAGGGGGCGTGCCTGAAGCGCGGCTCGATCGCAGCGAGGCGCTGAGATATTTGGGATACACGGGTCAGCGGGTCGATGAGGCGCTGCTGACCCGTTTCAATAAGCTGGCCGATGAGTGCGAGAGGTCAATCAAGCCCGTATTCGCTTGGAGCGTCTTCGACATCGATGAGAAGCGAACGTGTTGGGAGGCGCCGGAGCCTGCGGCGACGTGTTCGCTTGACGCCCTTGATGCGGCGACGGATGCGGTTGAGAACCGCAGCGCTGCATCGTGCGTAGAAGCTGAATGCGGGAAGGAGCTCGTGTCTCGGGTGGCTCTGGAGGGCTGCGATCTTGTCCTCGAGGGCAACAGCATCGCCGAGCATTTGCGCGGGGCTTACAAGGTTGCGCTGATGGCGTGCACGCTCGGTGCCGTCAGCGAGCGGGAGATGCGAAAGCATGAGGCCATCAGCGTGGCGGACGGCGTGATGTTCGGAGCTTGCTGCTCGGCGCTGGTCGAGGCTGCCGCCAACGTCACCGAAGACCTTATCGTTCGCTTCGCCAAAGATACGGGTCTGACGACGAACTGGCGTTTCAGCCCCGGATACGGCGACTTGCCGTTGACCGCTCAGCCGGCGTTTTTGAGGGCGCTTGATGCGAGTCGGCGCTTGGGCATTTCGGTTACGTCGACGAACATGCTCGTTCCGGTGAAAAGCGTCACCGCCGTGCTAGGATTGTTCGAAAAATCCGCTGATGGCGGTGAAGCGCGCGATGCTTGCGCGATATGCCGTTTAAGGGATGGTTGCGAGTTAAGGAAACGAGGGGTTACCTGCCATGCATGAGAGCGTGTGCGCGCATAAGGAGCTGTCCGGCGGTTGGGCGAAGGCGGCAAAACTGCCCGTGCCCGACCTGTCGGGGCTTGCCATCAAAGACGAGCATTTGAAGCGAGCGCTGCTCGGGCAGGATTTCCTGGTGGTGGACGGTGCCATGGGCACGCAGCTGCAGGAGCGAGGCCTTGCCGATGCGGGGCAGATTCCCGAGATGCTCAACTTCTCACATCCCGACGACATCTCGGCCATCCATAAGGCCTATGTCGATGCGGGCGCCGAGGTCATCACCACGAACACGTTCGGGGCCAATCGCCTGAAGCTGGAAGGCGCTGCGAGCGTCGAGGACGTGTATCGCGCGGCTGCCGAATGCGCACGTGCGGCAGGTGCCCCTTATATCGCCGGCGACGTCGGCCCTACGGGCGCGCTTTTGGAACCTATGGGAACCATGAGCTTCGAAGAGGCG
Source organism: Coriobacteriia bacterium (assembly GCA_030540215.1). Classification (GTDB taxonomy): domain Bacteria; phylum Actinomycetota; class Coriobacteriia; order Coriobacteriales; family Eggerthellaceae; genus Senegalimassilia. The sequence goes on along the minus strand of JAUNWR010000064.1, from coordinate 3,743 downwards.
TACGACCTGTTCGCTGAGCAGGTGCGCGCCGTTGCGGCAGCCGGTTGCGATGTGGTGCTGATCGAGACCATGGCCGATCTGCGCGAGGCGAAGGCGGCTCTGCTGGCGGCTCAGGAGAACTGCGATCTGCCGGTGTTCGCCACCATGACCTTCGGCGAGGATGGGCGCACGTTTTTAGGCACGTCGCCGGAGGTGGCCGCAGAGGTGCTGTCGAGCATGGGCGCTCTCGCCGTGGGCCTGAACTGCTCGCTTGGCCCAGCGGAGCTGTTGGGCGCCGCGCAGGATATGGCGCGTCGTTCGCGCTGCCCGCTGATGGTGCAGCCGAACGCGGGCCTGCCGCGCGTGCAGGACGGGGTCACCGTGTTCGACGTGTCGCCCGAGGATTTCGCCGCCGCTATGGGAGGCATGCTCGATGCGGGCGCCTCGATCATCGGCGGGTGCTGCGGCACGTCGCCGGAGTACACGCGTCAGCTTCGCCGCATGGCGGATGCCCGTCGCGTTCCGACGCCGCGAGCTTACGAGCCCGCTTGCGTGCTGTGCAGCGCCCAGGAGGCGGTGGTGCTTCCGGTGGGTGTGCCCCGCATCGCCGTGATCGGCGAGCGCATCAACCCTACGGGAAAGCCTAAGTTGAAGGCCGCGCTGCGGGCTGGCGACCTGGACTACCTGGTGGGCGAGGCTGTTTCGCAGCAGGAGCTGGGTGCCGATGTGCTCGATGTCAACGTGGGCCTTCCCGAGCTTGACGAGCCTGCTGTGCTCGCCGCTGCAGTGGACAAGCTTTCCTCTACGGTCACGTTACCGCTGGTGGTGGACTCGTCCGACCCGGTGGCGGTGGAGGCGGCGGTGCGCGGTTATGCGGGCAAGCCGCTCATCAACAGCGTCAACGGCAAACGGGAAAGCTTGGAGGCCGTGCTGCCCATCGTGAAGCGCTACGGGTGCGCCGTGATCGGCCTTGCCCTTGATGAAGATGGCATCCCGCCTACGGCCGAGGGGCGTTTCGCCGTTGCAGAGCGGATCGTGGAAGCCGCCGAGCGCTGCGGCATCCCGCGAACCGATGTGATCATCGACTGCCTGACCATGGCGTGCGCGACCAACCAATCGGAGGCGCTTGAGATATTGCGTGCCGTGAGCATGGTGAAGGAGCGCCTGGGCGTGCGCACGGCGCTTGGCGTGTCCAACATCAGCTTCGGCCTGCCTCAGCGCAATATGGTGAACTCGACGTTTTTGGCCGCCGCGTTCGGGTGCGGGCTGGATATGCCCATTCTGAACCCGAAGGCGAAGCGCTACACCGATACGGTGAACACATTTAGGGTGCTGAACTGTCAAGATGCCGGCGCCGTCGGGTTCATCGGGGAATACGCCGACGCCGCGGACCCGTATACGGCAGGCGCGGCGGGCGCGGGTGCCGCCGTGGGCGCTGCGGAGGCGGCGCAGCCTTCGGGGGCTGCCGACGCGGCCGCGGAGTGCCCGGTGACGGTGCCCGAGACGCTTTCGGACGCCTCCGACGCCGTTCGAGACATGGTGCATCTCATCCTGACGGGCCGAAAGGGCCCGATGGGGCCTGCCACCGAGACGTTGCTCGAGGGGCATAACCCGCTCGACCTGGTCAACGGCGTGTTCGTTCCCGCGCTTGATGTGGTGGGGCAGAAGTTTGACAAAGGCGAGTTCTTCCTTCCTCAGCTTATGGCTTCCGCCGAGGCGGTGAAGGTGGGATTCGACGCGGTCAAGGCGCGCATGGGCGATTCCGCTGATGACGGCATGGAGTCGAACGCCATCGCGGTGGCCACGGTGAAGGGCGACATCCACGACATCGGCAAGAACATCGTCAAGATGCTTCTGGAGAACTACGGCTTCCGCGTGGTCGATCTTGGCCGCGACGTCGAGCCGGAGGAAGTGCTGCGCGTGGCAAGCGAGCAGGGCATCCGCTTGGTGGGGCTTTCGGCGCTCATGACGACCACGGTCCGTGCCATGGAGCAGACGGTGGAGCTTCTGCACGAGAAGCTGCCGGGCTGCAAGGT
>JAUNWR010000064.1:0-1718 GCA_030540215.1 Coriobacteriia bacterium | reverse complement strand
GTACGCTGAGCAGATCGGTGCCGACTATTACGCGAAGGACGCTGCGGAATCGGCGCGCATCGCCGAGCGCTTTTTCGCCGAACAGGGTTAGCGCGGCAAACGGCGCCATCGGGGACGATGGCTGCGAGGAAACCGATATGAGAAGGCCTGCATGCGTTTGGGCGCATGCAGGCCTTCGTTGCGTTCGGGATGTTGCTTGGAACGCAGCTGCTGCCGCGTTAAGCGAGGTTTCGGCGTTCCGGGCGGCGCTTCGGCGCCTGGACGTTATCCGATGCCGCCGAGCACGATGCCCAAGATGATGACGATTGCCGTGAGCGGGACGAACAGATAGCGTCCCATGAACTCGAACCATGCGCCCACGGGCTTCTCTCGTCCCATCTGAGCCTGTTTTGAGGCGAAACCCTTGGGGCACACCCAGAAGAACATCACGGCCGCTATAAGGGCTCCCAGCGGGATTGCGTAGATGCTGACGGCGTCCATCCAGGCGCTGACCGCATCGCCATTCTCGATGAAGGCGCCGACGCCCATGGAGACTGCAGCCACGATGGCCACGGCGGCCCAGCGGGGAAGGCGCGCCTGCTGCTGCAGCGCCTCGATCGGCGGCTCGTAGAGGTTCACCAAGCTGGTGATGGCGGCGCAGGCTACGGCCAGGAAGAACACGAAGCAGAACAGCCCGCCGAAGGGCATCTCCTCGAACACCTGCGGAAGCACGATGAACAGAAGCGGGGGGCCTGCCTGGGTGTCGGCTCCGAACGCGAACACGGCCGGCACCACCACCATGGCCGACAAAACCGCGGCCAGTGTGCTGAACACCACGACGTTGCGCGCTGAGGAGACCACGTTCACGTCCTTCTTCAGGTAGCTGCCGTATACCAGCGTGCCGCCTCCGGCCAGCGACAGGCCGAAGAATGCCTGCCCAAGCGCAAGCACCCAGGTTTGCGGGTTGGCGAGCGCTTCCCAGCGCGGCATGAAGAGGTAGGCGTAGCCATCAAGAGCGCCGGGTAGCATGGCCACGCGAACGAGCAGCACGCAGAACAGGACGAAGAACAGCGGCATCATGACTTTGTTCAGGCGCTCGATGCCGCGTGAGATGCCTAAGATCATGACGGCCAGCGTGATGATAAGCGCCGCAGCGTGCCAGCCGATGCTTCCGAAATCGCCGGTGATCTGACCGAAGTACGCGCCCATGTCCGGTTGGGCGAGCAGCGTTCCGGTTGCGGCGGCGAACAGGTACTTGAGGAACCATCCCAAAACGACGGTGTAGCCGATGGCGATGCCGAGCGCGGCAAGCACGGGCACGATGCCGATGACTTTGCCGATGCGCGTTGCGTTGGGCACGCCTCGCAGTTCGAGGGCTTTGCCGAACGCTCCCATCGGGCCGCATCCCATGGCGCGGCCGAACGACATCTCGCCCACCACGCCGGTAAGGCCGAGCAGCACGACGAAGAACAGATAGGGGATAAGGAAGGCGGCTCCGCCTAGCTGCGACACGCGGTACGGGAACAGCCAGATGCCCGATAGGCCTACGGCCGATCCGATGCAGGCGATGATGAATGCGGTGCGAGAGGTGAACGAATCGCGGGTTTGCGATTCGCCGGATGCGGTCTGCGCCATGGGTTCCCCTTTCCGTGGCAATAAAAAAGCCGCCCTAAAGGCGGCTGTTAAATTTGGTGGAGCCTAGGGGGATCGAACCCCTGACCTCATGGCTGCCAGCCATG
>JAUNWR010000063.1:0-10003 GCA_030540215.1 Coriobacteriia bacterium | reverse complement strand
GGCCCGGGTTCTGCAAGCCCCGTGCCTTCCGTCGCGTTGCGTGCGGCGCCATCGAGGCTGCAAGCCCGATTGCCGGCATAAGCCGACCTTCGGCCGCGCGCTCTTCGCGTATCTTCGCTCCATATGCAAAAGGGCCTGGAAACAGGCCAGACGAGATACACCTGTAAGGAGGTGTGCGTATGGAAGGAGAGGCCGCAATGTCCGCGTTCGCGAACATGCTCGAGGCCAGGGGGGTTACCCGCCGCGACTTCATGAAGTTGTGCGGCACGGTCGCCGCTGCAGCCGGGCTGTCCCAGTTGACGGTTCCGCAGGTTGCGCAGGCTCTCGAGACGTCCGTCATCGGCGCAACGAAGGGTAACCTTTACCCGGTCATCTGGGTCGAAGGCGCATCCTGCACCGGTTGCACCGAGTCGTTCGCCCAGGCTCAGACGCCCAACGCCGCAGAGGTGGTGTTGGACATGATCTCCCTGAACTACTCCGAGACGCTGTCCGCAGCAGCGGGCTACTCCATGGAGGAGGCCAAGGAGCAGACCATCGAGGCCGGCGACTACATCCTCATCTACGAAGGCGCCATTCAGGAGAAGTGGGGCGGCAACGCCCTGCGCGTTGCCGGCAAGCCCGGCACCGAGCACCTGATCGAGGCCGCTAAGAACGCCAACGCCGTGGTCGCGCTGGGTTCCTGCGCCGTCAACGGCGGTTGGATGGGCGCCAAGCCCAACGTCACCGACGCCATGGGCGTGCAGCAGTACCTCAAGAAGGCCGGCATCAACGTGCCCGTCGTCAACGTCCCCGGCTGCCCGGCAAACCCCGAGTGGCTCACCAGCGTGCTCGTCGACGTCGTGCTCATGAAGCTCAAGCCCGCCGATCTGGACCTCAACTCCGAGGGCAAGCCGGCCGGCATCTTCAACCAGACCATCCATGACAACTGCGAGCGTCGCGGCCATTTCGAGAACGGCGAGTTCGTCTACGAATTTGGTTCCGAAGAGGAGAAGAAGGGCTACTGCCTGTATCCGCTCGGCTGCCGCGGTCCTCAGACCAAGTCCAACTGCGGCGTGGTCATGTGGAACGATCGTCGCAGCTGGTGCGTCCAGGCCGGCGCCCCGTGCATCGGCTGCTGCGAGGCCAACCCCAACGACCCGGGCCAGAACTGGGTCGAGGTCAACACCCCGTTCATCAAGCGTCACCGCAGCCTGCATATCGGCGACTGGGACGTGCAGCCCACCACCATCGCCGTGGGCATTACCGGTATCCTTGCCGCAGCGCTCGTGGTGCACGGCTTCGGCATGAAGGCCACCGGCCGTATGGACGGCGGCGCGGACTTCGAGAAGAAGCGCGCCTGGGATGCCAAGCACCCCGAGAAGTCCGTGGGCACCTACGAGGTGTCCGAGACCGAGCGCCAGAAGCTGTACAAGGAAGACACCGGTCACGACGACCCCAATGCAACCAAGGAAGGGAGGTAAGCCATGACGCGTTCCGTAATCGATCCCGTAACCCGTATCGAGGGCCATCTGCGCGTTGAGATGGAAGTCGAGAACGGCAAGGTATCCGACGCCTGGGTATCCGGTGGCTGCTTCCGCGGCATCGAGCTGGTCGTTGAGAACCGCACGCCCGAGGACGCTGCCCAGATCGTGCAGCGCATCTGCGGCGTTTGCCCTGTGTCTCACGCCCATGCCAGCTCCATCGCGGCTGAGAAGGCTTACGGCATCACCATCTCCAACAACGCCCGTATCATCCGCAACATCCTCGAAGGCGCCCAGTTCCTGCACAGCCACATCCTGTGGTTCTACAACCTGGCCGGCCTTGACTACGTCAACCCGCTGAACGCGCTGAAGGCCGACCCGGCCGACGCCATGGACCTGGCTCGTGCAGCCGGCACTTCCATGAACAGCGACTTCGTCGCCCTGAAGGAGCACCTGTCCCAGTTCGCCGAGAACGGTCAGCTGTCCATCTTCAGCGGCAACTGGTTCGATGCCGAGGACGGCACCGGCTTCAAGCTGCCGCCCGAGCTCGACCTCATCTGCACGGCCCACTACCTGGAGGCTCTGGGCATGCAGGCCAAGGCTTCCCAGATCAGCGCCCTGTTGGGCGGTAAGATGCCGCATGTCATGACCCTGCGTCCGGGTGGCACGGCTTTCGTGCCCACCGACCAGAAGCTCGACGACCTGAAGCTGCTGGTCGACGAGCTGTACAACTGGGTCGAGGCGACCATGATCCCCGACGTGCTGGCAATCGCCCCGTACTACGCCGATGCATTCGAGTACGGCAAGGGTCCGGGCCGCTACATCGCCTGGGGCGTCTTCGAGCGTGAGGACTTCAAGATGTCCAACCGCTACCTGCCCTCCGGCGTGCTCGACGAGAACCTCAACCTCTCCGAGCCCGACGAGAAGGCCATCGCCGAGTGGGTCGGCCGTTCCTGGTACAAGGGTTCCGAGACCTATCAGGCTCCGAACTTCACCACCGAGCCGGAGTACACCGACTACAACGTGAACGACCGCTACACGTGGGTTAAGTGCCCGTCTTACAACGGCAACTCCATGGAGGCCACCAGCCTGTCCCGTATCCTGGCCGCCTACAAGCGCAACGTGCCCTTCGTCAAGGAACACGTCGACGCTTTCCTCAAGGCGCTCGGCCATGAGGGCGACCTGTCCGTGGCCCAGTCCACGCTCGGCCGTACCGCTATCCGTCAGATCGAGACGCTCTACATCGCCACGCTCATGAAGGAGTGGGTCGACGAGCTGATCGAGGCCGTGAAGTCCGGCGATTCCGAGTACTTCCGCGCTCCCGAAACCACCACCGGCGACGGCTCCGGCTTCTGGGAGGCCCCGCGTGGCGCCCTTTACCACAGCGAGTCTGTCAAGGACGGCAAGATCCAGGGTTACCAGATCATCATCCCGTCCACGTGGAACCTGGCTCCGAAGAACGAGAAGGGCCAGCACGGTCCGCTCGAGGAGGCTCTGATCGGCGTGCCGGTGGGCGATATCGAGAAGCCCATCAACGCACTGCGCACGGTGCACTCCTTCGACCCCTGCACGGCCTGCTCGGTCCATATCTCCGAGCCTGCCACGGGCAAGCGTTTCGAAACCGTCACGAGCCCTTGGGGGGTGAAGTAACATGGCGCATTTGGCACATTACCGCGAGGCGCATCCGTTGCCGTTCGTGATCACGCACTGGATCAACCTCGTCGCCATGGTTCTGCTGATTTTCACCGGCTTCTACATCCATTACCCCTTCTTCTGGGGTTTTGAGTCCATGGCCCGCGGTCTGCACGTGTTCTTCGGCTTTGTGCTGTTCATCAACTGCATCTGCCGTTTGATCATGGCCTTCATCGTGAAGTCCTCGCCGACCGGCGGTACCCGCAAGCAGGTCACCGACTACAAGACGTGGCTTCCGCAGAAGGACAACCTGCATCAGGGTCCGCAGTGGATCAAGTACTACCTGTTCTTCAAGAAGGATCACCCGCTGTCCGCTAAGCTGGGTGTTCCGCAGAAGATCAGCTACCTGTTCATTCCCGTGCTCATCATCTTGATGTTCTACACGGGCCTGGCTCTGTGGGTTCCCACCTCCGAGATCCCGTTCTTTGCTGCGGGCACGTCTCTGGTGGGCGGCATCATGAGCATGCGCATCATCCACTACTTCATGATGTTCGTGTTCATCTGCTTCATGTTCATCCATATTTACTTGGCGAACGTGGAGGGCATCGCTCCTACGCTGCTCATGTTCTTCCATAAGGAGCATGGCGGCCTGGTCTACGACCCCGACATCCACAACATCGTTGGTGAGGATGATTTGGGTCATGGCGAGAAGCACTAGCTTGTAAGCTATCTGCCCTTGCAGCTGATTTGAAAGCCCGATCGCTTCGGCGGTCGGGCTTTTTGCGTTTTGAGGTAATGGAGTCGCACATGGAATCCTGTGGCGATTTCTGCCTTGCGCCGACAATGCGCTAACGTGTGGGTACAATTATCTGAAACCATGTTGTTTGCGTATATCCCCTGATAGATTGGTTATGTATGGCTGAGCTAACCAAAGAGCAGATTGCTTGCGAAGAGAAGTTCCTGGAAGGTATTCCCCGGTGGAACATCGGTGCGCTGTTCTTGCCTCCCATTTGGGGTCCGGCACACGGCTTCTGGGCTACCATCTTGTTCTATCCTTTGTGGCTTGTTGCTGACAATTTGTTTTATGCTGCGTACTCGGAACGTACGCCGCTTGCTATTGCGTTTGCCGCGATTATCGGCGTTGTGCTGGTTGCGGTCACGTTCTTGTTCTCGCGTCTTAGCCAGCCTTTTGCGGCGCATCGTGCGGTAGCTCGCGGCGTTTCCAAGGACACGTACGTGCGTCGTGAACGTATCTGGGCAGTGGTTTGCGTTGTGATCGGGCTTGCGATGCTCGGCTTCGCTACGTGGTATAACTTGATAATCCGTCCGGGTATGGAGGGTTAAAGCATGGCTTGCGAACAGGATAGCTGGGGTTTGCGGGAGTATGTCGCCAGTAATGTGGCTGTTCCCGAGGAATTGCGCCCGCAGCGTGTGGCGGTCCTTTGCGTTGGTAATAGATTGATGCTCGATGACGGCATCGGGCCGGCTGTCTATGACGAGCTTATGGCTTCGTATGACATCCCGGATAACGTTGAGCTGTTGGATCTTGGCTGCTTGTCGCTAGCTATGATCGATCGCGTGCGAGAATTCGATGTGATCATGACCGTCGATGCAGTTGATGATTCCGGTCAGCCTGCGGGCACGGTGCTTCGTTATGCGCCCGATGCGATGGCGCGCCATGTCGGCATCACTGCAAGCTTACATGATCTGAAGCTGATCGACCTGTTCGATTCCGCAGCTTTGCTAGGATATCAAGCTGAGGGAATGTGCCTGGGTATGCAGGTGGAAAACGCTTCTCCTGCCGAAGCGACCGAAGGGCTTACCAGACCTGTGCATGATGCGTTGCCGCTGCTGGTAGACGTTGTGGTCGGTGAACTGGCACGACTGGGGTGCCCGTTATCTCCTAAGGGTTCCGCTGAGTAGTCGGCTGGGGCCATTTGGTTTTGGTTCGTAATATCGTAGGTTTCTGGGCGTCTCCCTGCATTATTGGGGGACGCCCATTTTCGTTCTGAGCATAATGACTCAAATTTGCAGGCCGGTGAAGATATTCGTTAAACGAAATCACTTGCTCAAGTGATTGCTGATCGTGATAGCTCTCGTGCTGCGAAGAATCGTCCATATCTGCATGCGTGCGCGACAATTGATGGAGTTTGATGCGAACGACTATTCAGCGTTACGGGGTTTTAGGCGTCTCATTCAACTTGTTCATTTTCCGCTGTTTGGGCAAAGATCGCTTAAGAAACACTCTTCGCATTTCGGGCGACGGGCGATGCATGTTTGGCGGCCGAACAGCACCCACTGGTGATTAATCGGTCCCCAATACTGCCTTGGATAAAGCTTTAGGAGCGCATCTTCAGTCTTCTGGGGTGTATCCGCCGAGGGTCCCACCAGCTTCAGCTTGTGCGCGATACGGAACACGTGCGTATCGACTGCAATGCCCTCCACAATGCCGAAGGCTTCATTGAGCACCACGTTGGCGGTTTTGCGTCCCACGCCCGGCAGTTTTTGGATCAACGTCATATCTTGTGGAATCTCTCCGCCGAAGTCGCTGATCACCATTCGAGCGCATTTGACGCAGTTCGCGGCTTTCGCATGGTGGAAGCCGATGGTGCGGATTATCTCCTCTACTTCGTTCACATCGGCATTGGCAAGCGCTTGCGGCGTTGGATAGCGTTCCCATAATGCTGGCGTGACCTTGTTAACGCCTTTGTCGGTGGTTTGCGCCGACAGCAATACCGCAATAGTCAGTTTGAAGGGGTCGCCCCAATAATGCAGCGCGCATTCAGCGGCTGGAAAGTGCTCGTCCATTCTCTGAGCGATGGCTATCGCGCGTTCCCTTTTATCCTTCATCAATTCGCGCGGCATGGGCGATCCTTCCGATTCCGGGTCATTTCAACAGCAGTATATCGAATGATGTTGTACACAGCTTTTACGCTGCAAAATCGTTATGTTATCTGGACATATAGATTAAGCCGAAGGGTCTGAAGATTACATAGGGAACGCCGAATGAAACCAGATAAATCAAGAATTCGCGATGCATTCTCCTTTTGAAATCAAACCTGCCTGTTCGGGCGTTTTGCGTGGTTGTCTGGTCGGTTCTTTCGGCGCCGTAGAACGGCTTTATTCGTTCTGATAGAAGGCTGCCGTGAAGGTTCGGAACACGAACAGATGTTGCTGTTTACGTGTGGCTTGAGCATAGCGTCTCGAGCGATGAAGATGGTGCGTGATACACTTTTCACCTTGAAATAAAGCGCGGCTTCATCGAAGGAAAGCTGCGCGCGCCAGCCCGGACGCGTATGGCTGTATCCGGGCTGGCCGATGGTGATAGGGGAATGCAACGTATGCTTATCGATTCTCTGCGCTTCGCGATCGAGCGCTCGGAATGCCTGGATGGGTTTTGGTCTAATCTCGATGCCGGCAACGATGGCACGTTGGGCATCGCGAACAGCGCGCGGCCGTTCATGGTCGCCGCGCGTTTCTCGCATAAGCCGCAGACCACCCTTGCGGTGGTGGCGGGCGAGGATGCGGCGGTGTCGTTCGCTCGCAGCTTGTCGGCCTATCTGGGCGAGGACAAGGTGCTGCGCTTCCCCGAGCGCGCGGATCTGCCGTTCGACAAGAAACACGCGGACCTTGCCACCATCGCTCGACGAATGGAGGCTGCGCACGCGCTGCAGACCGGGCGTCAGGTGGTCGTGGTCGCAAGCGCGCGAGCGCTGCTGCGCACGCTGCCGCCGGTCAACGCCAACGCTTCTGCGCCGTTGGTTTTCGTCTGCGGTCAGGAGCTGGCCGACATGCCGGGCGCGCAGGCTGCGGGCATCCAGGATTTCGACGACCTTATCCATGCTCTGGAATCGCGCGGGTTCTCCAATACCGGCGAGCTTGACGGCCCCGGCACGTTTTGCACGCGCGGCGGCACCGTGGATGTGTACCCGGGAAATCTGAGCTTTCCCGTTCGCCTCGACTTCTTCGGCGACGAGCTGGACGAGATCCGCCGCATCGTGCCCTCCACGGGTCAGACCATCTCCAGCCTGGAAAGCGTGCACATTTATCCCGTCGTCGAGTTTTCTTGCAGCAAATCGGGTCTGGCACGCGCGCGCAAGAAGCTTGCGGCGCAGGCTGGGACCAACCCTGCGCTTCGCAGCGTTTCCGAGCATTTGGAAAACGCCGAGGGCGGTTTGCGCTTCGAGGGTAGCGACATCTTGCTGCCCTACCTCTATGACAAGCCGGTCACGTTGGGCGCCTATCTGCGCCGTGATGCGCTTTCGGTGCTCATCGAGCCGCGAAGCCTTTTCGATGACATGATGCACGCCAGCGAGGAATTGGAAGCGAAGGCCAAGGGAACAAACATCGCTCTTGAGGGCCTGTTCTGCCCGGCTCCGCAGGTCAGCTTCGGCGAGTGCCAGCGTGCAACGTACGTGTCCATCATGCGCGTGGGCGGCAACGTGGATGTCGAGCTGCCGGTGAAGCGCGTCGAGGCGGCGGGCCATCCCGATAAGCTGTTCGGTCGTCTGCGCACGCTCGTCGACGATGGCTACACGGTGGTGTTCAGCGCTCCGAACCGCCGAAGCCGCGCCGATATGATGCTCGCCTTCGTCGATCACGGCCTTCCCATCCAAGAATGGCTCGACGCCGAGGAAAACCCCGACGACGCCGACGGGCAGAAGAAGCGCCGCCTGCGCCGCGGGGTCGTTAACGTCGTGGACGTCGACATCCCGTTGGGAATGATCATCCCGAAGGCGAAGCTGGGCATGGTCAGCGTGTCCGACACCCAAGGGGCCTCCACCGCACGTCCCAGCCGTCATATCGACATCACCGAGATCACGTTCCCGTACAAGCCGGGCGATTACGTTGTGCACGCGCAGCACGGTATCGCGCACTTCAAGGAGCTGGTGCGCCGCGAGATCGACGGTACGGCACGCGATTACCTGCTGCTGGAATACGCAGAGGGCGACAAGCTCTTCGTGCCGGTCGAGCAGCTCGACCGCGTCACGCGCTACGTCGGCCCCGAGGGCTCCACGCCGCGATGCACCCGCCTGAACACGGCCGACTGGTCGCGCGCCATGAAGAAGGCGAGCGCGGCCACCAAAAAGCTTGCGTTCGACTTGGTGGACGTGTACGCGCGTCGCGCCAGCGCGCAAGGCTATTCCTTTGGTCCCGACACGCCGGCGCAGATCGAGATGGAGGAGGCGTTCCCGTATCGGGAAACCCCCGATCAGCTGGCTGCCATCGCCGATGTGAAGGCCGACATGCGCAGTGTCAAGCCCATGGATCGCTTGGTGTGCGGCGACGTCGGCTTCGGGAAAACCGAGGTGGCGCTGCGCGCCGCCTTCGCCGCCACGCAGGATAAGAAGCAGGTCATGGTGCTGTGCCCGACCACCATCTTGGCGCAGCAGCATTTCACCAACTTCAAGGACCGTTTCGAGCCGTTCGGCGTTACCGTCGAGGTACTCAGCCGCTTCCGCACGCCGCAGCAGCAGGCTGCGGCGCTCAAGGGCTTCGCCGACGGCAGCGTGGATGTGCTCGTAGGCACGCATCGTCTGCTGTCGCGCGATGTGAACCCCCATGACCTGGGCCTGGTGATCATCGACGAGGAGCAGCGCTTCGGCGTGGGCCACAAGGAGCAGATGAAGAACCTTCGCGAGAGCATCGACGTGCTCACGCTTTCGGCAACGCCCATTCCGCGTACCATGCAGATGTCGCTGTCGGGCGTGCGCGATATGAGCCTCATCCTCACGCCGCCCGACGATCGCCGTCCCGTCGAGGTGCATGTCGGCGAGTGGGACCCCGACGTGGTCAGCGCCGCCATCAGGCGCGAGCTTGCCCGCGGCGGGCAGGTGTACTACGTTTCCAACCGCGTCCGGTCCATCGAGGAGGCGGTGCGGCGCGTGCAGGCCGCAGCCGGGGAGGCGCGCGTGGGCGTGGCGCACGGGCAGATGGACAAGGATTCGTTGGAGAAGGTGATGGAGGAGTTTTCCGCCGGACAGCTTGATGTGCTGGTGGCAACCACCATCATTGAGTCCGGCATCGACAACCCGCACACGAACACGCTCATCATCGAGGATTCGCAGCGTTTGGGTCTGGCGCAGATGTATCAGCTGAAGGGACGCGTGGGCCGCGGCTCCACTCAGGCGTACGCGTTCTTCATGTTCCCCGAGCACGTCAACCTCACCGAGGAGGCGCAGGCGCGCCTGACGGCGTTGGACGAGCACACGGACCTGGGCAGCGGCATGCGCATCGCCATGCGCGACCTTGAGATCCGCGGCGCCGGCAGCCTGATGGGCGCGGAGCAGTCGGGCAACATGTCGGCGGTGGGCTTCGACCTGTTCGCGCAGATGCTCGGCGCGGCCGTGAACGCCACGCGCGAGGGCGATCTGAAGGCCGCCGAGGGGCTGCCGCCGGCGCTGTCCGATATCACGGTGAACCTGCCGGGCCGCACGTATCTGTCCGAGGAATACGTGCCCGAAGCCGACGAGCGGGTGCTGTGGTATCGCAAGATCGCAAGCGCTGCAACCGTGGGCGCCGTGGAAGACATCTACAACGACTTGGCGGGCAAGCGCCCCGATATGCCGCAGGAAGCGCAAAACCTGTTCGAGAAGGCGCGCATCAAGGCGTTCGCCAACGAGCACCACATCAAAACGGTGTCGGTGGTGGCAGGCAAGCTGGTGGTGGAGCCCATCGATATCCCGCGGGACAAGATGGTGCCCGTGCGTCGCGCCGGCGGCCGCTATCTGTCGGACAAGCGCAAGCTGCAGCTGCCCTTGAAGTATTTCCGTCTCACGGAAAAGGACAACCTGTTCGGCCCCGTGGCGAAGTTCCTGCGGGAAATGCACGGCGAAGAGTAGCGTTCAGGGCGCGTAGTAAGCGAAGAGGAGAGGCTGCTAAGCGAGCGCGCCGAAGCATCGGCTCACCTT
>JAUNWR010000062.1:0-10005 GCA_030540215.1 Coriobacteriia bacterium | reverse complement strand
ACGAAGTCGCACATGCGGTTGAAGGTGCGCAGCAGCGTGGACTTGCCGCAGCCGGAGGGCCCGATGAACGCGGTGGCGCGGTTTTTCGGGATGTCGAGCGTGACCCCTTGAAGCGCCTGGAAATCGCCGTACCACAGGTTGAAATCGCGGATGGAGATCATGGGCTCGTCGGCCTGGGCGTGCGCACCGCGCGCCGCCGTGACCTGCCCGTTTTCGAAATCGGTCATATGATCAGCCGAACCTTCCCGTCAGATAGTCTTGCAGGCGCTTATCCTGCGGCTGGCTGAACAGGCGCTTGGTGGGGCCGGTCTCCACCATATCGCCCACGTAGAAAAACGTCGTGTTGTCGGAAACGCGTGTCGCCTGCTCCATGTTGTGCGTCACGATGATGGCGCAGATGCCCGACTCGGCGATGGAGCGGATGGTCTCCTCCACCGTGAACGTGGAGATGGGGTCGAGCGCGCTGCACGGCTCGTCGAACAGCACCACATCGGGATGCATGGCAAGCGTGCGGGCGATGCACAGGCGCTGCTGCTGGCCGCCGGAAAGCGCGTAGGCGCTCTCGTCGAGCTTGTCGCGCACCTCGTCCCACAGCGCGCCGGCTCGCAGGCTCTGCTCCACCAGCGCATCGCAATCCTCCTTGCCGCTCACCAGGCCATGGCGCTTGGGGGCGAACAGGATGTTGTCGCGGATGGATTTGCGGAACGGCGTGGGCTGTTGGAACACCATGCCGATGGATTTGCGCAGCTCGAACAGGTTCTCCTTGCGGGTGTTGATGTTGCGGCCGTGGTAGAGCACCTCGCCGCCGATCTTGCACTTGGGGATCTCGCGGTTCATAAGGTTGAGGCAGCGCAGAAACGTCGACTTGCCGCAACCGGACGGGCCGATCAGCGCCGTCACCTGCCCCGCCGCGAAGTCGAGCGACGTGGGATGCAGGGCCTCGTTGTTTTCATAGCAAACGGTCAGATCGCGCGTGCTCAGAAGCGTCCCACCGTCGGGCCGACCACTGCCCGCCCGGGGCGCACAAGCGCCTACCATTTCGTTTTCCCTGCTCATTCGCTGGTCAGCCTCCTTTCCAGATACTTGCCGATCACGCGTGCCAGGATGTTGAACGCCAGGATGCACACCATGAGCACCGCCGCGGTGCCGTTGGAGATGGCCGTCAGGTCGGGCACAACGCCCTCGCTGTTGATCTTCCAGATATGCACCGCCAGGGTCTCGGCCGGGCGGAACACGTTCCACGGGCACGATGGGCTGGAGAAGTCCAGGCACGTGAAGTCGAGCACCGGGGCGGACTGGCCCGCCGTGAAGATCAGCGCCGCGGCCTCGCCGAACACGCGGCCCGCGGAGAGCACCACGCCGGTGACGATGGCGGGCATGGCGGCGGGAAGCAGCACGTGGATGGTGGTTTCCCAACGCGTCAGACCCATCGCAAGGCCCGCATCGCGCTGGCTGCGCGGCACGTCCTCGAGCGCCTGCTGGATGACGCGCACCAGAATGGGGATGTTGAACATGGTCAGCGCCACCGCGCCGGCGATGATGGAGAATCCCCAGCCCATGTACAGCACGAAGAACAGGAAGCCGAACAGGCCCACGACCACCGACGGCAAGCTGGACAACGTCTCGATGGCGGTCTTCGCCACCGCCGTGGCGGCGTTATCGGGCGCATACTGCGACAGGAAGATGGCCGCGCCCAGGGAAAGCGGCACGCTGATGAGCAGCGTGAGGATCAGCAGATAGAAGCTGTTGAACAGCTCGGGGCCGATGCCGCCGCCCTCCTTGAACTGCTGGGGCTTGCCGGTGAGGAAGTTCAGATCGAACAGCTTCGGCGCACCCGCCACCAGGATGTAGATCACGATGGCCGCAAGCATGAGCATGACGAAGGCGGCGATGCCCACCAACACGGCGGTGGCGATGCGGTCCTGCCGGTTGATGCGGCGCACGTGCGCCGACATATCGAAGTTAGCCACGTTTCGCCGCCCCCTTATGCCCGATGAGGTGGATGATCATGATGAACACGAGCGACATGGCTAACAGCAGCAGGGCCAGCGACCACAGAACGTCGTTGTAGACCGTGCCCATGGCCTCGTTGCCCATGCCCATGGTCAACACGCTGGTCAGCGTGGAAGCGGGCGTGAACAGGCCGGAGGGCATCTGGATGGCGTTGCCGATGACCATCTGCACCGCCAGGGCCTCGCCGAAGGCGCGCGTCATGCCCAGGATCACCGCCGTCATCAGCGACGGAGCCGCGCTTTTGAGCACCACGTTCCAGATGGTCTGCCAGCGCGTGCAGCCCAGCGCGTAGCTGCCCTCGCGATACTCGTGCGGCACGGCGGCCAGCGCATCGATGGACAGGCTGGTGATGGTCGGCAAGACCATGATGGCCAGCACCACGGCGCTCGAGAAGATGCCGAAGCCGGTGATGGTCTGCCCCATGGCGCCCGCCGCATCGCGCACCCAGGCCACGATGATCGTCAAGCCGATAAGGCCGTAGACCACCGACGGGATGCCCACCAAAAGCTCCAGGAGCGGCTGGAACACGCGACGCCCGAAGCGCGGGGCCACCTCCACCACGAAGATGGCGCTGCCGAACGCGATGGGCAGCGCGAACAACGTGGACAGCAGCGTGACGGAGAACGAGCCCGCGATCATGGGAAGCGCGCCCACCGTGGGCATGCCGTTCGCGTCCTCCTGGTGCGGGTTCCACGTGGTTCCCGCCAAAAACGAACCGAGGTCGATTCCGTCGGCGGTAAACGTTGCGATACCGCGTCCGGCGACCATGGCGACAAGCGTGACGACAAGAAGCGCCACGAGCGCGATGCACGCGCCCGTGACGCCCCGACCGACCCGCTCGACGCGTGCTTTCGCCATTAAGGCCATATGCGCGCGTCTCCTTTCGAAACTAGTTGACTCGATGCGGGTATGGCGAACCTACTTGTTGGAAACCTTGCCGGAAGCGTCCTTCTCCACCTTCATGCCGGACATGGGGATGTAGCCCTGCTGCTCCACCAGGCCGCCCTGCACCTCTTCGCCCATCATGTACTCGAGGAACGCCTTGGTTGCCTCGTCGGGGTCGGCAGCGGTGTACATGTGCTCGTAGGACCAGATCTTCCAGGAGTTGTCCTCGACGTTTTGCGCGTCCGGCTCCACGCCGTCGACCTTGAGGGCCTTGAAGCTGCTGTCGAAGTAGGAGAAGGCCACATAGGAGATGGCGCCGGGGGTGCTGGCGACCATCTTGGCGGCAGTGCCCGAGGAATCCTGCTCCTGCGGCTTGAAGGAATCGGGCACCTTCGTACCGGCCAGGACGACGTCCTCAAACGTGGCGCGCGTGCCGGAGCCGGAAGCGCGGTTGATGACGGTAATCGGGGCGTCAGCACCGCCGACCTCGCTCCAGTTCGTGATCTCGCCCGTGAAGATCTTCTTCAGGTCCTCGAGCTTGATGTCGTCGATGGTGACGTCGGCGTTGACGATCGGGCCCATGCTGACGATGCACACCTTGTTGTCGGCGATCTTGGAGATGTCGGAGGAATCCTTCAGCTTGGACTCGGCGAACACGTCGGAGTTGCCGATCTGAACCGCGCCCTGCGCGATCTGCGTGACGCCCTGGCCGGAACCGCCGCCCTGGACGGTGATCTGGACGCCGGGGTTCTCCTCCATGAACTGCTCCGCGGCCGCCTCGCACAGCGGCTGCAGCGCGGTGGAGCCCACCGCCGTGATGGTGCCGGAAAGCGCCTTCTTGCCGGAGGCGGCGTTACCGGATTCGGCGGAGCCGCCGTTGGAACCCGAGCAACCTGCCAGACCGAAACCGGCGACGGCCAGCGCGGACATGCCGGCGATGCCGATGAAGCTGCGGCGGCTGATGTAAGAACCCTGCATAGTACGTATACTCCCTTCGGATGTCTTCTCATGCAAAACGAGCTTGCAGGTGAGGATGGTACGCGCACCATCGGCCAGCGCACGGCCGCAAGCACAGTCCATGACCGAAGCGTGACAGGGTTTTACGTGCGGCTTACAAGCCGGGCCGGAGCGCTTTACAAAGCGCTTGTTTCGCGGCGAACGCTTTACCCTCGCCTGTCGGCAGCTATGGCGAAGGGAGCAAGGCGCTTGGAAGCCTTGTGCGTGGACAGGAGAAGGAGCTGCGTTCCGCCAAGGCCGCCAGGACCAGCCAGAACATACGAGGCGAAAAGACGGCGCCGTCGCCGCCGAGACGAACGAGCGCAGCCCCTTCAAAGCGCGAAAAACCGAGGGCCCCGGAAGCATCCGCCTCCGGGGCCCTCGGCCCGCTCATATGCGATTTGCGTCTATTGCCTGGTCAACGGCGCGATGGCGCGCAGCGCGGCATCCTTCGCCGCCGTGGCGTCATCGCCGCTAGCCATGGTGAAGATGAGCGATCCGGCGAAACCGACGTCGACCACCTCGGTGAACCACAGGCGCGGGGACGCCTCGACCGCGCCCACCCGACGCGCCGCGGCAAGCGCCGCCTGCTCGATGCGCCCGGCCCTCTCGTCAAGGTCTTCTCCGCCGCCTTCCACCACCAGGGAAAGCGTCACCTTACCCGTGGGCGGCAGGTGCACGAGCGACGTCTTGTTGATGATGGAGTTGGGAATGACCACCGTCTCGCCCTTGGAGTTGGTGATGGTGGTATGGCGCCAGTTCACGTCCTTCACAACGCCCGAAGCGCCGCCGACCGAGATGTTGTCGCCCGGAGAGACGATACGCAAAAGGCTGACCTGCACGCCGCCGATGAGATTGGAGATGGTGTCCTGGAAGCCTAGCGAGATGGCGATACCGCCGATGCCCAGCGCCGTGATGGCCGCCGACACGTCCACGCCGAAGCACGTGGACAGCACCACCGATCCGCCCACCACCCACACGATGGCGCGCCCGATGTTGACGAAGATCGACGACGAAGGCAGATCGTCGGAGTAGTTGAGCACACGGCGCAGGAACTTCGTGAGCAGATGCCCGACCACCGCCGTTGCCGTGATGATGACTACGGCGGTTATGAGCGTGCCCAGCCACGCGCTGCCAACCGCCGATATGATGCCGTGCTCGAAATCCTCCATATAAGGAAAGCCCCTTCCGCGGGATAACCCGCTTCAAACCACAGGGCCGCGCCCGAGACGGGACGCGGCCCCGCAAGAACCGTTATTCCACCGTGCCGTACACCTGGCCCCAGGCGTGTCCGCCGATAGCCGAGTTCAGCTGATCGCACAGACGCTGGCGCGTGTAGGTGCCCGGCGGCAACAAGGCGATAATCTCGTCGAGGTCGTCGGGCAGATCGAACGACTCGGCCGTGACGACCACGTCAAGTCGCCGCACGAACTTCCCGCCGTCGGCGAACACCGAATCGACGACGCGCTGCAGCTGGCCGTAATGCTCGCTGCGGCGCGTGTTCGTCGCAAGCTTCGCCATAGCGGCTACGCCCCCACGTCGGGTCGATGCGCATCGAGGCCTTCCGTCGCCGCGACCAGGGCACCGGCATAGGCGGGCGTGGCCTGGCCGGTTGCGCGCAGGAACTGCGCGCCGGCCGCCCGAAGGTGCTGGGCCGCCTCCATCATGACGTCGGGGCGATGATACGGGTTTTCCGGCGTTGCCTGGCGCTGACGGGGGTTGTGCTCCACGACGTCGAGCTGCGCGAGCACGGGCAGGGGCAGCTTCGCCGCCTGCCGCGCAAGCTCGCAGGCGCGCTCGACGGGGGCCTGCGTGCAAAAGCCCGCCACGCTCGCCTCGAACTCGGCCATCACGTCGAGCGCCTCGTCGAAGCCGTGGCGACCATCTGCCAGCATGCCGTCGGCGCCCACGTTCACGGAAGCGAACACGGGCAGGCCGCTGACCTGGCGCAGGCCCATGAGCGCGCACTTCAGGTCGCTTGGGTTGGTAAACCCGTTCAAGAAGAAGCCGTCAAGGGAAAGCCCCTCGAAGGCGCGCGCCGCACGGGCGTACTGGTCGCGGTTCTCGTTGAGCGACGCCTTGCTGGACGCATCGAGCGGCAGACCGCACGGCCCAAGCTCCACCAGCACATGCTGGGGGCGCAGCTTCGCGGCGCACGCGACGGCGGCGCGGGCAAGCTCGGGCAGGCGCTCGGCCATGCCCCGATGAGCCAGGCGCGCCGGGGTCATGCCGGACGTTTCGGTGACAAGGCACTGCACGCCCGCCATGAGGTTCAGGCGAAGGGCGTCCTCGACGGCCTCCGGCTCCATAAGCGTGGCATATTCCACATCGCCGTCGAACTCGAACCCTTGGCGCGCGAGCACGGGGGCGACGGGGCTGGACAGCACGAGCATATCGCGGTGGAACCGCAACTGGATATCAGGCATGGATGTTTCCTTTCGACCCGAACATGATACCAAAGGCCCCAAGGGGCCAGGCAAAGGGGCATCGCAGGCACACAAGCGCGCCCCACAAGCCCGCTTCACAAGGTTACGGGAAGAGAACATTGGCTCTCATCAGGGGAAATAATGGAATTACCACCCTGTTCCCGCCTGCTTGGCAACGGGAAGGTAACGGCGTTTCCTGGGCGTTCACATTCCGTTCACGAGCACATCACCCCAAAGCCACTCCCCGGACACGCCCGCTTCAACATCGGCCGGTATAGTAAGCCTTGCAAGCGGGACATCCCCTTTCCACCGCTTGTCTGCTCCCCATAGCAGATCGCGATGCTAAAGCATCGTTCCTCCCCTCCTTTCGGGCCGCAAGTTTCCCCCTTTTCGCTTGCGGCCCATCCCTTTTCTTGGGCGAAAACCGCCAACGCACGAAACCGCGGCGCCGAGAAGCCAGTCTCCGCGCAACGTCGCAAGCGGAAGAGCATATCGGACCGCATCCGCACAAGCCGCCTTATCTGCCAGGGCCCCGACATCCTACCCCGACGAGCCCCGCCTCTTACCATCGGATAAGGCCATCGCACCCTGTTGTTCACCAACTTGTAACGAGCCCGTCGGTTGCTTCACAAAATGCGCAAGCCGCTGCCATAACGCCTTCAACGTCGATGGTTATACTGCGTATCAGCGAACGGAAAGGTTCCCCTCCTTCCTCCGTCGCACTGCTTTCTCCTTAAAAGCAGTTAATCGGTGCCAACGAACCGGCACCGTATATCCCCTCCTTATGGCCCTGGCAGGTTCCCCTTCCTGCCAGGGCCGCTCCTTTTTTCCGAACAGGGGGCGGAAATATGTTCACGCGATAAGCTCGCTCCTTTCGCCGAGCGATCATCCACGACCACCGCCGGCTCTCCCAAGCCGAATGACGGCTATCGCCTTCCACAACCGTCCCTTTCCCATAAGCCGAATCATCCACCCCCCCTGACAATGAAAAAGCCGCCCGGTGCATCACCGGGCGGCCGAACCGTCGCAGGTTTTCGCCGAAGACCTTAGGCCTTCTTGCCGTATTTGCGCTCGAACAGGATGTTGTTCGTCTCCAGCCAGCTTTCCACGGTGCCGGTGTCGAAACCGTCCTGCGGATCGATGACGAGCGCGTACATCTCCTCTTCCTTGAGCACCGCGTCCAGCGCGTCGGTCAGCTGGATCTCGCCTCCGACGGTGGGCTTGGCCTCGGCCAGAAGCTCCATCACGCGAGCGGACAGCAGGTAGCGGCCGAACACGGCCAGGTTGGAGGGCGCATCCTCGAGCGCGGGCTTCTCCACCAGGCTGTCGATCTTCCACACATCGTCGGAGATGGCGGAGCCGGCGATGACGCCGAAGCGGTTCACCTGGTCATCGGGCACGGGCATGACGGCGATGACCGAGGCGCCGTTGTGCTCGTCGGAGACCTTCTGCATGGCGGGCAGCATGTTGTTGTCGGGGACCAGGACGTCGCCGAGCAGCACGTAGAACGGCTCGTCACCCGTCTTCTCGGCGGCGCAGTGCACGGCATGACCCAGACCCAGCGGCTCGTCCTGGTACACGTAGCTGACGTTGAGGTTGCCGGCATGCTCCACGGCATCGGCGTACTTGTCCTTGCCGCGCTCGCGCAGCATGGAGACCAGCTCGGGATTCGGCGAGAAGTGCTCCTCGATGGACTTCTTCTCGCGGCTGTTCACGATGACCACCTCGTCGGCGGCCGATGCCAGGCCCTCTTCCACGATGTACTGGATGACGGGACGGTCCACGACGAGAAGCATTTCCTTGGGCTGGGCCTTCGTGGCCGGCAGGAAGCGCGAGCCGAGGCCGGCAGCGGGGATGATAGCCTTCATATAAGGTTTACCTTTCTTCGGGGGAATAGACGCGAAGCGCCGCGAGACGCGGCGCTTCGTCGATTCGCTTCGGCAATTGTAGCACGCAGGCTATTCGGCCTTCAGTTCCGCCACAGCCTCTTCAAGCACGGCGATCTGCTTCTCGGTCTTCTTCAGGCCGCTGATGGAAACGAACACGTAGATGAGCAGAACGGCCCACATAAGCGCGTAGGCTGCGATAATGAACGGCATGGACGGGATGACGGTGCTGTAGATGTCGGCAAGTACGGGATTCATGGGATGCTCCTTCGATCAAGCGCCCCTGGGGCGCGAACGTTTGCTAACGGGTAACGGGGTTCGGTCGGCTTTCGCCTAGCGCTGCTCCTCCAAAATCTCCACCTCGTCTTTGAGGGCCTGCAGGCGTTCCTGCAAGCGGACCTGGCGGAAGCGGAAACGGTACAGCGCGAACCCGACGAGCATAAGGCCCGCCAAGCACACGGCCACGGTCATGCCCATATCGCCGGACATGCCGCCCTCGCGCAGCACCACGGGGTGCACGCCCGAGGGGATGAGGCGCGTGATCATAAAGCAGATGGGCACGTCGACCATGGCGATGATGCCGATGACGGCGGCGTACACGCCGCGACGCTCGGGTTCATCGATGGCGTTGCGAAGCACGAAGTACGCGATGACGATGAGCATGAGGATAAGGTAGGTGGTCAGACGCGGCTCCCACGTCCACCACACGCCCCACTCGAAACGCTCCCACAGATCGCCCGTGATCATGGTGCAGATAACGAACACGAGCGAGATCTCCATGCACACCTTCGCGCACGTGTCGAAGCGCTGGTTTTTGGTGGCCAGGAAGCGCACGGAGTAATAGCACGCGAACGCCAGCGCGCAGAACGACACCAGGGCAACCGGCATATGGAAGTAGAAGATCTTCTGGGACAGCAGCAGCTTGTTCGCCACCATCTGCCCGCCGATCAGCTCAACGCCGTCGACGGCGGCGCCGTTGACGGGCCCGGCGTACAGAAACGCCATGAGAAAGCCCAGGGTGGAGAGCACGATGCCCGCCAGCAGCGCCCACGGCGCCACCTTGTCAGGCCACTGCCCCGCCTCGGGCAGCTTCACCGGTTTGTTCGTCATTGGTTTCCTTTCCTTATGAAGATCGCAGGTTGAAAGCTATGCGGAGATAACGAAATCGTACAGAACCCAGCTGACCAGCAGCATGATAACGTCGTAGCCGCCGGCAAGCGCCATCGACTGCGCGAACACGTCGAGATACCCCTCGGCGCCCACCACCACGGCGGTAGTCGCCGACGCGCATGCGTAGAGCAGCGGGAAGATCAGCGGCACGAACAGCACGGCGAGCATGACGTCCTTGCCGCGCGTGTTCACGGTGATGGTGGACAGCAGCGTGCCGATGCCCGCCACGCCTATGGTGCCCACCGCTAGCGGCACCGCCATGAGCATGAAATCCGGGCCGGGCTGGGCGGTGGTCAGGAAGAAGAACCAGAACAGCGGCACGGCGATCACCTCTACCACCAGCAGAAACAGCAGGTTCGAGGTTGCCTTCGCCAGAAAGATCACGCTGCGGTCCATGGGCACGAGCAAGATACCCTCCATGCAGCCCTGCTCCTTCTCGTGGTTGAACGAGCGGTTCAAGCCCAGCAGCGACGTGAACACGATGAGCGCCCACAGAAGGCCGCCGGAAAGCTGCAGCACGTCGGTCGCCTGAGCCGTCTGCCCGAGCGCCGCGCCGTACACGATGAGCACGAGCAGCGCGTAGATGCCCATGGACGTGAGCATCTCCTTGGTGCGGAACTCCTGCTGCA
>JAUNWR010000061.1:0-10049 GCA_030540215.1 Coriobacteriia bacterium | reverse complement strand
GTCGGCTATGTCAGCCACGACGATGCCGTTGCGGAAAGCATGGTCGGCCCGTTCGGCCGCGCTTCGGGCGTGAACTACGATGTGCGCATGCTCGGCAACGGTTGGTACGGCAAGCTTTCCGAGTTTCAGCCCATCCTGTCCAACGACGGCGATTGCTATGCGCGCGTTCAGGTGCGCTGCCTTGAGGTGCTGCAGTCCATCGACATCATCGAAGAGGTCATCTCCCGTATGCCCGCCGGCGATATCGAGGTGAAGGTCAAGGGCAACCCTGCCGACGGAGCCGAGGCCTGCAACGTGCTCGAGCAGCCTCGCGGCGAGTGCTATTACTACGCCCGCGGCAACGGCACGAAGTTCTTGGAGCGCATGCGCATGCGCACGCCAACCTCCCAGAACATCGCAGGCATGACCATCGCCCTGAAGGGCTGCGATCTGGCTGATGTGAATAACATCATCCTGACCATCGACCCTTGCATCAGCTGCACGGAAAGGTAGAGCGATGAGCGGATTCAAACTTGGAAAAATGACGTTCGGCTCGCTGTTCAAGAAGCCCGAGACCGTGCTGTACCCTGTGGTGAAACCTGAGCCTCCTGCGGGCTTGAAAGGTCATGTGGTGGTCGACGAGTCCACCTGCATCTTGTGCAGCCTGTGCGTGAAGCATTGCCCCTGCGGCGCCATCGAGGTGGACAAGAAGGCCCGTACCTGGGCCATCGACCACTTCCGCTGCGTCCAATGCGGCAGCTGCACCTACGAGTGCCCCAAAGGCAGCCTGACCATGCTGCCCACCTATGAGACCGTCTCGCGGCAAAAGCGGGTGCACACCTTCACCATCCCCGAGCAGCCTAAAGCCGCTCCTAAACGTGAAGATGCCGGTGAATAGGTAGACCAACCGTAACCTTTGGATGCGCGGTAGGTTAGTATAATCGCATTCGAAACTTGCGCGGGGCGCTTTCGGGCGCCCCGTCTTGCGTTGCAGGCCACGGGGTAGGGAACACATGTCATCTCAGAAAAGCGAAGCAGTCACTAACCGCATCTTCACCATTCCCAACGTTATATCCTTCATCAGGTTGTGCATGGTGCCGGTGTACATGGTGCTGTTGCTCAACGGCTACGATCTGCTTGCCACGTTCATGTTCGCGCTGGCGGCGGGCACCGATTGGATCGACGGCCAGCTTGCACGGCGTACGAACTGCGTATCAAAGCTCGGGCAGCTGCTCGACCCTGCGGTAGACAGAATCCTCATGAGTTGCGGTGTCATCGGGCTTATGCTCGTGGGTCGTTTGCCTATCTGGATCGTCGTTGTCGTTTTAGGGCGCGATCTGATGCTCCTTGTCGGGGGAGCGTATCTGCTGAAGCGTTATCACGAGCGCGTCGCCGTCATCTATCCCGGCAAGGTGGCCACCACGTTTTTGTTCGTCGGGTTCGCGGGCTTGTTGCTGAACATGCCGCTCATCGGCGGGCTTGGCTGGTTTGAAGCGTCCTGGTTGCCGGGCTTCGGTTCCGAGGCATGCTCTTGGGGCATTTGGTTCGTGTATGCCGGCTTGCTGCTGGGCCTGTTCACCACGCTGTACTACGTGTTGGCCGGGTACCGAAAGATGCAGAAGGCTCGTCGGCTCGAGGCGAAAGGGCGCGTAAAGTGAGTGCTCCGCAGCATAGCAGGTCTTCGCGAGGGGATGCTTCGCGCCCTGGCTCTCAAACGCGTTCAGGTGATCATGCTCGCGTAAACGCTGGAAGGCCCAGGCGCAGCGACGGATCGCCTCGACATGCGGCCACGCGTCCCTCCTCCGGCGGATCTTCTCAACATGCATCCGGCCGCTCCTCCGCGGGTGCAAGCTCGCCTCGTGCGCCCAGACAAGGTAATAGAACGTCATCGACGGCCCGAACCGCTCAGCGGTCGGGTCGTCGCATGCATTCTGCGGGGACCGAACGTTCGGGCGTGCAGCCAAATCTGTGGACCAAGCAGCAGCGCACTTCTTCGCGTCCGTCCGGTGCTCGCAATCGCGGGCAAGTGCGTTCTAGCGGCGGGTCCGCCTTTGCATCAATCGCCGGAAGCGTGCTTTCCTGGCTTTTCGGAGCTGTTGTCACCCTTGTCCGCGCCATCGGGCATGTGCTCGGTGCCTTGCTTCGCGCTTGGTTTAAGCTTGTGCGGAAGAGCAGACCTGCGCTTATCGTGTCGGTGTGCGCTATCGCGCTCGTCGTCGTTTGCACCGTCGATGGGGTTTCCCATGCTGGTCGCGCGTACTCCGGCGTCAAGGTCGGCGATATCGATGTGTCCGGGCTGAACGCCGACGAGATCGAGCAAGCGCTCGACCAAGCGTACGCACAGCCGCTTCAACAGGCTAGCGCCACGGTGTTCGCTTCCGATGAGGCGGCGCAGCAAACCGATGAGGCCGCTGCGGCGCAAAACCAGCAGGATGCGGCGCTTGCCGAGCAGATGGCGGTGGAGGAGGCCATGGCTTCGAAGCAGGCGTGGCAGACCACCGGCGCGGAGTTGGGGGCGTCGCTGGATTCCGGTCAGCTTGCCCAGCAGGCGCTTGCCGTGGGACGCTCCGACGGCGGCGTGCTCGCGCGCATGGGCGCGGGTTTGTTCGGTAAACGCATCCAAGTGGAGCCTTCCTTCGATGAAGGGGCGCTTGAAGACTTTGCTTCGGGCATCGATGCGGCCATCGGGCAGGCGCGCGTGGATTACGATGTGAAGGTTTCCGGCGGCGTTGCCTATGTGGTACAGGGCAATGACGGCTGGGAAGTCAACCGGCAAACGCTGGCCGGCCTTCTCGGTGATACCATGCTCGGCTTCTCCGATGGGCGTATCGTCGCGCATGCTGAGTACACCCCTGTTCGCATATCATCCGAAGTTGCGACCCAGGTAGCCCAGGACGTCACCTCGGCGCTCGCCGGCGGCGCGCGTTTCCAGTTTGGTGGTCATACATGGCAGGCAACCGCTTCCGAGGTGGGCGCCTGGGTGTCCACCTGCGTGGAGCAGGCAGGGGATGGCTGGCGTTTGCGCCCCTATATCGACCAACAGCTTTCCAAGTCGGCCATGGCATCGGGCATCCGCCAGGCTGAGGGCGATTCGCTCTCAGGCGTCGGTTTCGAGACTGACGGGTCCGGTCAGGTCAGCGTCACCACCGACGGGCAAGGCAAGCTCCCCGATGTGTCGGATGCCGCCGAAGCGTTGTCGTCTGCGTTGTTCGGGCAAGGGGATAGCGTGACTCCGGCGCAGCAAGCTCCCGTGATCGCGGTCGATGCGGAAGATATGCCCCAGCGTCTCACCTTCCAGGAGGCCGTCGACAAGGGCGTGGTCGGGCCCATCGGCACCTTCACCACCACCTATACCACGGGTCAAGGCACCGAGAACCGCAATCACAACATCGAGCTGGTCTCCCAGATACTCGACAACTCCATCTGCAAATCCGGCGAGACGTGGTCATATAACGGGACCACGGGAGATTGCAACGAGGAGAAGGGGTTCCTGGGAGCGGGCGCCATCATCGACGGCGAGTACACCGATTCGGTGGGCGGCGGCATCTGCCAGGTTGCCACCACGGTGTTCGATGCGGTTTACGAGTCCGGCCTTCCTGTCGTCGAGCGCCACAACCATTCGCTCTACATCGCCAGCTATCCGGCCGGACGCGATGCGGCCGTCTCGTACCCCGAACTTGACCTTGTGTGGCGAAACGACACCGCCAGCGATGTTTTGGTAAAGGTTTCCACCCAAGTCGGGTCGGTAACCGCTACACTGTATGGAGTCGATCCCGGCTATCAGGTAACCACCGAAACCGGTCAATGGGAGGCGGGCAAGAAGTATTCCACCACCACCAAAGTGGACGATACGCTTGCGCCGGGCACCAGCTACGTGAAAACGCGCGGCACCGACGGTTCGACCATCGAGGTGACGCGTACGGTCAAGGACGTGAACGGAAACATCGTGCGCCAAGACCTGTTCGCCAGCGTATACGATCCCATCAACGAGGTTATCTTGAAGGGTCCGGATCGAAGCTAGCGGGTTACTTCATATTTAAGCGGCGATACGCGCCCACCGCACGCCAGGCGCCGCGCACAAAGAAAGGTAAGAGAAAGGTGTACTTCCAGCCGGAAATCGAAACGATGTCACGTGAGGAGCTGCGCGACCTGCAGCTCGAGCGCATGAAGTGGTGTGTCCAATATGCGTATGACAACGTCCCTTTCTATCAGAAGAGCTTTAAGGACGCCGGCGTCGAACCGGGCGATCTGAAAACGCTCGAGGACATCACGAAGTTCCCGTTCATCCTCAAGCAGGACATGCGCGACAATTACCCTGACGGCCTGTTCGCCGTGCCGCGCTCCAAGGTGGCCCGACTGCATGCCTCTTCCGGTACCACCGGCCAGGCAACTGTCGTCGGCTCCACGGAAAACGACCTGAAGCATTGGGGCGAGTGCTTTGCGCGCGGTCTTGCCATCTGCGATTGCGACGAGAACGCCACTATGCAGATCGCATACGGCTACGGTCTGTTCACCGGCGGCCTGGGCGCTCATAGGGGTGGCGAAACGGCCGGTTGCGCCGTCATCCCCATTTCCTCGGGCAACACCAAGCGCCAGATCCAGATGCTCAAGGATATGGAGGTCGATGTGCTGGCGTGCACGCCGTCCTACGCCTTGCATATCGCCGATACCGCCATCGAGATGGGTATCAACCCTGCAACCGATCTGAAGGTTCGCGCCGGCATCTTCGGCGCCGAGCCCTGCAGCCAGGGTATGCGCGACGAGATCGCCGAGAAGCTTGGTGTGCAGTATTGCGATGTATACGGCCTGTCCGAGGTCATGGGCCCGGGCGTTGCCTTCGAGTGCAAGGAGATGAGCGGCCTGCACCTGGCCGAGGACCATTTCTTCGCCGAGATCATCGATCCCGACACCCTGCAGCCCGTGCCCGATGGCGAATACGGTGAGCTGGTGTTCACCACGCTCACGCGCGAGTGCTGCCCGCTCGTGCGCTACCGCACCCGCGACATCACCCGCATCATCTCAGAGCCCTGCGCCTGCGGCCGCACGCATCGCAAGATCGACCGCATCATCGGCCGTTCCGACGACATGCTCATCCTGCGCGGCGTGAACGTGTTCCCGTCCCAGATCGAGCAGGTGCTCACCGGCTTCCCCGAGATTGCCACGCAGTACCAGATCATCCTCACCACGCGTGGCCCGCTCGACCACGTCGAGCTGCGCGTCGAGACCGTGCCCGAGTTCCCGTTCGACGAGATCCGCAAGCTCGAAACGCTCAAGAAGCGTCTGGCCACCGAGCTCAAGGGCAACCTGCAGATCGCCGTGGACATCAAACTCGTCGAGCCCAAGTCCATCGAGCGCAGCGAGGGCAAGGCCAAGCGCATCATCGACCTGCGAAAGGAGTAATGCCATGATTTCCCAGCTCACCGTTTTTTTGGAGAACGAAAAGGGCCGTCTGGCCGCAGCTACCCGTGCGGTCGCGGATGCCGGCGTCAACATGCATGCGCTGTATCTGGCCGATACCGAGGATTTCGGTGTGGCCCGTATGCTGTGCGATACGCCTAACAAAGCCGCCGAGAAGCTGACGCTTGCCGGTTGGCGAGCCGCCGTCACGCCGGTCATGGCTGTTCGAGTCCCGGATGTTCCGGGCGGTTTGGCCTCGCTGCTCGAGTTCTTGGACGAGTGCGACGTCAACGTTGAATACGGTTACTGCATGTCGGTCGAGGGCGGGCACGCCATCGACGTATTGAAGGTATCTGGAGACGAGGAAATCGAGCGCAAGCTTGCCGATGCCGGCTTCGCGCCCGTTTCCGCGGAGGATGTGTACATTGTCGACTAGCTTCACGTTGCATAGTGGGCCGAACAAGCACGCACGCGCCATCGCGTGCGTGCTTGTGTTCGTGCTGGCCCTCACCCCTGTCGCCGGCGGCGTCGGCAATGCGTACGCCGATGTGCGCAAAGCGGACATCGTCATGGGCGAAACGGTTGATGCTCGCGGCTTGGCCGTCGCGCAGTGCCCGAACATCGACGCCGAACGCGCCATCGTGGTGGATACCGACGGCACCGTGTATTTCGAGCGTAACGCCGACGATGCCGCCTGCATCGCCTCGGTCACGAAGATTATGACGGGCGTGGTGGCGCTCGACGCCGTCGCCTCCGGCCTGACGTCCTTGGATTCCACTATCACCGTTTCGGCTGATGCTGCTGCGGTGGGCGAGTCCTCCGCCGGATTGCAGGAAGGCGATACCATGACGCTGAAAACGGCGCTGTACGCGCT
This sequence comes from Coriobacteriia bacterium, assembly GCA_030540215.1. Classification (GTDB taxonomy): domain Bacteria; phylum Actinomycetota; class Coriobacteriia; order Coriobacteriales; family Eggerthellaceae; genus Senegalimassilia. The sequence continues at coordinate 3,799 of JAUNWR010000061.1, read as the reverse complement.
GTTGGTGCCGTCGGGCAACGATGCCGCCATCGCCATCGCCGAATCGGTGGGCGCGGCCTTGCGGTCGAGCGGCACCGCCTCGGGCGATTCTGATGTGAAGGCGTTCGTTGCGCAGATGAACGCCACCGCGCAGAAGCTCGGTTGCACGAACACGGTCTACGAGAACCCGCACGGCCTCGACTTCGACCAGTATGACGGCAACCTGCATTCCACTGCTGCCGATCAGGCCAAAGTGGTTGCCTACGCCATGACCAACCAGACGTTCCGCTCGGTGGTCGGCGGCGGGTCCACCACTATCACGGTGAAGCGAGGCGGGTCCTCTGCCGATGTGTTCCTTGAAACCACCGACGGTTTCTTCGATATCAACGATGATGCCATCGGCGTTAAAACGGGCTACACCGAGAAGGCTGGCGCGTCGTTCGCAGGCGCCGTCAACAAAGACGGGCAGGAGCTGTACGCCATCGTATTGGGGTCGACGTCGGAAAGCCAGCGCTTTTTCGATGCGGACGAGCTGGTAGCGTGGGTATTTGAACACCGTAAGTCCTATCAGCTTGCCAATTGCGACCAGAACACGCAGATGAACGGCGCCTCCGTGCCCTTGGTGGCTCAAGTGGCGCATGATGACTGGATAGACCGTACGGTGCCCGCGACGTTCTCCGATCCGCAAAGCGCCGTGGAGGTCTTCGACTTGAACGGCAACGTCAGCCAAACCGTGCAGTTCAACGAGCTGCATGGCTCGGTGAAGGCGGGCCAGGTCGTTGGAACCGTCACGTTCAAGCAGCGCAACCAGGTCATCGCAACGCAAGATCTGGTGGCTTGCAAGGATGTTCCCGCGCCGAACTTCTTCGAGAGCATCGGCATCGCTTTTGACAGGTTTATGCGCGGTTTCTCTGGCGAGGATAAAACGGCAACCTCGCAGCTTTTGAACACCACGCCGCTTATCGTGGACAAAACCACGTCGACGCAATAGCGGCATGTAGGAAGGAGCTATCATGGCCAATGTATGCCCGGTATGCAACAACCCGGTAGGTCCCGAGGATTCGGCCTGCCCGCACTGCGGCTTCAAGCTGCAGGGTTCCACGCAGCGTTTCGCACCGCTGCAGTTTGGTGAAGACCAGCTGGTCGCCGCCGCGAAGACCAAACCCACGGCCGTGCTTCACGTGGTACGCGGGCCTCAAACCGGCGTGTCGTTCAAGCTGGGGGAGCAAAAGCTCAGCATCGGACGCAGCCCGCAGTGCGACATCTTCCTCAACGATATGACCGTCTCCCGCACGCACGCGTCCGTCGAGCCGGTGGATTCGGGCTACGAGATCTCCGATGAGGCATCGTTTAACGGGGTATGGGTGAACAACAACAGCATCGACACGTATCTCCTGGCTGACGGCGACGTCGTGCAAATCGGCGCGTTCTGCTTGGTGTACAAAGAAGAGTAACGCCGCGGGAGTCCGCGGTTTCGGATAAACGCGTTCGCGCGTTTTCACAGACGGGAGCGACATGGAACTGTTATCAGGAAACGAGGCGATAGCCCAAGGCGCATGGGAAGCCGGTTGCCGTATCGGCGTGGCTTATCCGGGCACTCCTTCCACCGAAACGCTTGAAACCTTTGCGAAGATGGACGGCGTGTACGCGGAATGGTGCGTTAACGAGAAGGTCGCCGTTGAAGTGGGCGTCGGCGCAAGCGCGGCCGGCGCGCGCGTGCTGTCCACCATGAAGCACGTCGGCGTCAACGTCGCGGCGGACCCGCTGTTCACCGCCGCCTATACCGGCGTCGGCGGCGGGTATGTGGTGCTTGCGGCCGACGATCCCGGCATGTACTCCTCCCAAAACGAGCAGGACTCGCATTACTATGCTGCGGCGGCTCATATTCCCATGATGGATCCCGCCGATTCAGCCGAGGCCTTGGCGTTCACCCGCAACGCCTTCGACCTTTCCGAGCGCTTTGACGTGCCGTTCTTCATCCGCTCCTCCGTGCGCGTGTCCCATACCAAGACCCCGGTCGAGCGCGGTCAGCGTACCGAGCACGCCCTCAAGCCCTACGAGAGCAACCCCGCGAAATGGGTCATGATGCCGGCGTTCGCCAAGCCGCGCCGCAAGGTGCAGCTTGAGCGTATCGAGCAGCTTTCCGAATGGGTCGAAACCTGCGAGTTCAATCGCGTCGAGCGCAAAGGCGCTGCTGTTGGCGTGGTGTGCGCCGGTGCTGCCTACCAGCATGTGGTGGAGGCTCTCCCGGATGCATCGGTGTTCAAGCTTGGCGTCACGTATCCCTTGCCCGCGCAGGCGTTGCGCGAGTTCAAGGCAGGCGTGGATGCGCTGTACGTTGTTGAGGAGGGTTCGACCTACTTGACCGACGCGGTACGTGCGCTGGGCGTTCGCGTTGCCGATTTTCCGTGCGGCTTGCCGCGCGACGGCGAGCTGACCCCCGGACTTATCCGCGCGGCGTTCGGTCAGGAAGCTCCCGCGCATGCGCAGGCTCCTGCCGACGTTCCGGGTCGTCCGCCCGCGTTGTGCGCCGGCTGCCCGCATCGCCTGGTGTTCAAGGAACTTTCGCGCATCAAGGCCGTCGTTACCGGCGATATCGGATGCTATACGCTGGGCGCGTTGCCCCCGCTGTCCGCAATGGACACATGCATCGACATGGGCGCCTCCGTTTCCATGTCCCATGGCTTCGAACTCGCTTGGGCGGGCACCGAGCATCGCCCCGTGGTCGCCGTCATCGGCGACTCCACCTTCGCCCATTCCGGCCTTTCGGCGCTTATCAGCACCGTATACAACAAGGGTGCCGGCACCGTCTGCGTGCTCGATAACCGTACCACCGCTATGACGGGCCGACAGGGCAATCCCTTCAATGGCGAAACGCTGCAGCATCGTCCGTCGCGCGAGCTTGACTTGGAAGGCGTGCTCCATGCTATCGGCGTGCCCGATGTGCGCACCGTCGACCCTAACGATATGAAGGCTGTCCGTCTTGCCCTGCGCGAGGCCACGCGCTCCGATGAGCTGTCCGTTATCGTGTTCCGCAGCCCCTGCGTGCTCGTCGATCGCATCCGCAAGCCTGCGTATGTTGTTGCGGATACGTGCACGGCGTGCGGCGTGTGCACCACGCTTGGATGCCCGGCCATCGCCAAGACAGAGGATGGGCATGCGGTCATCGACGGCAGCATGTGCATCGGCTGCGGCCAATGCGAGCAGTATTGCGCGTTCAAGAGCATCGTATCCACGGCCAAGGAAGGGGAATAGCCCATGTCCAACGCAACTACCGTTTTGCTGTGCGGCGTCGGCGGGCAGGGCACCATCCTTGCCGCAGACCTGCTGGCTCGCACGGCCCTTGCAAGCAACTACGACGTGAAGGTGTCTGAGATCCACGGCATGTCCCAGCGCGGCGGTGCGGTCACCACGGTCGTCCGTTTCGGCACCGAGCCGGTCGCAACCATGGTCGCAGACCACGGGTGCGTCGACTGCGTCGTGTCCTTTGAAACCACCGAGGCCCTGCGCAATCTGCCCTTCGTTCGCGAAGGTGGCTATCTGCTGGTGGCCGATGAGGCCATCAAACCGCTGCCGGTGCTTACCGGCAAGGCTGGCATGCCTGAGAATGCGCGCGAGAAGCTGCAGGCCGCGGGCGCTTCGCTTATCCCTGCGGGTCCCATTGCTGAACAGGTGGCAACCGCGAAATCGGTGAACGTGGTGCTGCTCGGGGCCTTGGCCACGCGCCTGGATTTCTCCGAAGAGGTATGGAAGGAAGTCATCTCCAAGCGCGTTCCTCCCAAAACCGTCGAAGCGAACCTTCGCGCTTTTGATGCTGGTT